>DATBLY010000130.1:0-31906 GCA_036555125.1 Actinomycetota bacterium | reverse complement strand
CGTCGCCGCCGTCTCGAGCGCCGCGATCAACGCCTCCCGTGCCGGCAGGTCGAGCCCGGCGGCAGGCTCGTCGAGGATCAGGAGCTCCGGATCGCCCGCGAGCGCCCGCGCCAGGAGCACCCGCTGCCGCTCGCCCTGGCTGAGGGTCGTGAACGTCCGGTCCGCGAACGGCGCGCACCCCACCTCGTCCAGGCGTTCGCGGGCGATCGTGTGGTCGTCCTCGTCGTAGGGCTGCAGCCAGGTCACGAGCGAGGAGCGCCGACCCGTCAGAACGACGTCGAGCGCGGTGAGGTGGCGGGGCATCAGCTCCGTCAGCGCGTGCGACCCATGACCGATCCTGGGATGCAGGCTCCGGCTGTCGCCCCGGCCGAGCGTCAGCCCCAGGATCGTGACCGAGCCCGAGGTCGGGAACCGGCGCGCGCCCGCGAGCCCGAGGAGCGTGGTCTTCCCGGAGCCGTTCGGACCGAGCAGGACCCACCGCTCGCCCGCGCGCACCACCAGGTCGATGGGGCCGAGGATCCGACGCCCGTCCACGACGATCGCGGCGCGGTCGAGCCGCACGACCTCCGGAGCCGCGTCTGCACCCGTCATCGGGGGGCAGGGTAGCGGCAGGACCCTCAGCAGTCGCTCGGTGCCGGCTTCCCCTCGAACCGATCGGCCAGCCAATCGCGAACCGTCGGCCAGCTCCGCGGCACGACCAAGCCGTGGTTCGTGTGCAGGTAGACGTCCCAGGCGACCGCGTCACCCTGGGCGCAGAAGGTCGCCACCTGACGGTCCAGCGCCCGATACAGGATGTCGCTCGTGCCCTGCTGCACGAGCATCGGGGCGACCGCAGGCCTGGTCCCGATCCTGGCGCTGGCGAAGTAGTCGCGGACGTTGGGGTCCTGGCTCCATCCGGCCGCGAGGTTCCGATGCAGGCCGGGCCGGTAGTAGGTGAGAGCGGCGCCGAACCATTCGTCGAAGCACAGCTCCTCGGCGTACGCCATCAGGGGCAGCAGCTGCGGCCCGACGAAGGCCGCGTAGTCGAAGCCGGGGTGCGTCGCGCCGATCCCGGCGCCCACGTAGCTCGTGTACGGGAACCAGGGCGCATTCGAGGCCATCGTTCGCGTCAGCGACCGTAGGCCCATCGCGGGAGCCAACAGGACCGCGCCGACGAGCTCGAGCTCGGGCGCGCGAGCCGAGGCGAGCTCCGCCGCGCCGGCCGCCGCCTGACCGCCCTGGGAGTGTCCGACGACGGCCCACCGCGTGTCGGTCGCGGCGCCCGCCACCTGCCCCGCCAGGGCTCGCGCGGCGCGAACGCCGTCGATCACGGCGTTGGCCTGCGCGTCCGTGTGCAGGTACGTGTGACGTCCAGGGGTACCGAGGCCCTCGTAGTCCGGGGCCACCACCACGTGCCCCTGATGGACGAGGTGGGCCACCTCGTTGACGTAGCCGGGCCACGGGCTCGGGTAGAGGCTCGGGTACTTCGACGGGGCGCAGGCGTCGCCGACCCCCGACGTGCCGTGGGCCCAGGCCACCACGGTCCACCCGCCCTCGGGGGTAGGCCCCTCCGGGACGAACACCATCGCGGTCTCGGCGACCGCTTCCCCCGAGGCCCCATCCGAGCGGTACATCACCCGGTAGGCCGTGAGCGCGCTCAGCGTCCACCAGAGGTCCGTCTCGGGTTCCCAGCGGATCACGTCGCCGGGGGCGGACGCGTCGAGGTTCGCCGGCACCTCCGTGTAGAACTCGGGCGTGGAGGTCGGCGTGGCTCCCACGGGGACCGGCACGGCGACCAGGAGCCCGACGATCGCGAGCGCGAGGGCGACGCCCGGCAGTGGACGAGTGGGGGTTCGGAGCGAACGCATGGGTCCTCCCTGCGGTGGAGAGTTGATTGTCGCGAACGATAAGGAACCGGCGGCACCGGTGTCAAGCGCAGGTCCGGTGGGCGGGATCGCGGCGGGAGGCCGACTCAGGCGAGGTCCGCGACGAGTCTGTCCGCGCAGGCCTTGGCCTGGATCGCACGCTCGGACGGGAACCCGATCGCATCCAGCGATCGGTGCATCCCGACGAGGCAGACCAACCCGTACGCGACGGTCCGTCGTCGCCCCGGATCCGCGCCGGGATGGGCCGCGGCGAGCTCCGTCTCGACGAGCTGCTCCAGCTCCCGGTACATCGCGCGGAGGGCGTCCTGGAGCTCGGGTCGGTCCTTGCTCGCCGCGAACAACGCGTCGACGACCTGCGTGGGTTCCTCCGGATCGGTCGTCAGCAGGGCATCGACGATCGCGGACAACCGCCGCGACGGAGGCACCCCCCGGCCCAGCCCCTGGAACCAGTCGACGTAGCGCGCGCGCAGGTGCTCGACGAGCGCCCGATCGACCTCGTCACGGTTGCCGAGGTAGTGACGCACCAACGCGCGGGTGACGCCGGCCTCCTCGGCGATCCGGTCGAGCGTGCTGCCCTCCCATCCGTACGAGACCAGGCAGCGCGCGTACGCCTCCAGGATCTGGGGGCGGCGAACGTCGGCGAGGGATGGTCGTGGCATCGGGTGGGCGATTCCTTATCGCGTCCGACGAAGTATAGGGGGGTCAGGCGGCGCCGGCGCTGTCGAGGGCGGCGAGCAGCCGCAACGCGGGCCCGCGGAACCCCCGCTCGTCCGCCAGGGCCTTCAGCGCGGCGTCGTCGCGCTCGCCCGCCCAGACCTCGAGCGGCGCGTCCAGGTTGATCGGGACCAGCCGCTGCATCGTCTCGACGTAGTCGCGCGCGTCGCGGAGGCGCGACCGGAGCGCCGGCTTGCCCTTCAGCGGCCCCGGCCGCGGCGCGTCGCCCGCGGCGTCCGCCAGGAGCTCCTCGAGCGAGCCGTACGTCTGGATCAGGGCCGCCGCCGTCTTCTCGCCGACCCCGTGCACGCCGGGGAGCCCGTCGGACGGGTCGCCGCGCAGGATCGCGAACTCCGCGTACCGATCGGCGGGGACCGCGTACTTCGCGAGCACGGCCGCCTCGTCGAGCTCGAGCAGCTCCGACACACCGCGGACCGTGAACAGCAGCTTCACCGCCGGGTCACGCACGAGCTGGATCAGGTCGCGGTCGCCGCTCACCATCTCGATCCGGTCCGTGTCCCGCGCCTCGACGGCGAAGGCGCCGATCGCATCCTCCGCCTCCCAGCTCGGCGCCTGCGCCTGCAGCATCCCGGTGAGGTCGAGCGCCCGCCGCAGCAGGACGAACTGCTCCGGGAGGCCCTCCGGGTCGGGCGGTCGGTTCGCCTTGTAGCCGGGGTAGAGGTCCGTCCGCGCCGACGGGCGCCAGTCGTGGTCGTACACGTGCACGACCTCGTCGGGGCGTCGCGTGGCCACGAGGCGCGTGACCATGTCGAGGTAGCCGTGGACCGCGCCGACCGGCGTCCCGTCGGGGCCCCGGACCAGGTCGCGGAGCGCGAAGAACGCGCGGTACCCGAGGCTCGAGACGTCCAGGAGCAGCCGGTGCGTCACGGTCGGAGCCTAGCGACGCTCGGAAGGGGATGCCTCCGGGGGTTTCGGCCGACCCCGGTCGGGAAGGGGTCGGTCGTGGACCGGACGCGGCCGAGACCGCTCGCCGTGCTCGTCGGGTAGGGTCGAGGCGTGCCCGTCGTGCATATCCGGTCGCTCGCCCCCGCCGGCGGTGACGCCGAGGCCGACGCGGCGCTGGCGTCCGTCGCGCGGGCGGTCGCGTCCGCGATCGGGGCCGAGCCCGCAGGCACCTGGTGCACCTTCACGGCGGTCGATCGGATGACGCTCGGGGAGCGATCCGTGTCGGACGCGGGCCGGATCGTCTACCTCGACCTGTGGCTCCGCTCCCGCGGCGCCGAGATCGATCGCGCGGCGCTGGTCGCCGCGGCTCGCGCGGCCTCGACAGGCTTCGGCGTTCCGATCGAAGACGTCTGGGCGACCCTGCGGCTCGTCGAGCCCGGCCGGGTGATGGCCGGGGGCCAACTGGTCGACGGCTGATCGCCGACGGGACCGCTCAGTCCCGGCGGCGCTTCTTGGGGGTGAGCGACGTCCCGAGCTTCCCGATCCCCACGCACAGCAGCGCGACGAACGTCGTGAGGAGCAGGACGGTGATCAGCACGACCACCACGGGGTTGCCGGACCCCTCGTCGCCGATCGCCTTGACCAGCGCGTAGATCGCGACGGCCGCGAAGAACGCGAACGCGAGCAGGAAGGCGAGGCTCGCGAACCCGATCGCGGAGGCGATCCCGATCGCGATCGCGATCGGGCCCCCCTCGTGCATCGGGCCGGTGGCTCGCGGACGCGGCGGCGAGGCCTCGAGCTCACCGTCCGCGGGGAGCGCCGTGCGCTCGTCGGCCGTCCCCGACCCCGGCGTGCCCTCGGTCGTCGTCTCGTCCATCGCGCCAGCATCGCCGACGACGCCCGGTCGCGTCCAGCCGCCCGGTCGCGTCCAGCCGCCCGGTGGGGTAGAACCGACGCGTGAGGCACCAGGCCGCGTCGCTCGCGGCGCGGACCCCCGCCACGCGCGATCGGTACGTCGACTTCCTCCGGGCCGCGAGCATCCTCGCGGTCGTGATCGGGCACTGGTTCATCGGCATCATCTGGTGGCAGGACCGGCTCCTGTACATGACCAGCGCGATCGGGATCACGTCGTACCTGTGGCTCGCGACCTGGTTCCTCCAGGTGATGCCGATCTTCTTCTTCGTGGGCGGCTTCTCGAACCTCGTCGCCCTCGATGCCACGCGCCGCCGCGGCGGGTCGACCTGGTCGTTCGTCCGCAGCCGCGAGGCCCGGCTGCTCCGGCCCTCGCTCGTGTTCCTGGGCGTGTGGGCGGTCGTCGAGGTGATCCTGCACATCGCGGATGTGGGCCGGGCGACCGGGCCGCCGCTGTGGGGCGACACGCGGTTGCTCCGGTGGAACCTGCCGCCGGGCTCGACGCTCCCGTTCGGGCCGCTGTGGTTCCTGGCCGTCTACGTGATCGTGGTCGCGATCAGCCCGGCCACGGTGTGGCTCCATCGCCGGTTCCGCCTGTGGGTGCCCGCGGTGATGATCGTCGGGACGATCGTCGTCGACGTGGTCGCGTTCGGGTTCGGCCATCCGGTCGTGCGCTGGTTCAACGTGGCCTTCGTGCTGCTCCTGCCGCACCAGATCGGCCACTTCTACGCCGACGGCACGCTGACGGCGCAGCCCCGCCGCACGTTCTGGCTGATGGCCGCCGCGGGGCTCGGCACCCTGGTGCTCATGACGAACCCCTGGGTCTTCCGGTTGTTCGGGGACGTCCGGTTCGAATGGTTCCCCGGGATCGGCTACTACCCCAAGAGCCTGCTGGGCACGGACGTGGAGGCGATCTCGAACGCGTACCCGCCGACCGTGTGCTTCATGGCCGCTGGGATCTGGGCGATCGGGGTCGCGATGCTGCTCCGTCCGTGGCTCAGCCGATGGCTGCAGCGGGCGGGTCCGTGGGCGTTCACGGTCGCGGTGAACGGCGTGATCATGACGCTGTTCCTGTGGCACATGACCGCGTACCTGCTCGCGATCCTGCTGCTCTGGCCGCTCGGGCTCGGACGCGAGCACGACTCGACGCCGGCGTGGTGGCTGCAGCGGGTGGTGTGGATCGCCGTCCCGGCGGCGATCCTGGTCGGCCTGGTGGCGGTCTTCGGTCGCTTCGAGCGACCGAAGACCGGCGGGGCCCCCGGCTGAGCGGGAGCCCCGAACGCGCGACGACCCGCGAGGTGTCGGCTCGCGGGCCATCGGCCTTGGGCAGTGGCGAGATGTCGCACCGAGCCGTGCGGTGCCGCCGCGGTGCGGGAGCGGCATCTCCGTCCGATCAGTATCCACCCGGGCGTGCGTCCGGTCCCTAGGCCGAAGGGCGCTCGCGGGTCCGTCGAAGGTCGCATCTACGCAGGTGGTAGCGTCCGCGACGGTGCAGCGACCGCGCGATCCGTCACGCCACGCCACGCTCGCGATCTGGTGCTCGGTCCTCGGCGTGCTGCTGGTCGCCCTCGTCGCGAGCGTCCCCGGATCGCCGTTGCAGCCCGTGCTCCCGGATGGGGTCGTGCCTACGGGGCCGTTCGCGTGGCTCGCTCGAGCGGTCGGGCTCGACCGGCTGGACGGCGCGGCGCTCGCGATCGCCGGTGTGATCGCGGTGACGGCCGCGGCCGCGTCGTTCCTGGTCGTCCTGCGCGCGGCCTGGCAGGGTCGCGTGAGCGTGCGGTCCGTGCTCGTGCTGACGGTTGCGTATCACGTCGTCGTCCTGACGCTCCCGCTGCTGTTCTCCCGGGACGTCTACTCGTACGCCTTCTACGGCCGCATCGCGGGGATCCACGGCGCGAACCCGTACGTCGCGACGCCGGCCGACTTCCCCGGCGATCCGCTGTTCCATCTCGTCGGGCCGAAGTGGCTCGACACCCCCGCGGTGTACGGACCGCTGTTCACCGGGGCGTCCGCGCTCCTGTCGCGCTGGATCGGGTCCGTCGAGGCGCTCGTCGCGACGTTCCGCGTGCTGGCCGTGGCGGCGAGCCTCGGCGCCGTGGCGGCGATCTACGCGACCTCCCGTCGCGCGTGGCCGCTGCGGTCGGCGTTCGCGGTGGCGGCGTTCGGGCTGAACCCGGTCGTGCTGTTCCAGTCGGCGGCGAGCGGACACAACGACCTGTGGGTCGCGCTCGGGATCGCCGCGGGGCTCTGGCTGCTGCTGGGCGGCCGGGAGCTCGCCGCGGTGGCCGTCCTCGCGCTCGCCACGCTCGTCAAGGCGACGGCCGCCCTCCCGTTGCTCGTCCTGCTCGTGTGGTGCGTCGCGCGCCGTCCCGCGGGCGAGCGCCTGCGCGCGTCCTTCACGCGGGCGGGGCTGGCGGCGGCGATCGGGCTGGTGGTCGCGTCGCCCTTCCTCCAGCTCCACGATCCGACGCTCGGCATGTCGGAGCTCGCGGGCCACGAGGGATGGCTGGCGCCGTCCCGGTTCGTCCGGCGTCTCCTCGACGCGCTGTCGGGCGACGCGCTCGGCATCGTCACTCGGCTGACCTTCGCGGCGCTGCTCGTGGTGAGCGTGGTCCTGCTGCTGCGAGCCGTCTGGCGCCTGGCGCCGCGGGGCGGACGCCCGGCGGACGCGGACGTCGTGGAGGTCGGGGCCGCCTGGGGGTGGTCGCTGCTGCTGCTGATGCTGCTCGGCCCCGTGCTGCTGCCCTGGTACGTCGTGTGGGCGCTCCCGCTCGCCTGGCTGCTGCCGCGCGTCCCCCGAGCGGTGCTGATCACGGTCTCGAGCGCGCTCGCCGTGTCCCAGTGGGCCGCCGAGCCGTCGCGGTTCCCCGGCGCCTACGACGTCAACGTCCTCGTCGGGCACTACGCGATCACGCCGGTCGTGATCGGCGCGCTCGTCTGGCTGCTGGTCGACGGCCGTCGCCGGCTACGCGCCGGCGCGGCGTTCGCCGACCGCCAGGGCGACGAACCCGCCGCCGGCCGCGACGAGCGTGACGATCGTCGGGCCGGCGCCGCCGGCGAGCGGTAGCCCGAGGCGCTCGAGGACGATCGCGGCGAGGATCAGCGTCGCGACCCCGAACGCGGGCGCGAGGGCGATCGCCGTGGGCCGGTCCGCGATCGCCCAGCGCGACCACCCGTACCCGGCGATCCACGCGAGCCCCAGGATCGCGAGCGCGGCGAGCGCGATGCCGGCCGGGGTCGACGGCTGGAGCGGGTCGCGGACGGGACCGGCGTCGGCGGCCGTGCCGGGGAGCGAGGCGAACACCCCGCGCGACCATCGGGTCAGCCGGGGGTCGGCGCGGCCCGCCGGCGTCCGATCGAACGGAACCACGACGATCACGAGCGGCTCCGGACCCTCGGTCGGGATGTCCGCCAGGGAGATCCGGGAGAGCGCGTCGTACTCGGGCGCTCCCGTGACCGTCGGCCGACCCTCCAGGAGGTTGGTCGGCGTCCCGACGTAGACGTGGACGTCGGCGGCGCGGGCCGGCGGCACGGCCGCGCGGACCACGTTCGCCGCCCGCGTGGCCAGGAACGTCGCCGTGGCATCCACGTCGTTCACGACGAAGACGAGCGGCGTGCCCGGCGGCACACGGTCGGCGATCCGGGCCGCGGTCGTCACCCGGTCGACCTCGAGCGGCGTGAGGAACGGCGCCTGCCGGGTCCAGGCGATCAGGGCGCCCGCGGCCATCGCGCCCGCGAGCGCCGCCACCGTGAGGGTCGCCAGCACCTTCCGAGCCTCCAGCCGCCGCCACACCCAGGCGAGGCCGACGCCCGCCAGGATCGGGACCGGGAACGCGAACGTGATCAGGCGGTCCGCGGGATACCAGCCGGTGACGAGCCCGATCGGCACCCCGACGAGCATCGCGAGCCCCCATCCGATCAGGAACCGCGCCGTGAACGCGACGGTCCGCATCCCACCGGGGACGGCGAGCGGGATCGCGACGAACTGCACGTAGCGCGCCCACCGATGGACGAACCGATCGAGGTACGCGTCGCGGAGCGACGCCGTCAGCCCCGCGCGTCGCAGGAAGGCGTCCTTCGAGGTGTCGACCGCGAGACGCGCCGGCCCCAGGAGCATCGATGCCAGGCCGGCGACGACCACCCCCCCGGCGGCGACGACCGCGACGGCGATCCGTCGCGGGATCCCCTCTTCGTCCTCGGCCGTGGTGCGCCGGCTCCAGGCCGCGATCGCGAGCAGGATCGCGATGCCGACCAGGAAGAACTGCGGATGCGCGAGCCCGCCGCCGGCCAGCAGGATCGCGGCGGCGGCCGGGGAGGCGCGCCGGTCCCGCGGCAGGGCCAGGACGAGGCCCGCGCCGAGGAAGGCCAACACGAACGCGAGGTTGGCGAGGTACCCGGCCCCCAGGTGCACGGCGAACAGGCCCGCGAGGGCGCCGGCCGCGACCCAGGCGAGCCGGGCGGGGACCTCCCGCGTCCGTCCCCGGACCAGGACCGCCGCGGCCGCGCCGATCGCGGCGCCGAGCGCGGCCTGGAGCCCCGCGGCGACGGCCACGACCTGCAGGTGGAGCGTGCCCGACAACGCGCCGATCAGCGCCGGGATGCCGGGCCGTTCGCCCACCAGCGAGAGGCCCTCGGATCCCCCGACCCGCGACCACCACAGGTACACCGGCATGTCCGGGCCGACCCCGAACCGGTACCCGTGGCCCGCGTACGGCCAAAGCATCACCGCGAGCACGACCGCGGCGAGGAGGGCCAGCCATGCCAGGTCGGTGCGCGCGCGGCGTCGATCGGCGGCCGGGTCCATGACGGCTGACCGTAGCGCACGCCCGGGCTCGGGTAGCATCGCCATCCATGGTGGAGCGCGAGCTTGCTGAGGAGGTCCTCCGCGTCGCGCGTCGCCGGGGCGGCTCCTTCGCGGAGCTGTTCGTCGAGGACACGTCGACCACGTCGATCCGGCTGGACGACGGCAAGGTCGAGGAGCTCACCACGGGGCACGACCGCGGGGCCGGGGTGCGCGTGTGTCGCGGCACCTCGTTCGGCTACGCCTACTCGAACCGGCTCGATCGTCCCGCCCTGCTGGACGCGGCCGAGGCGGCGGCCGCGGCCCTGGCCCACGGCGAGCCGGGCTCGGTGGTCGACCTCACGGAGCGGACGCGCGACCCGGTCAACCGGATCGAGCGTCCGACGGAGCTCGTCCCCGCCGGCGACAAGGTCGCCTGGCTCCGCGAGGTGGACGAGGTCGCGCGCGGCCGGAGCCCCGAGGTCGTCCAGGTGATCGGGGTCTACGGCGACTCGCTCCAGCGCAAGGCGATCGCCACGTCGGACGGCGCATGGGTTGAGGAGGAACGCCCGCGGATCCGCCTCGTCGCCCAGGTGGTCGCGGCCCGCGACGGGAACATCCAGACGGGCTTCCACGGGCCGGCGGCGTGCAGCGGCGTCGAGTTCATCGACCGGAACCCTCCGTCGTCCGTCGCCGACGTCGCCGCCCGGCGCGCCGTGACGATGCTGGACTCGGTCCCCGCCCCCGCGGGCGAGATGACCGTCGTCCTCGCCCCCGGGATGGGCGGGGTGCTGTTCCACGAGGCGGTCGGACACCCGCTCGAGTCCGACGCGGTGGACAAGGAGGTCAGCGTCTACCGGGGCCTCGTCGGCGAGCGCTGCTCGTCGGAGCTGATCAACGGCGTCGACGACGCGACGGTCCCGAACGGGTGGGGGTCCTTCTCGTTCGACGACGAGGGCACGCCGTCGCAGCGGACCGTGCTGTTCACCGAGGGGGTGCTCCGGGGCTGGCTCTACGATCGCCTGCGGGCCGAGAAGGACGACGCGCCGCCCACCGGCAACGGGCGGCGCCAGTCCTACGCGCACCCGCCGATCCCGCGGATGACGAACACCTACATCCTGGACGGCGCCTCCGAGCCGGCCGACATCCTGTCCTCGACCGAACACGGCGTGTACGTGACCTCGCTCGGCGGAGGGCAGGTCAACCCGGCGACCGGCGACTTCGTCTTCGGGATCGCCGAGGGGTTCCTGCTCGAGCACGGACGGGTCGGCGCGCCGATCCGCGGGGCCAACCTGATCGGGCGCGCGATCGACACGATGAGCGCCGTCGATGCGGTCGCCAACGACTTCGACACCTGGGAGGGCGTCTGCGGCAAGGACGGCCAGTCCGCTCCGGTGGGGAGCGGTTCGCCGACGCTGCGGATCGCGCGGCTCACCGTCGGGGGCACCGGTGCCTGATCCCGTCGACCTGACCGACCTGTGCCGGGCGGCGGTCGAGGCGGCCGAACGCGACGAGGCCGTCGAGGCCTACGCCGAGGAGTCGCGCCACACCGAGGCGAGCGCGCTCCGCGGCGAGGTCGAGGGACTCACGTTCGCCGAGTCGCGCGGCATCGGGATCCGGCTGATCGCGGGCGGCCGTCTCGGCTACGCGTGGGCGGCGGATCCCACGATCGACGAGGTCCGGACGTCGGTCGGGCGGGCGCGCGAGAACGCCGCCCTGGCCGAGCCCGATGAGCACAACGTGCTCCCGGCCTTCGAGGCGGCCGAGCCGATGCCCGAGCTGTTCCGCGAGGACCAAGCCGCGATCCCCGCGGACCGGAAGGTGGCGATGGCGCTCGACCTGGAGCGGCGCGCGGTCTCGCTCGATCCCCGTGCGACGAAGGTCGACATGGCGCAGATCGGGGACGCCGTGTCGCGGGCCGCGATCGCGTCGACGACGGGCGTCGCGGCCGAGTACGCGCGCACGGACGCGTGGTGCGTCTCGGTCGCGATCGCGAACGAGGGGACCGACACCCAGACCGGGTTCTCCTTCTCGATCGCGCGGGGCGTCGACGAGCTGCCGTGGGACGCGATCGCGACGGAGTCGGTGGAGCGCGCCGTGCGCCTGCTCGGTGCGGAGAAGCCGGCCACCGCGCGGGTGCCGGTCCTGCTCGACCCGTTCGCCGCGATGGCGTTCCTGGGTGTGCTCGCCGGTGCGCTCTCGGCCGAGGCGGTCCAGAAGGGCCGGTCGCTGTTCGCCACGATGCAGGGGCAGGCGATCGGGTCGTCGCTCTTCACGCTCGTCGACGACGGTCGCGTGGCCATCGGCCCGGCCGCCCGGCCGTTCGACGACGAGGGCGTCCCGTCGGGACGCACCGAGCTCTTCACCGCGGGGACGCTGAACGGCTTCCTCCACGACACGTACACGGCGCATCGCGCGGGGGGCGGACAGCGGTCCACCGGGAACGCGAAGCGGGCGGGCTACCGCTCGGCGCCCGGCGTCGGCACGTCGAACTTCTTCGTCGAGGAGGGAGCCTCGCCGGTGAGCGAGCTCCTGGCGGCGGCCGAGGGCGGCGTGCTGATCCAAGACGTGAGCGGGGTCCACTCGGGCGCGAACCCGATCAGCGGCGAGTTCTCGGTGGGGGCGACGGGCCTGCGCATCGCGAGCGGCGAGCTGGGCGAGCCGCTCCGGGAGATGACGGTGGCCTCGACGCTGCCGGAGATGCTCGCCGGGATCACCGGCGTCGGCGACGACCTCCGCTTCTTCTCCTCGGTCGGGACACCGTCGATCCTGATCGGCGAGATGACGCTCGCCGGCGTCTAGCGGCGCGCGGCTGCGGCGCTCAGATCGTCGCGGGACGGGCGCCGGTCGCGATCAGCGCGAAGCAGAGCGCGGCGAGCCCCAGCCGGTACCACATGAAGATCGCGAAGCTGTGGCCGCGCAGGTACTTGAGGAGCCAGGCGATCACGACGAAGCCGCTGATCGCGGACGACACGAACCCCCAGAAGAACTCGCTGGCGTACCCTTGGAACCCGCTCTGCAGCAGGTCGATCCCCTTGAAGAGCCCCGCGCCGGCGATGATGGGGAGCGAGAGCAGGAACGAGAACCGGGCCGCGCTCTCGCGATCGATGCCGATCACCCGCGCCGCGGTCATCGTGATCCCCGACCGCGAGACACCTGGCTGCAGGGCGAGCGCCTGCGCCGTGCCGAGCCCGAGGCCGGTCCGGGGTCCGATCGAGTCCAGCCCGCGGTCGGTGCGGCAGACGCGGTCCACGACGTAGATCACGACGCCGAAGACCGCGAGCATCGTCGCGATCAGCCACGGCTGCCCCAGGTCCCGCTCGATCGTGTCCGCGAACAGCGCCCCGATGATCACGCCGGGGATCGTCCCGATCACGATCGCCCAGGCGAGCCGTTGATCCGTCGTCGCGAGACGCCGCTCCCGGATCGACCCGATCCAGGCACGGAAGTACCGGACGATGTCGTGTCGGAAGTAGATCACCGCTCCGAGCAGCGTTCCCATGTGCAGGGCCACGTCGAAGGTCTTGTTCAGCTCGGGGTTCGCGAGGATCGACCAGTCGAAGATCCACGGCACGAGGATCAGGTGGCCCGAGCTCGAGACCGGCGCGTACTCCGTCGCACCCTGGACCAAGCCCAGGATGATGGCCTGCAGGATGCTCACGGGCGACGTCCTCGCGGTCGGGGTCGCCGCATCCTAGCCGCCGACGGTGCGCCACCGTGGAGATCGGGAGCCTCAGGGCGCGGTCGCGACCGACGGCTCGGGTGCCGCCGCGATCGCGACCTCGAGCTGCGCGAACGTCTTCGCGTACGCGATCCGCTCGGCGTCCTCGGGCCCGACCAGCAGCACCAGTTGCGCGCCCGCCGCGCTCGTCACGCCCGCCACGGCGCCGCCGGGGGACAGGACCCGCAGGACCTCGGCAGCGGTCACGACGGTCTGCGTGTACGGCCGACCGCCGCCGAACGTCGCGAGCAGGTCCACGCGGTCGCCGGCCCGGACGATGCCCGCGGGGACCCCGGCGGGGACCACCACGGCGCGCAGCCCGGGCGGCACGACCGCCGCGACCGGCCCCGCGCCAGGCGATGCGACCCGCGTCGCGGTGAGGACCTCGCCGGCGGCGACCCGCGCGGTCAGGACGCGCCCGTCGGCATCGGGGATCGTCTCCATCGCTCCCGGGGGCACGAACGCGGCCGGCACCTCGCCCGTCTCGAGCATCGACGGATCCAGGGTCGTTCCGCGGTCGAGGTCCCGGGTGGCCATCACGACGGAGACGAGCGGGCCGACGTCGGGCCGCGTGGCCTCCAGGGTCGCCGCATACCCGCGCACGGCGAGGAACGCGAGCGCGCCGCACGCGACGCCGGCGAGGAGCAGGACCTTGGCGCCGGTGGGCCATCGACGTCGGAGCATGCGCGGGACCCTAGGAGCGCGTCGCCGTCCTCGCCGTGACGTGGCTCACAGGACCGCGGTCCGGCCCGCGACTCACTCGACGGGCCGCAGCCCGCCCTTCTTCTTCGGCTCGAGCAGCATCGTGCGGGTCCGGAACTCCTCGAGCGCATCCCGGCCCACGATCAGGGCGACCGCCTCCCGGATCCGGTCGCCCACCTGCTCCGCGTCGTCGGTGCTCACGAACCGGAGCTCGACGGTCACCAGCTGCTTCGGGTTCGTCATGGGGCCAGGATACGGACGGTGGCTCGCGCCGGTGCGGGACCCGCCGGCGCGGCGCGGCTCAGCCGAAGCTGGCGCCGTCCAGCGCGGTCGCGCAGATGCAGTCGCGCTCGGCCGGCAGGGCCGGGATCACGGCGAACAGCAGCCCGCGGAGCTTCTCGTTGTTCTCCGTGAAGACGCGGACGACCTCGTCGTTCGTGACGGGCGGCACGCCCTCGACGCCGACGTCGTAGTCCGTGATCAGCGAGATGTTCGCGTAGCAGAGCTCCATCTCGCGCGCGAGCACGCACTCCGGGTACTGGGTCATGTTGATGACCTCCCACCCGACGGACGCGAACCACGCCGATTCGGCGCGCGTCGAGAACCGCGGGCCCTCGATCACGACGACGGTCCCTCGCTCGTGCAGCGGGATCCCCTGCTCATGACCGGCGGCGATCGTGACCTCGCGCATCACCGGGCAGTACGGATCCGCGAACGTGATGTGCGTGGTGGTCGGGCCGTCGTAGAACGTGTTCGGTCGATCGCGCGTCCGGTCCACCATCTGATCGCAGATCACGAAATCGCCCGGTTTGACGTGCGGCTGGAGCGAGCCGCACGCGTTCGGCGCGAGCACGCGACCGACGCCGAGCTCCTTCATCGCCCACACGTTCGCCCGGTACGGGACCCGGTGCGGGGGGAACTCGTGGGACAGGCCGTGTCGAGGCAGGAACGCGACCCGTCGCCCACCGACGTCGCCGATCGTGATCGGGGCCGACGTCGGCCCGTACGGCGTGTCGAGGTTGACCTCCTCGACGTCGTCGAGGAGCGCGGTGAACCCGGAGCCGCCGAAGACGCCGATCTCGGCCGAGGGGCTCAGGACGACGACCCCTTCTTCGGGGACGCGGCGGCCTTCTCGCCGGGGGGAGGGGACGACGATCCCGACGATCCTCGATCGCCCGAGGAGGACGGGCCGGGCGATCCCTCGGACCCGCCTGGGGGCTTGGACGACCCATCCTTCTTGGACGTGCCCGCGTCGCTCGGCTTGGCCTTCTTCCCGTGATCGGTTGCGTAGAACCCGGACCCCTTGAACGAGATGGCCGGGGGCGCGAAGACCTTCCGGAGCTCTCCGCCGCACTCGGGGCAGATCGTGAGTGGGTCGTCGCTCATCGATTGCCACGTCTCGAAGCGGTGACCGCAGTCCTTGCAGACGTACTCGTAGGTGGGCATGACCAGGGGAGTGTACCGACGGCCCCGAGCGGGTCGGCCCCCTCGCCGATACGAGCGACCTAGGCCCATCCTCTGGCCCGACGGCCGATGTGTGTACCCGGTCCTGGTGGGTACGGTCGTTCCGGTGGGTTCGCCCGTACACCCACCGGAGGCTCCTGAGATGGGTCTGGATCGACGGCATAGACTTCCTCCCGATGCGGAGGAGGGCTTCCCCATGAAGGTCACCAAGGCCGTGATCCCGGCGGCCGGGCTGGGGACGAGGTTCCTGCCGGCGACGAAGGCCCAGCCGAAGGAGATGCTGCCCGTCGTCGACACGCCCGCGATCCAGTACGTGGTCGAGGAGGCCGCGCGCGCCGGGCTGGACGACGTGCTGATCGTGACGGGCCGCGGGAAGCGCTCGATCGAGGACCACTTCGACCGCTCCGTCGAGCTCGAGCGGTTCCTGGAGGCCAAGGGCAACTTCGACGACCTGAAGATGGTCGAGGCGATCGCCGACGTCGCCGCGATCCACTACATCCGCCAGGGCGATCCGCTCGGCCTGGGCCACGCGGTCTCGGTGGCCGAGCCGCACGTCGACGGGCAGCCGTTCGCCGTGCTCCTGGGCGACGACATCATCCATCCGTCGATGCCGCTGCTCGAGGAGATGCTCCGGGCCTACGAGCGCTACGGCCGGAGCGTGATCGCCGTGATGGAGGTCCCGCAGCAGGACATCGCGTTCTACGGATGCATCGAGGCGGAGTTCGTCGACGAGACGCTCGCCCGCGTGGTGTCGATCGTCGAGAAGCCCTCGCCCGAGGAGGCGCCCTCGAACCTCGCGGTGATCGGCCGCTACCTGCTGACGCCCGACATCTTCGAGGCGCTCCGACACACCGAACCGGGCCGGGGCGGCGAGATCCAGCTGACCGACGCGATCAACCTGCTGGCGCGCGAGCAGGCGGTGTTCGCGTACCGGTTCGACCGGGGTCGCTACGACGTCGGGAACAAGCTCGACTACCTGAAGGCGACCGTCGAGTTCGCGATCGAGCGTGACGACGTCGGTCCGGGCTTCCGCGACTGGCTCGGGCAGCTCGTCCAGCGCGAGAAGCTCGTCTGACCCGCGCCGCGGGTGGGCGCCTCCTAGTCCGTCTCAGACTACCGGTCTCCCGTTCGGGGCGTTCCCGGATCCGTCGTTAGACTGCCGGGATGGCCGAACGTGCGCGCGTGCACGACCACGACTCGGGCGAGGGCTTGATGCCGGTCGCGGACGCCCAGGCGAAGGTCCTGGCGGCCGTGCACCCGCTGGCGCCGCTGCAGCTGCCGCTCACCGAGGCCTTCGGCTGCGTCGCCGCCGAGGACGTGCGAGCGCGCCAGGACCTGCCGGCGTTCGCGTCCTCCGCGATGGACGGGTTCGCGGTGCGGGTCTCGGACACCGCCACGGCCTCGCCGTCGTCGCCCGTCGAGCTCAAGGTCGTCGGGCGCGCGATGATCGGCCGGCAGCCCGAGGGCACGGTCGGCGGTGGCGAGGCGATCCGGATCGCGACCGGCGCCCCGATCCCCGCCGGTGCCGACGCGATCGTCCCGATCGAGAACGCGAAGCCGATGGGCGAGACGGTGCAGATCTTCGAGGCGCCGACGTCGGGGCGCCACGTCCGCCCGGTCGGCGAGGACGTGAAGGAGGGCCAGGTCCTGGTCCCGATGGGCAAGCGGCTCGGGGCGCCGGAGCTCGGCTTGCTGGCGAACGCCGGGTTCCCGAACCCGTCGGTGCATCCCCGTCCACGCGTGATCGTGCTCTCGACGGGCGACGAGCTGATCCCGCCGACCGAGGAGCCCGCATTCGGGCAGGTGCGGGACTCGAACGCGTACACGATCTTCGGCGCGCTGAAGGAGGCGGGCGCGATGCCGATCCTCGCGGGGATCGTCCGCGACGACGTCGACGCGCTGAAGGAGCTGGTCCTGTCCCACCTGATCCAGGCGGACGCCTTCGTCAGCTCGGGCGGCGTGTCGGTGGGTGAGCGCGACGTCGTGAAGGCCGCGTTCTTCCGTCGCGGCGACGTCGAGTTCTACAAGGTCGCGATGCAACCGGGCATGCCGCAGGGGTTCGGGCAGATCGAGGGCAAGCCGTACTTCGGCCTTCCGGGCAACCCCGTGTCGGTGTTCGTCTCCCTGGAGCTGTTCGTGCGTCCGGCCGTGCTGAAGATGTCGGGACGGACGGAGCTGTTCCGCCCGGAGGTCACCGCGACCCTGACCGCCGACGTCAGCGGCCCGAAGGGCAAGACGCAGTACGCGCGGGTGCGTGTCGAGCGCGGCGACGACGGATGGACGGCGGCGCCGACCGGCGGGCGCGGATCGAACCTCATCTCCACCGTGGCGCGCGCGAACGGCCTCGCGATCGTGCCGGTCGGGACCGAGACGGCGCCGGCCGGGTCGTCGGTGCGCGTGATGGTGTTCCGCGCCGGGGAGGACTAGCCGGTGGAGGAGGGCGGGGCGCGCCCGGCCCGCATCGTCGAGGTCGGCGAGAAAGATGTCACGCGCCGCGAGGCCACCGCCGAGTGCGTCCTGACGACGACGCCCGAGGCCGTGGGGGCGCTCATGGCCGGGACGCGCAAGGGGAACCCGCTCGAGGCCGCCCGGATCGCCGGCGTGATGGGCGTGAAGCGCACCCCGGACCTGTTGCCGTTCTGCCACCCGATCGCGGTGACCGGCGCTGAGGTGCTCGTCGAGCCGGACGAGGCGAGCGGGACCGTGCGCGTCCGCACGACCGTGCGCGCGAACGACCGCACCGGCGTCGAGATGGAGGCGCTGACGGCGGCCGCGGTGGCCGCGCTGAGCCTCTACGACACGACGAAGGAGTTCGATCGCGCGGCCCGCATCGACGGGCTGCGCCTGCTGGCGAAGTCCGGCGGCAAGTCAGGCGACTACCGGACCCAGCGCTGATCCGGCAGCACTCCCCGCTGGCAGCTGAACGGGAGGTTGCCGACCCGATCCGAGGTGAACCCGATGCCGATCGTGCACGCGTTCCCTCGGTCGTGGTCCGGCCCGATACCTGGTGCCGTCGGGTCTCGTCCAGCGGAGCTCTCCGCTCGGCTCACGTGTGAGGCCCCAGCCCCACTCGTGCACCAGGCGGTGATGGAACGAGCAGATCAGCGCGAGGTTCGCGAGCTCGGTCCGGCCTCCACGGGACCAGAACCGGATGTGGTGGGCCTGCGTGAACGCACGCGTCCCACATCCCGGGAACGTGCAACCGCGGTCGCGGTGCCGGACCAGGCGCGCCATCCAGGCGGGCGGCACCCGCCGGACCGGCGTGAGGTCGAGGACCGTGCCGTCGCGGTCCTCGGCCACGAGCTGTATCCGCGCGTCGCAGAGCAGTCGCGTTGCGGTCTCGGGTCCGATCACCGGACCGGACTCGAGCTCGGCGTTCGCCTCGCCCCGGAGCGCCTCCAAGCTGGCATGGACGACGACCGTCGCCCGGTCGGGGTCCGGATCGGCCGCGAGCCGGGCCGAGCAGAGGGCCAGCAGGGCATCGGCCCGGCGGGCGCGGATGCCCTCGGTGTCGGCCTCTCCGGGCATCGTGGGCACGCGCTCCACGAGCCGCTCGAGCGCCTGCTCGACCACGCGGCCCTGGGCGGCCGGGAGCTCGGCCTCCAGGCCGAAGCGGCCGTCGTCGGTGTACCAGGTGTCGAGGGAGCGGGTTCGTTCGGGCTCGATCACCTCCTGGCGTGTCCTTCGCTGCTCGAGGTCGCCTCGTCGGCGGATCGTGGCGACCGAGACCGCACGCGCCCAGCCGATCAGGCCCCGTTCGGACACGGGGGTCGCGAACCGGGCGAGCTCGGAGATCTTGTCCAGGGACATGGCCCCGGTCTCGAGGGCAGACGACAGGTGCGGGAGCGTCTCCAGCGCGTGGGCCGCCCCGATCCACCGACGGGCCTTCCAACACGAGATCCCGTAGCGCATCGAGAGCAGGTGGGCGGTGTCGCGGGCTCCCTCGGCGATCCAGGCGTCGTGCCGGTCGAGCTCGGCGATCGAGCGCAGGAGCTCGCGCTCGGCGGCGCCGACCCGGGCGTGCGCCGCGTCGGCCGCGGCGAGCAGCGCCGCCCCATCGAGCCCGTGGACCGAGGCCGTCCCACCGCGACCGTGGATCTCGATCGTCGCCGCGTCGAACATGGGCTCGACGCTACCGGTGAGTGGAGCGTCGCGCCGTGAGCTGGATCACAGCGGAGGGCAACGTCTTCGAACGGCGATCGGGACGCGCGACGAGGGCACGCTACGCCGCCGGCACCTCGGCCCGCCGCCGGCATCTCAGCCCGCCGCCGGCACCTCCGCCAGCGAGGCCGTTGCCATCGCGCGGTCCATCAGGGCCTCCGCGGCCACGATGTTCGACTCGGCCCCGGAGTTCTCGCTGACGCGGCCCTCGTCGACCCCGTCGGCGACGCGGCCCCGATCCTCGTCGTAGACGGGCGCCCCGGCCGCGTTCCGGCCCGAGAACCATGCCCGGGCGTCCTCGGCCAGCGACGACCACCCGCCGTCGTCGCGCGCCCGCGCCAGCCGGTCCAGCGAGAAGATCGCGCTCGACACGTCGTAGGGCGACACGCTGACCCGATCGAAGCCGCCCTCCACGACCGGGATCAGCAGCTCCCGGGCGCTCGCCTCGGCCGCGGTCACGAACGCATCCTCCCCGAGCAGGACGCCCGCGTCCGCCAGCACGCCCTCCTGGATGTGCGCCCACAGGTGCGGCGTCCCGGTCTCCTCGAGCGAGTTCATCAGCACGCCGTCGATCCGGCAGGCGGCCAGCTCCTGCGCCCAGCCGTCGAGGACCGGCACCATCGTCGTCGCGCCGGTCCGGATCAGGCGGCGCGCGACCTCCATGTGGACGGCCCGCACGTCCGCGGGCGCCGGTTTCTCGGCGGCGTGCGCCAACCCCGCGGACATCGCCCGCTCCGCGCGCTCGTCCTTGAACACGAGCCAGGCGTTCGACAGTCCGAGCAGCGCTCGCGCGTGCCAGAAGTTCTCGCCGCGCACGGAGGTGAGGCCCTCGTGGTTCTTCTCGCCGTCCCAGCCGTAGACGAAGTTCACCCAGCGGCCGTCGTCGTCCTGCATCCACAGGACGAAGTCGAGCATCCCGCGCGCCCATCGCTCGATCGACGGCAGCCGGGTGCGGAGCCACACGTCGCAGAGCACGTCGAGCAGGCGGGCGGCGTCGTCGACGCATGCCACGCCCTCGTACCCGGACTCCTTCGCGTCCACGTGGCGGTTGAGGGCGTCTCCGTAGACGGCGACGGCGAGCGCTCCGGGCCCGGCGGCGGGCAGCGGGCGGGTCAGATGGGCCAGTTGACGCAGCATGGTGGGAGAGGGTCTCAGAGAAGTCGGGTCGAGGACAGCGTCTAGAGGGATTCCAGGTTCGCCAGGATCTGGCTCACGTCGAACTCGGCCGCGCAGAGGGTTTCGTCGGCGGAGCCGTAGTACACGCGGATCCGCTTGCCGGCATCGTCGAGGTTCAGGTGGCCGGTGGGGAAGACCACGTCGCGCAGGAACCCGTCGTGCTCGTAGTCGACCTCCGGGGCCAGCAACGGGCGCGGCGTGCGCGCGAGGACCTTCGCGGGATCGCCCGCGTCCAGGAGCATCGCACCCATGCCGTACCGGTTCGCGCGGTCGGACCCGTGGTACAGCTCCAGCCAGCCGCCGTCGACGCGGAACGGGACGCAGCTCGCTCCGATCCGCATCTCGTCCCACATGCCCGGTCGCGGGAGCGCGATCGGCTGATGGTCGCCCCACGTGTCGAGGTCCGGCGAGGTGGCGATCCAGATCCCGAGGACGCGACCGAACGAGCCGGGCATCGGGCGGGTGAGGGCCACGTACCGATCGCCGATCTTCTCCGGGAAGATCACGACGTCCTTCTGGTCGGGATCGAACATCACGCCCTCGCGCTTGAAGCTGCGGAAGTCCGTCGTCGTGAGGCGGCTCGTCGTGATCCCGAGGCGACTCACCGACACGTACGTGATGTGGTACACGCCGTCGATCAGCGTGATCCGCGGGTCCTCGATCCCGTACTCCTCCAGGCGCGAGGTCGGCACGATCGTCGGGTCGGGGTCGACCGCGAACAGCACGCCGTCCTCGCTGCGCGCGACGCGCAGGTGCGAGGTGTGCGAGAGGTAGTCCGTGAACTCCTCGTTGCCCGGTGCGAAGCCGCCCGCCGCGTTGCGGTATCGGATCGTGCGCGGGTCGGACAGGTCCAGGCCCGGCAGGTCGCGCGGCACGTAGCCGATCCGGACCTGCGGCGGGTCCTGCTCGGTGTCGAAGAACGCCATCCCGATCAGGCGTTCCCGCGAGATCTCCTCGGGGAGCGGCACCAGCTTCGGCTCGGCGCCGGTCAGATCGACCATCTGCGCGCCGTCGGGCAGGTCGGTGGCCGGCCGCGGGCGCTCGGCCACACGCAGGAGCAGGATCGTCTCGTCCCCGACCTTCGCGACGCCGGGGTTGATCGTCGAGATCACCTCGAACCCCTCCTGCGACGGCGGCACGTCGCGCGGCGTGATCAGCGGGTTGCGCGGCAGGCGCGCGGCGATCGGGACCGGCTCGCGATGCGGCTCCTCCTTCTTCCGCGTGCGGGCCGGCGCGGCGTCGATCAGGCCCTGCATCGTCTCCAGGAACTTCGCGCCGGTCTTCGGCCAGGTCGCCTCGTTCGCGTACCGGTAGGCGTTGCGCTCGAGCTTCCGCTTCAGCTCGGGGTCGGACAGGACCGCGTTGATCGCCTCGGCGATGCCCTCGGGGGAGCGGAACTCGACCAGCAGGCCCCGCTCGTCCGCGAGCGCCTCGATCGCGTGCAGGTACGGCGTCGACACGACGGCCTTCCCGGCGCCGAGCGCGTAGGACAGCGTGCCGCTCGTGATCTGGTTCGGGTCGAGGTACGGCGTGACGTAGACGTCGCTCGCCAGCAGGTAGTCGATGATGTCCTTCTGGTCGAGGTACTGGTTCACGAACGCCACGTGCTCGGACATCCCCAGGCCGTCGACCATCGCGATCAGCTTGTTCCGGTAGGTCTCGCCCTGGTGCTTCAGCAGCTCGGGGTGCGTCTGGCCCGCGATCAGGTACAGGGCCTGCGGGTGGTCCTTCACGACGTAGGGCATCGCCTCGATCACGTATTCGAGCCCCTTGCCGGGGCCGACCAGCCCGAAGGTCGAGATGATCTGGTGGCCGTCCAGGCCCATCTTGTCCTTGAGCTTGCGACGGCCCTTCGGCTCGATGTGCGGCATCCCGTGCGGGATCACGAACGTGGGGGTGCCGGTCACCCCGTAAACCTCGTCGAGGATCCGCACGGCCGTCTCGGCCATCACGACCAGACCGTCGGCGGCGCCGGCGATCTCCCGGACGGCTTCGCGGACGGCGGGGCTCGGCTCGGGCAGGACCGTGTGCAGGGTGACGAGCACGGGCTTGCGGAGCGACTCGAGCATCGGGACCAGGTGGTCGACGTAGTTGCCCTCGATCCACGTGTCTCCGTCCCAGCCCTCGTCGCGCCAGATCCCGTACAGGCCGAACTCGTGCTGGACGCAGACCACGTCCGCGTTCGAGGCGTTCATCGCGTGCGCCGCCGCCACGTAGCTCTCGGGCTTGCCCTGGCGGATCCGCCAGCGGACCTCGTTCCGGTAGGCCCGGACCACGTTGCGCTCGTCGATCGCCGCCACCCGGGCCTTCGTGCGGTCGTCCGCCTCGCGGACGGCCGCGATCAGGTCCGAGGTGAACGTGGCGATCCCGCACCGGCGCGGCGGGTACGTGGAGACGAAGGCGATCCGCATGGCCTCCAACGTTATCGTCCTGATCCGGTGCGTCACGTAGGCCTTCCGGCCGTAAAGCGATGGACCGCTCGACGCCCGGACGGCCGGATACCAGGCCGGACGGAACCGCCGGCGACCGGGAGGCGACGCGGAGGGGGCCGTCGCGTGAATCACACGGATGTGCTTTCCCGCCCCAGATGTGGACGCTACGCTGCGTGTCCAGCCTAGATGTTGTGCTGAACCGGGGTTCGAGCGACAGGAGGCTGGGCGGGTGGAGTGGCTACTCGTCGGCGCGTTAGGCATCATGTGGGCCGCGTTCTTGCTCCCGTCGGCCAACCGGCGGGAGGCCAGGGCCTCGGCGAGCGTCGAGGATTTCGAACGCAGGATGGAGCTCTTGGCGCAGGCGGAGGCACACGGCGGACCGGGACGGTGGATCATGACCCCTCGCAAGGGGGTCCGCTTCGTCGGTCCGTCGGAGCGCCAGCGGGCCCGCGCGCGCGAGCGTCGTCGCCAGGTCTTCGCGTTCCTGCTCGAGGCGATCGGGCTCACGTTCCTGATCGGGCTGGTGCCGCCGCTGCGCACGGTCGCATGGCTCGTGTCGGGGGTGCTCCTCGTCCTGCTGGTCCTGTACGTCTGGCTCCTGCTCACGATCAAGCACCGTGCGGGGCATCCGCACGAGGCGGCCCGCGCGGCCCGGCCGCCGGCGCCCCGGGCGAAGGCCCGCCCCGCCGCGACGGCGACCGCGCGCTACGTGGCCGAGGGTCGCAGCACCTGGGCCCGGCCGACGTTCAACGGCCTGGGCACGGTCGGCGAGGGGGACCGCGTGCACGTCGTGGTCATGCGCGCCGGCGAAGCCGCATCGCGCGCCTGACCGGGGGACCGCCCCGTGGACCTGGACGACCTCTCCCGCGCCCTCCACGGGCGCCTCGACGCGAAGAACGCCGCCCGCGAGCGCGTCCTGCCCGCCGCGCGGCGCTCGATCCGGGCGAGCGCGAACGCGATCCGGGCGATCCACCGCGGGGAGCTCGACCGGGCGCACGAGCTGATCGCGGCGTCGCGGGCGGCGATCGACGAGGGGCTCGAGGCGAGCGCGAGCGAGCCGGAGGTCCGGTGGGCGGGCTACCTCGCGGACGCGGAGAAGGAGTACGCCGAGGCGAACGTCACGCTGGCCCTGGTCTCGGGCGGGGCGATCCCGTCGCCCGAGGACCTGTCCGTCGGCGACGCGCCGTACCTGAACGGCATCGCCGAGGCGATCGGCGAGGGGCGCCGCCACATCCTCGACCTGCTGCGCACGGGCGGCGTGGCGCGTGCCGAGGAGGTGCTCCGCGAGCTCGAGGACCTGTACGCCGTGCTCGTCACGATCGACTACCCGGACGCGATCACCGGGAACCTGCGCCGATCGACCGACGTCGCGCGATCGCTGATCGAGAAGACGCGCGGCGACCTCTCGATCGCGTTCGTCCAGCGGGACCTCCACGACGCGCTCGATCGGCATGCCCGGGAGCTGCGCGGAGGGGACCCGGGGGGCGACTAGGTCGTGGTTCGCCCCGTCCGGGCCGGTCGGGACCCTCTGTTACGCTTCCCCCGATCCCAGGGGGTGTAGCTCAGCCCGGTAGAGCGCTGCCTTCGCACGGCAGAGGTCGGCGGTTCGAATCCGCTCACCTCCACGGACGTCGGGACATCGGGACATCGGGACCCAACCCCGCGAGCGGTCTCCGTACGGGCTTCGGCCATGCCGACCTGCCCTGCCTGCGGAACGAGACCCCGGTCATGCCTCGTGAGCGGCGTCGATCGCCCGCTCGAGGTCGGCCAGGGCCGCGCCGAACGCCGCGGCCCGCTCCTGCCCCCCGGCCGCCCGTCGCTCCACCGCAACGCCCAGGAGGAACGTGGCGATCGGGGTGAGCTTGCGCTCCACCCCGTGCGCCACATCACGGGCGGCCCCGAGCAGCCGCTCCTGCATGTCGTCGTCGACGGGGTCGACCCCGAGACGGTCGGCCGCCGTCCGCAACCAGTCCTGCATCGCTCTCCCTCCCGATCGGTCGTCTCGGCGTGACGCTACGCGAGGAACGACGAAGGCGCGCACGCCCAGCGTGATCGAGACGGGGTGGGGCGCTCAGGCCCTCGAGGGGTCCCGCGCCATCACGTTGCGCACCGCCAGGAAGATGTTCGACGGCTTCTCGGCCATCCGGCGCATGAACCACGGGTACCAGTAGTCGCCGTACGAGATCAGCACGCGCACCCTGTATCCGGCGTCGTGCAGCCGGTACTGCTGGTCGACCCGGATGCCGTACAGCATCTGGATCTCGAACGCGTCCTTCGGGACGCCGGCCTCCTCGATCCTGGCCAGCAGGTCCGTGTCGTGCGTCGCGAGCGCCAGGCGGCCGTGGCCCCCCCGTTCCGCGATCGCCGCGGCGATCCGCAGGAACGCCTCGTCGATCACGTCGTGGTGCTGGAACGCGAGCTCCGGCGGCTCGCGGTACGCGCCCTTCACGAGGCGGATCGAGGGGTCGAACGGCAGCAGCCGGACGACGTCGTCCCACGTCCGTTTCAGGTACGCCTGCAGGCACAGCCCGGTGTTGCCGTGGTCGGCGGCCAGGCGCGCGTACTGATCCACCGTCTGCTGCACGAACGCGGTCGACTCCATGTCGATCCAGAGGCGGTTGCCCTTCGCCGCCGCGTGCTCGGCCAGGCGCTCGACGTTGCGGTACGCGTGCTCGGGGGCGAGCTCCAGGCCGAGATGCGTCGGCTTGACGGACACCTCGGTGTCGCGGCCGCCCTCGGCGATCCGGTCGTACAGCTCCACGTAGTGCTCGGCGACGAGGTCGGCCTCGGCGAGGCTCGTCACGTTCTCGCCGAGGTACGTGAACGTCGTCGGGATCCCGTCGTCCGCGAGCGCCGCCGCCGCGGCCAAGGCGTCGTCGACGGACTCGCCGGGCATGAACCGACGGACCGTCGCCCGGACGAAGCCGAAGTTCGGCAGGTGCCGGCGCAGGGTCGGGTTCCCCGCGGCCCACAGCAGCGCGCCGCGCATCGGATCCATCGGGCGGCAGCCTAGCGGTTCGCGCGCTGCGCGCTGCTACCCTCGCGCCCATCGAGCCATCCTGGATCGACGCCAGCACGAAGGGCTTCCCGGCGGTCGACGAGCCGGTGCCGCTGGATGCCGTCGCGAGCCGCGGATGGACGCTCGCCGACCTCCAGCTCCCCGTCCTGGCGCTCCGCGAGACGGCGCTCGCCCACAACCTCGCGCTGATGGCGGCGTACGCGCGCGAGCACGACGTCGCGCTCGCGCCGCACGGCAAGACGACGATGGCCCCGGCGCTCTGGCGGCGGCAGCTCGACGCCGGGGCCTGGGGCATCACCGCCGCGAACGCGACGCAGGCGCGCGCGATGCGCGAGGCCGGCGTGCCGCGGGTGCTGATCGCGAACGAGGTGGTCGACCCCGCTGCGACCGCGTGGCTCGCGGCGACGACGGGCGATCCCACCTTCGCGATCACGTGCTACGTGGACTCGCTCCGTGGGATCGAGCTGCTGGAGGGGGCGAGCTCCCCGGAGCGCCCGATCGCGGTGCTCGTCGAGCTCGGCCTCGAGGGTGGGCGGACCGGATGCCGTTCGGACGAGGAGGCGGCCGAGCTGGCGGCACGCGTGCGCGCATCCCGGCGGCTCCGGCTGGCCGGGGTCTCCGGGTACGAGGGCGTGATCTGCCACGATCGCTCGCCGGCGTGCCTCGAGCGGGTGGGCGCGTTCCTCGATCGCCTGAACGGGCTCGCCCGTGCGGTGCTCGCCCACGGTCCCGCCGAGACCGGCGAGCCGTTCGTGGTGTCGGCGGGCGGGAGCGTGTTCTTCGACCTCGTCGTCGAGCGCCTGCGGGGGCCGTGGCCCGCCGACGTCGCGGTTCGGGTCCTGCTGCGGTCGGGCTGCTACCTGACGCACGACCACGGCACGTACGAGCGAACGTCGCCGATGCCCGCGAGCCGGGGCGAGGGCGGGTTCCATCCGGCGCTCGAGCTCTGGAGCGCCGTGCTGTCGCGGCCGGAGCCCAGGCTCGCCCTCCTGGGGTTCGGCAAGCGGGACGCGCCGCACGACGTGGATCTGCCGATCCCCACGGTGGTGCGCGGCGCGGACGGCGCGAGCCGGCCGGTCGACGGGGCGCTCACCGTGCGGGCGCTGAACGACCAGCACGCGTACGCGGACGTGGCCGAGGGATACGCGCTGGAGCCGGGCGACGTGGTCGGCTGCGGGATCTCGCACCCGTGCACGGCCTTCGACAAGTGGCGCGTGCTCCCGGTCCTCGACGACGACGACCGGGTGATCGACGCCGTCGCGACCCTCTTCTAGCTCACCATCGGTACCATCTGCGGATGCATGCCCGCCGCGGATCCCTTGCCGCGCTCGTCGTCTGCGTCGTCCTGACGGTCGTCGGCGCCGGGGGCGCGGCGATCCCGGCGAACGCCCAGACGACCGGCGTGACGCTGACGGCCTCGGCCGGCGAGGTGACGTTCGGCGCGAAGGTCACGCTGACCGCGGCGGTCGATCCGGCCGTCGAGGGGCAGGCGGTCGCGATCCTCGACGACGCCGGCCAGACGATCGCGAGCGGCGTGACCGGCCCGGGCGGCCGGTTCCGCGCGAGGATCGTTCCCCACGCCGACCTGTCGCTGCACGCGGCGTCGGACGGCCTCGACAGCGCGCCGGTCGCCGTGCTGGTCGATCCGGTGCTGACCGTGGAGACCGGGACCGCGCTGCTCTACGGCGACCTGGCGATCTCGGGGCGGTTCCAGCCGGCGCGGCCCGGCGTCGAGGTGCGGATCCAGCTGCTGCGGTCGGGTTCGGTCGTGGCCACGAAGAAGGCGCCGATGAGCGCCGGCGGACGGTTCGCCACGACGGTTCGGCTCTCGGCCCCCGGCACGTACCGCGTGAAGGCGTTCCTGGACGCGGACGACCTGCAACCCGCCTCGGCGGTGACCGTGGTCGCGGCGCAGCAGCTGCCCGACCTCGCCCTGGGGTCGCGCGGGCCGGCGGTGGAGGTGCTGGAGCGACGGCTGGTCGAGCTCCGCTACCACCTCCGAGGCGTGGACGACGTGTTCGACTTCCGCACCGCCGATGCCGTCATGGCGTTCCGCAAGGTGCAGCGCATGCCGCGCCTGCAGACGGTGACGGCGTCCGTCTGGCGGGGCCTCGCGCGGCCGCGGGTGTTCGCGCCGCGCGACCGGAGCGACGGTTTCCACATCGAGGTCGACCAGACGCGCCAGGTGCTCGCGACCGTCCGCGACGGGAGGGTCGCCGCGATCTTCCACGTCTCCACCGGCAAGGCGTCCACGCCCACGCGCGACGGGACGTTCCACGTGTTCAGCAAGCTCGCCGGCTACAGCTCCAAGCGCCTGTACTACCCGAGCTTCTTCGACGGGGGTCGGGCGATCCACGGGTGGCCCGACGTCCCCACCTATCCGGCGAGCCACGGCTGCGTGCGGGTGCCGTACTGGATCGCGATCTGGATCTTCGAGCAGGCCGACTACGGCACGCCCGTGATCGTCTACCACTGAGCCTGGCACTGAGCCCGGCACCGAGCCGCTGAACCTCACCTCCGCCCCGGCGGTCCGCTTCAGCTCGGAACGCCCCCGTGCCGATGTTCCGTACGGCCTTCCCGAAGGAGGAACCATGCGGTCCGACTCGATCACGTATCCAGGGGTCGGCGTCGCGGTCGGCGGGCTGTTCGGCGCGCTGGGCGTGTTCGCCGATTGGTTCAGCTACACGGCGACGGTCGCGGGCGGGCAGCTCACGATCGGGATCGCCGGCACCGAGGACTGGAGCGGCCGGTTCGCGGTCGTCGCCGGCTTCTCCGCGCTGCTGTTCGGCGGCGCCTACATCCTGCTGTCGGACCCGGTGCTCCGCAAGGTGAGCGGGGTCGCGATGGCGGCCTCGTCCGCGGTGCTGCTGGTCATGACCCTGTGGGGTGCGATCCGCGTCGACGAGGTCGTGCCGGGCGTGGTGGCCGGCAGCGGCCTGGGCGACATCCCGTTCACGGCGTCGGTCGCCGCGGGGCTCGCGGTGTCGTTCGTCGGCGGGGTGATGGCGTTCGTCAGCTCGTTCCTCGCGATCCGTCAGCCCGTCGCGGCGACGGTCGAGGAGACCGTCGAGGTCCCGGTCGAGGCCGCCGTCGAGGCGGGCTGAGCGCGACCGGCCGGTAGGCTACGCCCCGGCATGGGGCGGACCCGGGAGCTGCGACGCGTCTGGTGGGAACGGCCCGGGCTCGAGGTCCGGGCCGGCCGCCTGACGATCGCCGGCCGCGACGCCGAGGCGATCGCCCGTGAGCACGGCACGCCCGCGTTCGCGCACGACCTGACGCGCGTCGAGGAGCAGGCCCGGGCGCTGCAGGCGGCGTTCGCGGGCGCCGGGCTCGACGGGCGCGTGCGCCTGGCGCTGAAGGCGCAGCGCGCGCCCGAGGTGTTCGCGGCGCTCCGGTCGCTCGGCGAGCCCGGCTCCCCGACGAGCGTCGGGATGGACGTCTGCTCGCCGCGCGAGATCGCGTGGGCGCTCGCGCACGGCTGGGAGCCGCGCGAGATCAGCTACACCGGCACGAACCTGTCGGACCGGGACGTGCGCGCGATCGTGGCGCACGACGGCGTCCACCTGAACGTCGACCTGCTCACCCAGCTCGACCGCGTCGGCCGCGCGGCGCCCGGCCGGACGATCGGGATCCGCGTGAACCCGCGCGGCGGGGCGGGGTTCGAGGGCGGCGAGCACACGCTGTACTCGGGGCCGCGGCCGACGAAGTTCGGGATCTACCCCGAGCGGCTCGACGAGGCGCTGGCGATCGCCGCCCGCCACGACCTCACGATCGACACGGTCCACTGCCACGTCGGTGACGGCTACCTGAACGAGGGCCTGCCGGTGTTCGACACCGTGATCGGCCGCGTCGCCGAGATGACGCGGCACCTGCAGGAGCGGGGCTGCCCGATCCACGAGGTGAACACGGGCGGCGGGCTCGGCGTGCCGCAGCGCGCCGGGGACGAGCCGCTCGACCTGGACGCGTGGGCCGCGATCCTGGCGAAGCACCTCGGGCCGCTCGGTGTGGCCGTCGGGACGGAACCGGGGGACTTCCTGGTGAAGGAGTGCGCGACCCTGCTCGCCGAGGTCGTGACCGTCGAGGATCGCGACGGCGTGCGGTTCGTCGGCCTGGACGTCGGGTGGAACGCGGCGGGCGAGCACTTCGTGTACGGATCGCCGGTCGACGTCGTGCTGTGCCGCGCGGCGGACGCGCCACCGACGGGCGTCGTCACGTTCGCGGGCCACATCAACGAGGGCGACGACCTGTACGGCGAGGACGTGCCGTTCCCCGACGTCGTCGAGGGCGACGTGGTGGCGCTGCTGAACCTGGGCAGCTACAACGCGTCGATGGGCTCGGAGCACTGCCTGCGCGAGCCCGCCGGGTCGGTGTTCTTCGCGGATCGGGTGACGGGAGCCGGGTGAGCGACGCCGCGCTCCCGGTCGCCGATCCGTGGTTCCGCGTGCGGGACCTGGGCGACGGCGTGTGGTGCCTGGACGAGCCGCACGTCGACGCGCTGCTGCTGTCGAACGCCTGGGTCGTGCGTGGCCGGGACCGCGCGCTGGTCGTCGACACCGCGAACGGTTTCGGCGACCTGGCGGCGGCGGTTCGCCCGCTCGTGGGCGACCTGCCGGTCGTCGCGGTCGCGACGCACGGGCACTTCGACCACGTCGGCGGGCTCGCCGGATTCGGCGACCGGCGGTGCCACGCCGGGGACGCGGACGAGGTCCGCTCGCCCTACCCGATGCGCGTGCGCCGCGAGGACTTCCCGCCCGGCGCGGAGGAGGAGTACGCGGTCTACGGCCTGCCGATGCCGGACCTGATCGTCGGCGCCGTGCCCGAGCCCGGCTTCGACCTGGACGCGTGGGTGAGCCCCGGCGCGGAGCCGACGTCGCTCGTGGCGGAGGGCGACGTCGTCGACCTGGGCGACCGCGCGTTCACGGTGCTGCACGTCCCCGGGCACACGCCGGGCAGCGTCGCGCTGTGGGACGAGCGGACCGGCACGCTCTTCACCGGCGACATGCTGTACCTCGACGAGCTCCTGGTGTTCGACGACCCGGACGCGGCGCGGTCCTCGCTCGCGCGGATGCGCGAGCTCGCCCCGCGCCGCGTCCTCCCCGGCCATGGGGACCCGCTGGACGCCGCGCAGGCGCTCGCGATGATCGACCAGGAGCTCGTGAAGCTGGAGACCTAGTCCATCTCAGACTAGGTAGGCGAGGGCGCAGGTGGCCGCGTCCCGGCGGGCGGGGCTCCGCGGCCGTCGGCACCGCAGAGACCGCACACGCCCGCCGGGACCACGCGGCCGTCCCGGCCCGCGATCGCTCGCGGTCCGGGGGCTCTCCGCTGGGGCCCGACGCGATGGAGAAGGGCTTGGAGCCAGCGTTCGGCAACGGGGAGCCACCACAGGTATCGGCCGGGAGGGGGTCCCCGGCGCACCGACCGAAGGTCAGGTTCGGGTCGTCCGTTGGTCCTATGCCCGAGGCTATGCTCGCCCGCATGACCGACACGGTGGTGCGCGCGGGCCGGCTGATAGACGTCGACGCCGGCGAGGTGCGCACCGGCGTCCGCCTGACGATCCGCGGCGGGCTCGTCGCGGCCGTCGAGCCCGACGAGGGGCCCGTGCCCGAGGGCGCGACGGTCCACGACCTCACGGACCGGACGGTGCTGCCCGGCCTCCTGGACATGCACGCCCACATGATCGGGGAGCTCGAGGACGGCCACGGCTACGCGTCGCTCGTGATGCGGACGGCGGCGCAGGAGGCGATGACGGGGGTCCGCAACGCACGCGACACCGTGATGGCCGGCGTGACGACGGTCCGCGACGTGGGGACGTTCCGCGCGTTCGTCGACTGCGCGCTCCGCGACGCGATCGACGCCGGAGTCACGGTCGGGCCGCGGATGATGTGCGCGGGCGCGTTCGTCACGTCCTCGGGCGGAGGCGGCGACGTCACCGGCCTGGCGCCCGACGTGGACGCGGTCGTCCCGCGCGACCTGCGGTTCGGCGTGTCGGACTCGCCCGACGAGGTCCGCGCCGCGGTGCGGCGGATCCTGCACGGCGGCGCCGACTTCATCAAG
>DATBLY010000094.1:0-23204 GCA_036555125.1 Actinomycetota bacterium | reverse complement strand
GGGCGGCCGGGGCGGTGCTCCACGGACGCGACGGTACGCGAGCCTTCCCCGCTCCGGACGTGGACGCGGTCGACGCCACCGGAGCGGGTGACTGCTTCAACGGCGTCCTCGCGGCGCGGTTGGTCGACGGCTCGTCGTTCGAGGAGGCGGTGGCCGATGCCGTCCTCTTCGCGAGCATCTCCACGACCGTCGCCGGCGCTCGCGAGGGGATGCCCGACGGCGGGTCGATCGCCGACCGCCGGCGCCGGCTCGGGATCTAGCGAGCGAACGCGCCGGCGAGCGCCTCCACGAGCGCGCGCCCGCACGCGTCTCCCGGGTCCTTCTCCGGGTTGTAGCAGCCGATCGAGACGCCGATCAGCCCGGGAGATGCCGCCAGCGGGCGCATCAGCGCGACCAGCTCGGGGAGGTCGAGCCCGTCGGGCATCAGGTAGTCCGTGGCCGGGAACACCTCCTCGCCCAGGATGTCGACGTCGAGGTGGAGCCACAGGCGCCCGGCCCCCTCCTCGAGCTCGGCGGCGACGCGCCCGCCGACGGCCGCCGGCCCCTCCCGCACGACGTCGTCCTTCGAGACGGCGCGGAACGCCGGGCCGAGCGTGGGAGCGATCTGCTCGAACGTCGGCACCTCTTCGGGGTCGCGGTACCCGACCGGGACCACGTCCTCGACGCGGGCCGAGGGGCCGTCGCAGGCCTCGACCCAGGCGGCCGGGCCGAGCCCGAGCACGACCGACAGCGGCATGTCCGCCGCCTCGCCGGTCGGCGACGTCTCGCCGTCCGACAGGTCGAGGTGCCCGTCGAGGTACGCCACGCCGGTCCGCCCCAGCACGTCGCGCGCCGCCGCGAGGGCGCCGGCAAGCTCCGTGCAGCACCCGCCGACCAGGAACGGACGATCGCCGGCGCGCAGGAGCGCGTCGGTCGCCTCGCGGATCGCCGCGGTCGCGGCCAGCACGTCCGCGCTCGCGAGGATGCCCGTCGCGGCATCCCGTTCCTCCCCACGGATCCGCACGTCGAGGTCGCCGGCGTCGGCGGAGGTCAGCTCGACCAGGCCCAGCCGGCGGAGCGCGGCGGGTCCGTGCTCGGTCCCGCCGGCGCGCCCGACCGAGTCGATCGGGATGCCCAGGAACGTGAAGCCCATCACCTAGCGCGGAAACGTATAGCAGGCTCGAGCGGGGTTGCCTCCGACCTGCCGAGCGTGCCGGTCCGAGGCGTGTCATCAGGGCTCGGCCGCTCCCGTAGGATGCGCCGGAAGGGGGCGAACGATGGCGGATCCGATCGCGGACATCATCGGGGACTACGTCGCGTTCGCGGCCCAGCAGCGTGATCGACTGCTCGCCCGCGGCATCGACATCGCTCCCTACCCGCTCAGCCACCTCGCCGTCCGCGTCGCCGATTGGGACCTGTACGTCCACCAGCGGACGCTGCTCGAGCGCCACGCGAGGACGAACCGCGAGAGCGTCTGGAACGGGCGGCCGATCTCGTTGATCGTGCTCGCCGAGCCGCTCGAGGTCCTCGACGGGACCCCGGTCTCGCGCATCGAGCTCATCCCGCCCGTTCACCAGCGGGTCTACCGGATGGGCCTCGAACACCTCGGCGTCGTGGTCGGAGAAGGGTTCGACGAGTTCTCGCGCGTGCATCGGGCAGCGCTCACCGGCCAGCAGTTCCAAAGCTCCTTGGTCGACCCGGTCTACGTGCTGTTCGAAGACTTCACCCACGTGAAGTTCTACCGTCGCTCCTTCTTCGACGTCGTCGAGGACGCGGAGGGACGCTTCGAGGGCTTCGTGCACGTCGACGACTGGGTCCCGCAGCGGTTGGTGACGGCGACCGGCCCGAACCCGTTGCCGCGATAGCCGCCTCCTCGGCTGCGTGGTGCCGGATCCATCCGGTCGGGCGCGCCGGTCACGCCAGGTGGCGCACACCCGTGGCCCGCGCAGATCGCTTCACTCCATGCCCTCAAGGGTTCCGTTCGATCTTGGCGTACCCCATGTCCCGAAGCGGTCGACGCGTGAACGGACGCATCAACCTGTCGATCGGCGAGAGCGGAACCGGTCGATGGAGCCGTCCGGATTCCTCGCCGAGGAACCGGATCTCGTTGATGTGCCAGCCGCGATCGGCGAAGAACGCCTCCCAGCTGGGTGGATCGAAGCGGACCGGGACGTTCGGATGTGGCTGGTGCTTCTGATAGGCCGCCAGGAGCCTCGGCGAGAAGTAGTCGATCACCCATGATCCGCAGCCCGGCTGAGCACGAAGATCGTCGGCCAGGCCAGCGGCCTCCTCCACGCTCAGGTCACCGAGGACCCCCTCGGTGAGGACCATCGCTCGCATCGCGCTCGTCCAGATCGTGCCGAAGAGCTCCCGACGGGCGTCTCGGTCGGACAGATCGAGACCGACCCGTTCGACCGAACAGGCCGGTACCTCGCCGCTCGATCGAGCGCCCTTGCGTTCGATGAGGCTCGGATAGTCGACCTCTATCCATCGCAGGGGCGGGGGGAGATCCATCCGGTACGGACGGGTATCCAGCCCGGCTCCGAGGTTGATGACCGTATCGATCCCCGATGCGATCGCCGACCGGAGGAACCCGTCGATCAACGGGGTTCGGATGGCGACGACCCAGGCCCCCTCCGGCCGGGTCCTCGCGATCCGGAGGGCTTCCTCGCCCGCGAGCTCAGCGGCGAGCGGTCGTGGAACAACGCATCCGACCGGCTGGATTCCATCGCACGCCACGCGGCGGTCAACAGGGCCGATCCGGTGGTGTGCCGGATCTCCGCATCGTCCACGCCGGAGGTGTACCAGGTACCGGACCCGCCGGGTCGTCGGACGGAGCTCAGCCGAGCAGGTCGCGGCCCATCGCCAGCCGGTACTCCTCGTTGAACCAGTACAGGAACCGGTCCTGGCGCGGGTAGACGCCGGTCGTGAACGCGCGCGAGCCGACGCCGGTCTGGGCGCGCTGGCACACCTCCCAGTCCTGCTTCGAGATCAGGTCCCAGAGCTCCACGACCGGCTCGGGCTTGAAGTCCGGGCCCGCGATCGTCTCGGGCCGGAACAGGTACTCGGACACGACCTGCGTGTGGTTCGGCCCCTTCGGGTAGCCGATGTAGTACATCGCGGTGTCCGGGTGCAGGTTCAGCATCAGGTTCGGGAACTCGTAGGACCCGTAGTACATCTCGTAGTCGTCCGGCTCGAGGTTCGGGAACCTCGGCAGCTCGGACGCGCCGGTCAGCGTGAAGCTCGTGGCGCCCTCCACCATCCGGTTCCCGTCGTCGCGGATCTCCTCGTCCCAGACCTCGCCGAACCGGAACAACGGGATCACCTGCACGAGCTCGGGATGGACCTGCGGGCAGTGCAGGCACTCGTTGTAGTTCTCGACAACGATCTTCCAGTTCGCCGCGACCTCGTAGACGATCCGGACGCCGACCCGGAGCTCGTCCATCTTGAAGCGCTCGAACGCGGTGATCGTCTCGGCGCCGTCGGTGAGCGCCTCCATCAGGGGTCGCGGCGTCCCGGTGGTCAGGTTCACGAACAGGAACCCGGCGTAGCTGTCCACGTGGACCGGGTGCAGCGGGAACGCCGCGCGATCGAAGAACTCGTCCTCCTTGACGTTCGGCGAGCCGATCAGCAGGCCGTTCAGGTCGTACGTCCAGGCGTGGTACGGACAGACGAAGGCCTTCTTCACGTGGCCGGTGCCCTCGAGATCGTCGACGAACTTCGTGCCGCGATGGCTGCAGACGTTGTAGAAGCCGCGGAGCTCCCCGTCGGCGTTGCGGGTGACGAACACCGATTCGCCGGCGATGTCGCGCACGACGTAGTCGCCCGGCTCCGGGAGCTCCGCCACGCGGCCGGCGCACACCCAGTCGCCCCACCAGATCCTCTCGCGTTCCTGCTGGTAGACGTCCCAGCTCGTGTAGTCGGCGCCGGCGAGCGTGGGGCGGGGTCGCCACGGCTCCTGGTCGTCGCGGACATGCGGTGCGGTCGATCGTTCGGTCTGCATCGGGATCGCTCCTGCGGACGGTTGCCTGAGGACAGGATAGGGCCCCGCCTCGCGCGGACGTGAACCCGCGGCCGCGAACCGTCAGGCGCGGCGGGCGAAGGCGGTGATCTCGGCCGCGTGCTCGGCGTAGTGGTCCACCGTCTCGTCGGTGAACCACTCGGCCGCGTTCGCGTCGGGAGCGGGGAGCGCTTCGAAGGCGGATCGTGCCCGCTCGCGCGCGGCCCGCATCTCCGCCTCGACCGCGTCCCAGTCGACCGACGCGGCCTCCGCGGCCCAACGAGCGTTCAGGTCCTCGAACCAGCTGTCCGGCAGCTCCTCGTCGACGTACGTGCCGGCCGCGATCGAGCCGAGGACGTCGGCGACGTAGCCCGACCACCGGGCGCAGTGCCAGACCAGGTCGCGGACCGACCACCCGGGGACGACGCCGGGCTCGGTCCGCCGGTCGGCCGGCACCGACGCGATCGCGGCCTCGAGCGCCCCCCAGTTGCCGGCCTCGCGTCGCAGGAGCTCGTCACGGTCCACCGCGATCCCCTCCGGCTCGCTCATCGGGTGCGCGGGAACCCGAGGTCGACCGTGGACGTGGACGGGTCGGGCCATCGGGCGGTGACGACCTTGCCGCGCGTGTAGAAGTGGACGCCCTCCGGCCCGTACATGTGGTTGTCGCCGAACAGGGACGACTTCCAGCCGCCGAACGAGTAGTAGGCGACCGGCACCGGGATCGGGACGTTCACGCCGACCATGCCCGCCTCGATCTCGAACTGGAAGCGACGCGCGGCGCCGCCGTCGCGCGTGAAGATCGCGACGCCGTTGCCGTACGGGTTCTCGTTGACCAGGCGGACGGCCTCGTCGTACGTGTCGACACGGACGACCGAGAGCACGGGCCCGAAGATCTCGTCCCGGTACGCGTCCATCTCCGGCGTCACGTGGTCCAGCAGCGAGACGCCGAGGAAGAACCCGTCGCGGTCGTAGACCGGATCCTCGCGCCCGTCGCGCACGACCGTCGCGCCCTGAGAGGCACCGCTGTCCAGGTAGGACGCCACCTTGTCGCGATGCTCGCGGGTCACGAGCGGGCCCATCTCGACCTCCGGCTCGGTGCCGCCGCCGACCTTCACGTTCGGCAGGCGTTCGGCGATCCGGCGCACGAGCTCGTCGCCGATCCCCCCGACGGCGACGAGCGCCGAGACGGCCATGCAGCGCTCCCCCGCGCTGCCGTACCCGGCCGAGACGGCGGCGTCGGCGGCCATGTCCAGGTCGGCGTCGGGCAGCACGATCATGTGGTTCTTCGCGCCGCCGAGGGCCTGCACGCGCTTGCCGTGCTTCGTGCCGGTCTCGTAGATGTAGCGGGCGATCGGGGTGGAACCGACGAACGACACGGCCTGGATCGTCGGGTGCTCGAGGATCGCGTCGACCGCCACCTTGTCCCCGTGCACGACGTTGAAGACGCCGTCGGGCACGCCCGCCTCCTTGAGCAGCTCGCCGATCAGCATCGAAGCGCCCGGGTCCTTCTCGGAGGGCTTCAGCACGAACGTGTTCCCGCACGCGATCGCGTTCGCGAACATCCACATCGGGACCATCGCGGGGAAGTTGAACGGCGTGATGCCCGCGACGACGCCCAGGGGCTGGCGGATCGAGTACACGTCGACGTCGGTCGAGACCTGCTCGGAGAACCCGCCGCGCATCAGGCTCGGGATCCCGGTCGCGTACTCGAGGTTCTCCAGGCCGCGCTGGACCTCGCCCGCGGCGTCGGACCGCACCTTCCCGTGCTGCGCGGTCAGGATCCGGGCGAGCTCGACCTTGTGCTCCTCCACCAGGTCGTGGATCCGGAACATGATCTCGGCCCGCTTGCTGAGCGAGGTCGCGCGCCATGCGGGGAACGCGTCGGCGGCCGCCGCGGCGGCCAGGCCGACCTCCTCGGCCGACGCGAGATCGACCTCGTGCGTCTGCCGACCGGTCGCCGGATCGAACACGGGGCCGGTGCGGCCGGACTCGCCGACGACGATCTTCCCGCCGATCCAGTGGTTGATCCGCTCCATCGCCCAGCTCCTCTCGTCCCACCAGCGGACGGTTCCGATCGAAGGTCCAGGTATACCTCAGCCGGGCGTCGAGGGGCTCGCGACGAGCGCGACGCCATCCGCGCGGCGCTCCTCGTCGCGCCGCCAGGCGGCCGCGACGACCAACATCGCCAGGACCATCGCCAGGTTCCCGACGAGCCACATGATCACGGCGGCGACGCGTTGCGATCCGAGCGCCTCGGGACCCCACGGCGCCGGCAACGCCGCGTACGCCGGGTACAGCGGCGCCGAGGCGCCGTACAGCGCGAGCGCGGCGAACGAGGTGGCCGGCATCGTCAGGATCATCGAGAGCATCCGGGCCGGATAGCCCATCCGGTGCGGCGTCGGGTCGCGACCGACGATCGGCCACCAGTAGACGATCGCGGTCCCGAGCCAGAGCGCGTGCTCGGCCGCGTGCACGGCGTCGTTCCGCAGCGCCAGATCGAACAGCGGCGAGAAGTGGATCGCGAACGGCGCGCCAACGAACAGCGCCCACCCGACGACGGGGTTCGCCAGCACGGCGACCGGCCGGCTCCGGAGCACCGGCACGAGCCACCGCCGGCGCGCCTCGGGGCTCGCGGCGCGCAGGGCGAGCGTCACCGGCGCGCCGAGCGCCAAGAGCGGCGGCGCGACGAGCGTCAGGAGCAGGTGCTGCACCATGTGCACCCAGAGCGTGGCGTCGGCATAGGCGTCGACCGGTGACACCAGGGCCAGCGTGATCGCGCCCAGCCCCGCGAACCACGCCGCCGCCCACCGGCGCGGGAACGGCCGGCCCGACGCCCGGAGCCGGCGGAGGCCGGCCACGTAGAGCCACGCGGTCAGGGTGATCGACAGCACGACGATCGGGTCGAACACCCACCGCGTCGCCAGATCCCCGACGCCGAACCCGTCCGGGACGCTCACCCCGATCACCCCGGCATCCTGCCACGCGGGCGTTCCGGGTGTTCGCCTAGGATGACGCGCGTATGGCGGATGCCACCGTCGGGCACCGAGGAGAGGCCGACCTCTCGCCGCTCCGGTTCGGGACGATCCTCTTCCTCGCCTCCGAGCTGCTGTTCTTCGGCGGCCTCTTCGCCGCGTACTTCGCCCTCAGATCCGAGACCGTGCCGTGGCCCCCCGCGGGCGTCGAGCTGGCAACCGGCCTGTCGGCGATCGGGACGGCGCTCCTGCTCGTGTCCAGCTTCACGTTCCAGGCCGCCGTCGGCCGGGCCGAGAGGGGCGACCTCCGGGCGATGCGGCGATGGGTCCTCGCCTCGTTCCTGCTCGGCGCGGCGTTCCTCGCGATCCAGGCGTACGACTGGAACGCGATCGCGTTCTCCGTCTCCACCCACGCGTACGGGACGATCTACTTCGCGATGACGGGGTTCCACGGGCTCCACGTCGTGGCCGGTCTCGCCCTCATGGCGGTGGTCGTGGGGCGCGCGGCCCAGGGGGCATACCGGGACGGCTCGATCGATGGCCTCGAGTCGGTCGCGTACTACTGGCACTTCGTCGACGTCGTCTGGATCGCGCTCTTCGCGACGATCTTCCTGCTGCGGTGAGCGAGCGATGAGCACCCGGACCGAGGCCGCGACGCTCTCGCGGATCCTCCGGTGGGGTCTGCTCATCGCGGTCGTCGGCCAGGTGCTCTGGTCGTTCCGCCCGGCTCCCTCGCGGGCGCAGACGGTGCAGGAGCGGACCGGGCAGCGCCTGTACGAGGCGAGCTGCTCCACGTGCCACGGGTTGACCGGCGACGGCACCGGCAACGGCCCGACGCTGCAGGGCGTGAGCCCCTCGGCCGTCGAGTTCATGTTGACGACGGGGCGGATGCCGCTCGCCTCGCCGAACGAACAACCCCGCCGGCAGGATCCGCGGTTCTCGCCGGAGGAGATCGACGCGATCGTCGCCTACGTGCAGACGATCGCCCCGGGCGGCGTGCCGATCCCACCCGTGGATCCGGCCGCAGGCAGCCTCTCCGAGGGCGCCGCGGTCTTCCTGGACAACTGCGCCGGCTGCCACGGGGCCGGCGCGACCGGGGATTCGATCGGCGGGGGCCGGATCGCGCCGTCGCTCGACCAACCGACGGCGCAGGAGATCGCCGAGGCCGTCCGGATCGGCCCCGGCACGATGCCGGTCTTCAACCCCCGCAGCCTCTCGGAGCAGGAGCTGAACTCGCTGGTGCGCTACCTCCTGTGGCTCCGCGAGGACGGCGGCGACGGGGGCCTGCAGCTCGGGCGCGTGGGCGCGGTGGCGGAGGGGCTCGTCGCCGGCGTGATCGGGCTCGGCCTGCTGATCGTCGCGATCCGGCTGACGGGGTCCAAGACGTGAGACGGCCCGAGCGGATCGTCGCGGCCGCCTTCGCGCTGTCGATCCTCGCGGCGCTCGGCCTGGCGGCCGTGTACGTCGCGGGCGGACAGACCCAGGCCGAGGGTGCGCTCCTGCTCGTCGCCCTGGGTGGGATCGGGGTCGGCCTCCTCGTGTGGGCGAAGACCCTGATGCCCGGCATCGGCGACGAGACGCAGCCGCGGCCCCGGCGGGCCCGCGGCCCCGAACCCACGGCCGCGGCCGACGCCGTGATCGGGGGCGCGGAGGAGCTCGGACGGCGAGCGCTCCTCACCCGTCTGCTGATCGGCGCGGCGGTGGCGCTCGGCCTCGCGGCGCTGTTCCCGATCCGTTCCCTCGGCCGCGCACCGCGCGGCTCGCTGTTCACGACGCCGTGGAGGGCGGGCATGCGACTGGTCACGGTGGACGGGACGCCGGTCACCCGTCTGACGCTCGAGGTGGGGGCGTTCACCACCGTGTTCCCCGAGGGTTACGTCGGCTCGGCCGACGGCCAGGCGGTGCTGATCAACGTCGGCGACGCCCCGTTGACGCTCCCGCCGGACCGCCTGGCCGGGGCCCCCGACGGCCTCGTCTGCTACTCGAAGATCTGCACGCACGCCGGCTGCCCGGTCGGGCTGTACCTGGCCGCGGAGCACCAGCTGCGCTGCCCGTGTCATCAGTCGACGTTCGACGTGCTGAACGGTGCCGAGCCCGTCTACGGACCGGCCCCCAAGCCACTGCCGCAGCTCCCGATCGAGATCGGGGACGACGGCAACCTCCGCGCGACCGGCGACTTCACCGCGCCGGTCGGCCCGAGCTTCTGGGACCTGCCGCCCGCATGAGCCCCACACGCGGAAGGGAGATCGCCCCGTGGTCGTGAGGCGGTTCGTCGAGGGGGTCGACGAGCGCCTCGATCCCGGCTCGTTCGTCGCGAAGAACCTCCGCAAGGTCTTCCCGGACCACTGGTCGTTCATGCTCGGCGAGATCGCGCTGTACAGCTTCGTGCTGCTGGTCCTGACCGGGATCTTCCTCTCCTTCTTCTTCGTCGCCTCGCCGCAGGAGACCGTCTACTCGGGCCCGTACGCGCCGATGCAGGGCCGGATCGTCTCCGCCGCCTACGACTCGGTCCTGCGGCTGTCGTTCGAGGTCCGCGCGGGGCTCGTGATGCGCCAGACTCACCACTGGGCGGCGCTCGTGTTCATGGCGGCGTTGATCGCCCACCTGATCCGGGTCTTCTTCACCGGCGCGTTCCGCAAGCCGCGCGAGACGAGCTGGATCCTCGGCGTCACGCTGTTCGCGGTGGGGATCGCCGCCGGCTTCACCGGGTACTCGCTCCCCGACGACCTGCTGTCCGGCACCGGGCTGCGGATCATCTACTCCGCGGTGCTGTCGATCCCGTTCGTCGGCACCTGGCTCGCGTACCTGTTCTTCGGCGGCGAGTTCCCGGCGCCCGAGCTGCTCTCGCGCCTCTACGTCCTCCACATCCTGCTGATCCCGCTCGCCTTGATGGCCCTGCTGGGCGGGCACCTGTCGCTCGTGTGGCTCCAGACGCACACGCAGTTCCGGGCGCCCGGACGGTCCGAGGACACGGTCGAGGGGACGCCGGTGTGGCCGAAGTTCGCGCTGAAGTCGATCGGGCTCGCGTTCCTGACGTTCGCCGTCCTGGCGGGCCTGGGCGGGCTCGTCCAGATCAACCCCGTGTGGCTGTACGGGCCGTTCGTGCCGTACACCGCGTCGTCGCCGGCGCAGCCCGACTTCTACGCGGGGTGGCTCGAGGGGCTGCTGCGCCTGTGGCCGGACTGGGAGTTCCACGTGTTCGGCCACACGATCGGCGAGCTGTTCCTGCCGGCCGTCGTCGTTCCCGGCGTGATCTTCACGGTGCTCGCGCTATGGCCGTTCCTGGAGGCGCGGGTCGCCGGCGACCGCGTCTGGCACGACTTCGCGCAGCATCCTCGGGAGGCCCCGGTCCGCAGCGGCATCGGGGCGGCCGGCCTCGCGTTCTTCACGGTCCTGATGCTCGCGGGCAGCAACGACGTCCTCGCGAAGTTCCTCGACGTCGAGGTCGACACGCTGAACGACGTCCTCAAGGTGGCCCTCGTCGTGGTGCCCGCGATCGCGGGGATCGCGACGTGGTGGGTCTGCCGCGACCTGCGCGGCTCGGATGCGCACCCGATCGGCCGTCCGCGGCGCGCGACGATCCGCCGTGGGGCCGGCGGCGGGTACGAGGAGGACGAGGGATGAGACGGCGAGCGTCCCTCGCGGCGGCGCCGCTCCTCGTGTTCGGAGCGACAGCCTGCTCCGGGGCGTTCGGGATGCCGCGCGGCGCCACCGAGCAGGGACGCGACGTCTTCGACCTGTGGCAGACCTTCTTCGTCGCGGCCGTCGCCGTCGCGGCGCTCGTGTACGGCCTGATCGCCTGGTCCCTGATCCGCTACCGGCGTCGGCGCTCGGACGACGCGGAGGCCCTCGGCGCCCCCTTCCGAGAGCGACGGGGACTCGAGGCGGTCTACGTCGCGATCCCGCTCGTGATCGTCGTCGCCCTGTTCACGCTGTCGTTCCGGACGGGACAGCGCGTCGACGACCTGGATCCGGATCCCGGCGTCCGCGTCCACGTGGAGGCCTTCGCCTGGGGATGGCGCTTCTCCTACCCGGACCTCGATCTGACGGTCGTCTCCGAGCCGAGCGGTCCCGGCGTCGACGGTCCCGAGCTCGTGCTGCCGATCGACGAGACGGCCCGGATCGAGCTCGTCTCGAACGACGTGATCCATGCGTTCTGGGTTCCGGGCTTCCTGTTCAAGCGCGACGCGATCCCCGGTGTGATCCAGACGTTCGACGTGACCCCGACCGAGGCGGGCGTGTTCCAGGGGGCGTGCAGCGAGTTCTGCGGCCTGAACCACGCGTACATGCGGTTCACCGTCCGGGTGGTGCCGTCGACCGAGTTCGACGCGTGGGCCTCCGAGCGGGCCGGCGCGTCCGGAGCGGCGGCGTGAGCACCACCGTCGATCGTCCCGCCGCCCCGCCGGCGCCGCACGGGCCGCACGAGGAGCCGCGCGGCGTCGTGTCGTGGATCACCACGACCGATCACAAGCGGATCGGCATCCTGTACTGCGTCAGCGCGTTCGCGTTCTTCCTGGTCGGGGGCGCGCTCGCCGGCGCGATCCGGGTGGAGCTCGCCGAGCCCGGCCGGCAGCTCGTCACCGAGCAGACGTTCAACACGCTCTTCACGATCCACGGCACCGTGATGCTGTTCCTGTTCGTCGGGGGGTTCGGCAACGGGCTGGCGAACTACCTCGTCCCGCTGCAGGTCGGCGCGCCCGACATGGCGTTCCCGCGCCTGAACGCGCTCTCCTACTGGTTCTTCGCGGGCGGCGGGGTCCTGATCCTGCTCTCGGCGGTCGCGGCGGCCGGCGGAGGCGCGGCCATGGGTTGGTACGCGTACCCGCCGCTCTCGGGGTCGGGCTTCTCCCCGGGCGTCGGACCGGACCTGTGGATCCTCGGGATGGCCCTCGTCGCCGCGTCGTCGCTGCTGAGCGGGATCAACGTGATCACGACCGCGTTCCTGATGCGCGCCCCCGGGATGACGATGTGGCGCCTGCCGATCTTCACCTGGAACGCGATCGTGACCGCGATGCTCGGCCTGGTCGCGTTCCCGCCCGCCGTCGCCGCGTTCGCGCTGCTGTTCATCGACCGGCGCTTCGGCGGCCACGTCTTCGACCCGCAGGGTGGGGGCGACCCCGTGATCTACCAGCACCTGTTCTGGTTCCTCGGCCATCCCGAGGTCTACATCCTGGTGCTCCCGTTCTTCGGCGTGATCACCGAGGTCCTCCCCGTCTTCTCGCGGAAGGCCGTCTTCAACTACGCCGGCTTCGTGATGGCCACGCTCGCGATCGGCGCGCTCTCGATGGGTGTCTGGGCGCACCACATGTTCACCACGGGCGTGGTCGACAACCCGTTCTTCTCGGCGATGACCCTGCTGATCGCCGTCCCCACGGGGATCAAGTTCTTCAACTGGATCGGGACGATGTGGGGCGGCCGGATCCGGTTCGCGGTGCCGATGCTCTTCGCGATCGGCTTCCTGCTGAACTTCCTGATCGGCGGCGTGACCGGCGTGATGCTCGCGTCGGCCCCGATCGACTACCAGGTCTCGGACTCGTACTTCCTGGTCGCCCACTTCCACTACACGCTGATGGGGGGCTCGGTGTTCGCGATCTTCGCGGCGATCTACTTCTGGTTCCCGAAGGCGTTCGGGACCCGGCTCTCCGAGGCGATCGGGCGCTGGGTGTTCGCGCTGCTGTTCGTGGGGTTCAACCTGACGTTCTGGCCGCAGTTCGTCGCGGGCCTGCGCGGCATGCCCCGGCGGATCGCGGACTACCCGAGCGGCCTGGGGTTCGAGACGCCGAACCTGCTCTCGACGGTCGGGGCCGGCGTGATGAGCGTGGGCGTGCTCCTGTTCCTGGTCGACGTGTGGACGGCGTTCCGTCGGCGCGAACCCGCCGGCGACGACCCGTGGGGCGGTTCCTCGCTCGAGTGGGCCACGACCTCACCGCCGCCCCACCACAACTTCGTGACGCTCCCCCCGATCCGGTCGGAACGACCCGCGTTCGACCTGCACCATCCCGAGCTGGATCCCGGAGCCGGCCGATGAGGACCGCGTTCCGGCTGCTGGTCGGGCTCGGCGTGTTCGGGCTCGCCTTGGGGACGGTCTACTGGTTCCTGACGTCCGAGGTGACCGGCAGCGTGCTGCTGTGGTCGTTCGGGCTGATGCCGCTGATCGTCGCCGCCTGGATCCGTCGACGGCTCCGCGCCGGCGGCGGCTCTCGGCCCGCCGACCGGCCCGACGCCGTACCGTCCGCGGCGGCGGGCGAGGTGATCGGGTCGTTCCCGGCCGCGAGCGCCTGGCCCCTGTTCCTGGCCCTCGCCCTCGTGCTGGCGGGGGCCGGCCTCGTCTACGGCGCGATCCTGCTCCCGCTGGGGATCGGACTGGTCGCGTTCGCCGTCCTCGGCATGATGCGCGAGAGCCGCGACTAGCCGGCGAGCTCGAGGGGCACGCCGGCCCGCGTCCGGAACGCCCGATCCCGGTCGCTCCAGCGGACGCGCGCCAGAGCGAACGTGCGCTCACCGATCCGCGCCGCGCTCGTGATCGAGCCCGCATCGCCCTCGTCGGTCACCACCGGATCGCCCGTAGCGACCTCGTCGTCGGTGGACAGCGCCACCAGGACCCGACGCGGATGACCCAGGTTACGCGTCTTCGCCACGGCCTCCTGCCCGACGAAGCACCCCTTGTCGAACGAGACCGCGCGCTCCAGTGCCGCCTCCTGGGGCAGGTCGCCCTCCGCCGTGTCGATGCCCACGCGCGGGATCCCGGCGCCGATGCGCCAGGCCTCCGCCTCGTCGGCGGAGGCTCGGACGAGATCGCGCTCGAGGTCGGCCATGACCCGGGCGTGCTCCGCGATCGGGGCGAACAGATCGGAACCCCGGCCCAGGACCGACGGGGCTGAGGACCATGCGCCCGCCACCGACGGCGGGCTCGCCAGCCCGGGGAAGGCGAACGCGGCGAGCTCGCCGGCGCGATCCGTGAGCGTCACGTCCGAGGAGAGGACGTACGGCGCGAGCAGATCGAGGACCGAACGCTCCTGCGAGCGATCCTGGACCAGCAGCAGACCATCCGGTCGGACGATCACCGTGAAGGATGCCCGGATGCCGCCCGTCGGGGCGAGCAGCAGGGACGGTCGGGCCCCCCCGGCCTCCAGGTCAGCGAGGTCGGCCGAGACCAGGTCGTTCAGCCACGTCCGGGCGTCTGTGCCCGAGACCCCGATGGCGCGCATCGCCGAGACGTCGACGAACGCCGTCCCCGCCGCGAGCCGATCGACGACCGTCGTCATGCTCCGAGCATAGGGAGGATCCCCGAGGCTGGGGATGAGGGCCCTCGGCGATGTAGCGTTCCGACGTGCCCGAGATCGTCGAGGAAGGAACGTTCGATCGCGAGGCGTTCGCCCGGGAGCTCGAGGACGCCCCGGCGAACCGAGCGGTCGGAACCGCGCTCTGGTACGAGGACGAACGCGTCCGCGTGTGGGAGGTCCGCTTGGAGCCGGGTGTCCGGTGCCCGTTCCACGCGCACGCCACGCCGTACTTCTGGACCTGCGTGGAGGCGGGGACAGGGCGGCAGCGCTCCCCCGACGGCACGATGGTCGTTCGACGATACGCGGTGGGCGACACGCTGCGGTCCGTCCTTTCGCCGGACGCCCCGATGCTCCACGACCTCGAGAACGTCGGCGACACGGTGCTGCGGTTCGTGACCGTCGAGCTGCTCGACGGTTAGACCCCGCTCGCTCGACCGTGCGACGATACCCGACCCGATCCGCCGCACCTGCCGGCGGGCAATAGGAATCGGGAGGGGACCGCCGATGGGGTTCACGGTCGCGAAGATCCTCGACGTCGCCGACGGGGTGCAGCCGAACCAGTTCATGGTGGGGAGCCGGACCGAGGTCCCATCGCTCGACGATCTGGATCCCGTGTATCGGCAGCTCATGGACGAGCCTGTCACGGCGGTCCTCGCGTTGATCGGCGGCGACGGCAGGCCGAACCTGACGCCCGTGTGGTTCGGACGGACCGCCGACCGGGTGCTGCTGAACTTCGCGGCGCATCGCCGGAAGACGGAATGGATCCGTCGGGAGCCGCGGGTCACGATCCTGCTGATGAACCCGCAGAACCCGTATCACTGGATGAGCATCAAGGCGACCGTGCAGCGGGAGATCCTCGAGGACGATCCCACCGAGGGGTCCCTGGCGACCGAGACGATCGACGCCGCGTGGACGAAGTACACGGGCGCGGAGCCCCCGTACGGTCTCCGCGACCCCTCGATCGACGAGCGCCGCGTCCTGTTCATCTGCACCGTCGACAGCGTCGCGACGTTCGGCCGTCCGTAGCGTCGCCGCCGGAGTCACGACCGAGCCCATGACACGTTGGCCGCGGGTCGGCGTCGTCGGTGGATCGCTCGGCGGTCTCACGTCGGCCCTCCTGCTGCGCGATCTGGGCTGCGAGGTCGACGTGTTCGAGCGATCCACCGCGGAGCTCGAGAGTCGAGGGGCGGGGATCGTCGTGCTGGACGAGACCCTCCGCTACCTGCGGGAGCGGACGCCGTTCGCGGACGACGACATCTCGATCCGGACCTCGACGCTCCGGTACCTCGGGCCCGACGGCTCGACCGTGTTCGAGACGCCCAAGACCTACCGGTACTCGGGTTGGCGCACGATCCATCGGGCGTTGTTGAGCCGGTTCCCACCCGAGCGGTACCACCTCGCGAGCGAGGTCGTCGGGTTCGAGGCGTCGGTCGACGACGTCCACGTGGACCTCGCTCCGGGGCTCGGGTCGTCGGTCGAGCTGTTGGTCTGCGCCGACGGGATCGGCTCCGCTTCGCGGACCCGGCTGCTCCCGGACGTGAGGGCGATACCGGCCGGCTACGTGGCGTGGCGCGGAACGGTGGCCGAAGAGGTGCTCGACCCGCACGAGCGCGAGGCGTTCCGCGACGCCCTCGTGTACCAGGCGATCCCGGCGAGCCACATCCTCGTGTATCCGATCCCGAACCTGGACGGCTCGACCGAGCCTGGACGCCGTCTCCTCAACTTCGTCTGGTACCGCAACTACGCGGACCAGGCGTTCGACCTGCTGATGACAGGTCGCGACGGCTCGCGGCGAGAGACCACGGTGCCGCCGGGAGAGGTCGCCCTGGGCGAGACCGCCGAGATGCGCGGCTCGGCCGCGATCCACCTCGCCCCACAGCTCGCGGCCGTCGTGCAAGCGACCGATCGGCCCTTCGTCCAGGCGATCTTCGACATCGAGGTCCCGCGGATGGCCTTCGGGCGCGTGTGTCTGATCGGCGACGCCGCGTTCGCCCTCAGGCCCCACATCGCGGCCGGCACCGCGAAGGCGTCCGACGACGGGTGGGCGCTCGCGGGAGCTCTCGAGGCGAGCGATGGCGACGTACCCACGGCGCTCCGCGTGTGGGAGGAGAGACAGCTGGTGGTCGGCCGTCGAGCCCTCATCCGCTCCCGGCGCAACGGGAACCGCTCGCAGTTCGAAGGCACGTGGCGTCCCGAGGACCCGGACCTCGCCTTCGGCCTGCGAGGCGCGCTCCGCTAGGCTCACCGAACGGAGGATCGAGGAGGGAGGGGCGATGAGGACGTTGATCTCCGGCGGGACCGTCGTGACCGCGACCGAGACCACGCCGGCCGACGTGGTGATCGAGGACGAGAAGGTCGCCGCGATCGGGGTCGGCATGCGGGTGCAGGCCGACGTCACGATCGACGCGACCGGCAAGTACGTGATGCCGGGCGGCGTCGACGTCCACACCCACATGGAGCTCCCGTTCGGCGGCAGCTTCTGCTCGGACGACTTCGAGACCGGGACCCGTGCCGCCGCGTTCGGCGGCACGACGACGATCGTCGACTTCGCCGTGCAGGACTACGGCGAGGGTCTCCGCCAGGGGCTCGACCGGTGGTTCGACAAGGCGAAGAACGCGACCACCGACTACGGCTTCCACGTGATCGTCCGCGAGGTGAACGACGGCGTCCTGAAGGAGATGGACGAGCTCGTCGGCGAGGGCGTCACCTCGTTCAAGCTCTTCATGGCGTACCCCGGCGTCTTCATGCTGGACGACGCCTCGATCTTCCGCGCGATGCGCCAGGCCGCGGATTCCGGCGCGTTGATCATGATGCATGCCGAGAACGGCGGCCCGATCGACGTGCTCGTCCGCCAGTTCCTGGAGGAGGGCAAGACCGCGCCGGTGAACCACGGCCTGACGCGTCCGCCGGTGATGGAGGGCGAGGCCGTCCACCGCGTCTTCAAGCTGGCCGAGCTGGCCGGGACCCCCGCGTACATCGTCCACCTGTCCTCGCGCGACGCGCTGAACGCCGTGCGCGAGGCGCGCGACCGCGGGATGCCGGCCTTCGCGGAGACCTGCCCGCAGTACCTGTACCTGTCGATCGACGACATGGCCCGCCCCGGCTTCGAGGGCGCGAAGTACGTCTGCTCGCCCCCGCTGCGCACGGCCGACCACCAGGAGGACCTGTGGAGCGGGCTCAAGGCGGGCGATCTGCAGGTGGTGTCCACCGACCACGCGCCGTTCAACTACGAAGGACAGAAGGAGCTCGGCAAGGACGACTTCTCGAAGATCCCGAACGGGCTCCCCTCGGTCGAGGACCGGTTCACGCTGCTGTACGAGGGCGTGACGAAGGGCCACATCGGGCTCAACCGGTTCGTCGAGCTCGTCGCGACCGCTCCCGCGCGGATGTTCGGCCTGTATCCGAAGAAGGGCACGATCGCCCCCGGGTTCGACGCCGACATCGTGGTCTTCGACCCGAACGTCGAGCGGACGATCTCGGCGTCGACGCACCACATGCGGGTCGATTACTCGGCCTACGAGGGCCGGAAGGTCCGCGGGCTGCCGGAGGTCGTGATGCAGCGGGGCAACGTCCTGGTCAAGGACGGCGAGTTCCACGGCGCGCCCGGCCAGGGCCGGTTCGTGCCGCGCAGTCGGATCTCCCTGTAGGTCGCCGCAGGGTCCCGCGCCGCGGCTTGCGGTGGCACCCGAGCCGTGCCTAGGCTCGGCCATGCGGCTCCGGCGTCCCTCGAGACCGCTCCGCGTCGCCTCGACGATCGCCGGGGTGGGCCTCTCCTGGCTGGTCGTCGGCTGGGTGGTCGGGACCATCGACGCGGGCACCTGGGTCAGGCCGGGTGGAGCGCGGCCGTCGATCGAGCGGATCGACGTCGTGGCGGCGATCGTGTCCGATCGTCCGGCCTCCGGGGCGCGTTCCGACCGAGGCGGGCCCCTCCGTGTGCTGCCCGGCCTCGTCGACGCATCCGGCTCCCCCTCGCTCCCCCCCGCGATGACCGGGGACGTCGGCGTCTCCGCGTCCCCGTTCACGACCGGACCGCTCGCGTTCGGCCTCGCACGGCGCGGTCCGCCGCCCTCGGCCGGCCGGTAGCCGGCCCAACGAACGCGTGCTGCCGCGCGATGCGCGGCCGATCTCGACGGATGGAGGACACGATGACGACGGCGGAGACGGTGGCCGAGCGGGCCCTCGACGTGGCGCGGTCCGACGACGACCCGGACGTGGCGGTGATGGCGCTGTTGGATGCGGCCGGCGAGCGGCGGGTCGCGATCGTCCGCGCGCGCCAGCTCCTGGAGGAGCGATCCGGCGCGTCCGAGGATCCGGCGACGGCCCGGGCGTCGGCGCTGCTCGACGCGGCGCTGGCCCGGATCCCGGTGTAGTCGTGAAGACGGAGCCGCGTCCCGAGGTCCGCGCCCGGCGGTTCGAGCCGTGGACGGTCGCCGGCACCGCGCTCCTCGCCCTCGGGTTCGCCGGGATGGTGCTCGGGATCTACGAGATCGGCGGGCTGTTCGCGCTCGGCCTCGGGTTCGGGCTCGTCTGGGGCGGGATGGTCGTGACGTTCGCCGGCGAGCGGCGCCGGCAGGAACGGGAGGACGAGCGGTTCCTCTGGGTCGTCTCGGGCGATCCGCCGGGGTGAGTGCGAGCGACGGACGGCTCGAGCCGCACGTTAGGCTCTGCCGATGCTGGACGATCCGTCCGCGCCGATCCGCGTCGCGCTGATCGGCTACGGCCTTGGCGGCGAGGTCTTCCACGCGCCGCTCGTGCACGCGGACCCCGACCTGACGCTCACGACGATCGTGACGAGCGACCCGGGCCGGCGCGAGCGGGCGGCGGCCCGGTACCCGGATGCCCGGATCGTCGAGGGGGCCGACGCGATCTGGGCGCGGGCCGACGATCACGACCTGGTGATCGTCTGCACGCCGAACGTCGCGCACGTCCCGCTCGCGACGGCGGCGCTCGAGGCCGGTTCGGCGGTCGTCGTCGACAAGCCGCTGGCCGCCTCGGCCGACGACGGCCGTGCCCTCGCGACGCTCGCGGCCGATCGCGGCTTGCTCCTCAGCGTGTTCCAGAACCGTCGCTGGGACGGCGACTTCCTGACGGTCCGGCGGCTGATCGCCGACGACGCGCTCGGAACCGTCTTCCGGTTCGCCTCCCGGTTCGAACGGTGGCGTCCGCAGCGCGACGACGGCTGGCGCGAGCGGGGCGAGCCCGGCGAGGCGGGCGGCTTGCTGTGGGACCTCGGGAGCCACCTGGTCGACCAGGCGAGCCAACTGTTCGGCCGGCCGACACACGTCTACGCGGAGGTCGACCGGCGCCGGGCGGGTGTGGAGGTCGACGACGACGTGTTCGTCGCGCTGACGCATCCGGGCGGCGTCCGGTCACACCTGTGGGCCAGCGCGACCGCGGCGATCGGCGGCCCGCGCTTCCACGTGCTGGGCGCGCGGGGCGCGTTCGAGAAGCACGGGCTCGACCCGCAGGAGGACGCGCTCGCCGGTGGCGCCTCGCCGAACGACCCCGGCTACGGGACCGAGCCCGAGGGGCGGTGGGGCCGCCTCTCGGACGGGACCACGGAGCGGGCCGTCCCCACCGAGCCGGGCGACTACGCCGCGTACTACCGCGGCATCGCCGCCTCGCTGCGGACCGGGGCGCCGCCGCCGGTCGACGCGCGTGACGCGATCGAGGGCCTCGAGGTGCTCGAGGCGGCACGGGAGAGCTCGCGCACCGGGACCGTGGTCGCGCTCCCGGGCCGGTGACGGAACGAGGGAGGAGGCGCTCGACGATGGCGGGTCTGGAAGGGAAGGTCGCGCTGATCACCGGCGCGAGCGGAGGGATCGGCGCGGCCGTGGCCAGGTCGCTCGCAGGCGAGGGGGTCCGCCTGGGGCTCGCGTCGCGTCGAGGCCTGGACCTGGGGATCGCGGACGCCGTCGCGGAGCCGTGCGACGTCCGCGACGCCGCCGCGCTGGACGCGTTCGCGGCGACGGTCGCCGAGCGCTTCGGCGGGATCGACATCCTCGTGGCGAACGCGGGCGTCGGCGCCTACGGGCCGTTCCTGGAGCTCGACCCGGACCACCTCGAGGAGATGATCGACGTCAACGTGAAGGGCACGCTGTACGCGGTCCGGGCGGCGCTGCCCTACCTCCAGCGGAGCGAGGCCGCCGACATCGTCACCCTCGCGTCCGAAGCGGGCCGGCGCGGACTGCCGTTCGAGGCCGTGTACTGCGCCTCGAAGTTCGCGCAGGTCGGGTTCACGCGGGCGCTCGACCACGAGCTGCGGCCGCAGGGCATCCGCTGCACGAACGTCTGCCCGGGCGGCGTGGCCACGGAGTTCGCGATGGGCCGCGGCCGCACGCCCGACATGCCGGAGCTCGCGGGGATGATGACCGCGGAGGACGTCGCCGAGGCCGTGCGCTTCGTGCTGACGCGTCCGCGGAACCACCGGATCCTCGAGATCGCGTTCCGGCCGGTGACGGAGGACTCGTGGGGATGACCGGCGCGCTGCGGTTCGGGGTCCTGTCCACGGCCGACATCGGGATGCGCAAGGTGCTGCCCGCGATGCTCCGCGCCGACCGGGTCGAGGTCGTCGCGATCGCCTCGCGGGACCTCGGCCGCGCCCAGGCCGCGGCCGCCGAGCTCGGCCTCCCGCGCGCCCACGGGTCGTACGAGGACCTGCTGGCCGACCCCGACGTCGACGCCGTCTACAACCCGCTGCCGAACCACCTGCACGCCGAGTGGACGATCGCGGCCGCGCGGGCAGGCAAGCACGTCCTGTGCGAGAAGCCCCTCGCGACGACGGTCGCCGACGCCGAGCGGATGATCGCGGCCTGCGAGGACGCCGGCGTCGTCCTCATGGAGGCGTTCATGTACCGGCTGCACCCCAGCTGGGAGGCCGTGCGCGAGCTCGTCGCCTCGGGGCGGATCGGCCCGCTGCGCGCCGTGCAGAGCTGGTTCTCGTACTTCAACGACGACCCCACGAACATCCGCAACCGGCTCGACGCCGGCGGCGGCGCCCTGTTCGACATCGGCTGCTACTGCGTGAACCTGTCCCGGATGCTCTTCGGGTCCGAGCCGGTCCGGATCCGGGCGTCCGTGACGCGCGACCCGCGGATGGGGATCGACGTCCTGACGTCGGGGATCCTGGACTTCCCCGACGGCGTGGCCACGTTCACGTCGACCACGCGCGCGGAGCCCGACCAGCGCGTGCACGTGTACGGGACCGAGGGACGGATCGCGATCGAGATCCCGTTCAACATCCCGCCCGACCGGCCGACCCGCGTGTTCGTCACCGCGGGCGGGGATCCTCCGTTGGCGCCGAACACCGAGGAGCTCGTCTTCGAACCCGCCGATCCCTACGCGGTGCAGGGCGAGCGCTTCGCGGCCGCCGTGCTGGACGGCACGCCCGTGCCGGTCCCGACGAGCGATACCGTCGCGAACCTGCGGGTGATCGAGGAGCTCTTCCGGGTCGGCGCGTGAGGCGGCCGGCGCCCGCTCAGCCGCCGGCGGCGTGGAACGTCGGCGCGAGCGCCGGGTAGAGCCCCCGGTACCGCGCGTACGCGTCCCCGTACGCGTCGACCTCACCGGACGGCTCGATGGGCGCGCCCGTCCTCACCACCGAGCGGCACGCGTCCTCGACGGTGGGGAACCAGCCCGCCCCGACCGCGGCGAGCGTCGCCGCGCCCTGCGCGGCGCCCTCGGCGGTCTCGGTCGTGACGATCCTCGCCTCCAGGACGTCCGCGAGGATCCGGCGCCAGAGCCCGCTCCGCACGCCCCCGCCGGTCGCCCGGATCTCGGTCGAGGGCGCGAGGCCCATCCCGCGGATCAGCTCCAGCGAGTCCCGCAGGCCGAACGCCACGCCCTCGAGCACGGCGCGGGTCAGGTGGGCGCGCGCGTGATGCACCGTGAGGCCGACGAAGGCGCCGCGCGCCAGCGGATCGGGGTACGGCGTCCGCTCGCCGGTCAGGTACGGGAGGAACAGGAGGCCGTCGCTCCCCGCCGGCACGTCCTCCGCCTCCCCCACGAGCTCGTCGAAGGACCGGTCCGGCGCGAACGCGTCGCGGAACCAGCGCAGGCTCCCGGCGGCCGACAGCATCACGCCCATCAGGTGCCACCGGCCGGGGACCGCGTGGCAGAACGCATGCAGCCGGCCCTCCGGCTCCACGGTCGGACCCTCGGTGGTCGTGAAGATCACGCCCGACGTGCCGAGCGAGAGCGAGGAGATGCCGGGCTCGACCGAGCCGACGCCGACGGCGGCGGCCGCTTGATCCCCCCCGCCCGCCACGACCGGCGTCCCCACCCGCAGCCCTGTGGCCTCGGCCGCGTCCGCCCCCACGGTCCCGGTGACCTCGGGTCCCTCGAACGTCTCGGGCAGCCATGCGCGGTCGATCCCGAGCGTCTCGAGAAGCTCGCCCGACCAGTCCCGTCGCGCCAGGTCGAACAGGATCGTGCCGGCGCCGTCCGCGCGGTCGACCGCGTGGCCGCCGGTCAGCCGCAGGCGCACGAGATCCTTCGGCAGGAGCACGTGGTCGATCCGCTCCCAGACGTCCGGCTCGTGCCGCCGGACCCACAGCAGCTTGGGCGCCGTGAACCCGGGGAGCGCGTCGTTGCCCGTGATCCGGATCAAGCGCTCGCGGCCCACCAGCTCCCGGATCTCGTCGCACTCGGCGCCCGTCCGCTGGTCGTTCCACAGGATGGCCGGGCGCAGCACGCGGTCGGCGGCATCGAGCGCGACGAGGCCGTGCATCTGCCCGGTCAGCCCCACGGCCTCGACGTCCTCCCCCCCGATCCCGGCCGCGACGAGCGCGCCGCGAACCGCGCCGATCGTCGCGTCCCACCACAGCGCCGGGTCTTGCTCGCTCCACAGCGGCCGCGGGGTCTCGTACGGGTACTCGACGGCGCCGACGGCGCCGACGGTGCCGGCGCGGTCCATCAGCACGGCCTTGGTCGCGGTGGTGGAGACGTCCAGGCCGAGCACGTGGCTCATCC
>DATBLY010000092.1:0-14424 GCA_036555125.1 Actinomycetota bacterium | reverse complement strand
GTTGCATCGCCTCGGGGTGACGACCCTCGCCGCGCAGCGGCCGGACGCAGAGCGCGGTCGCGCGGGCGGCGGAGGCCGGGTCCCCGAGCTCCCGGAAGGTCGCGATCGCCTCGTCGAGGTACGCGATCGCGCGGCCGCTATCGGCGATGTCGATCGCCGACATGCCCGCCTGCCGGAGCAGGTCGGCGCGTTCGCGGCCCGCCGGCGTGATCGTCAGGGCCTGTTCGGCGTAGCTGAGCGCCTGCTCCGCGGAGCCGAGCGAGCGCGCTCGTTCGCTCGCCTGCGAGAGCCAGTCGCGCGCGCGGGCGGCGAGCGCCTCGGCGTCGGGCCCCTCCGACGTGGCGCGGAACGCCTCCACGTAGTGCGCGGCGACCACGCCGGCGAGTTCCTCGTCGCCGACCGACTCCAGGTGGTGGGCCGTGGCGAGGTGCTTCGCGCGTCGGTCCGTCTTCGACAGCGTGCCGTAGGCCACCTCGCGGATCACGCCCTGCAGGAACGCGTACTGCCCCCGCTCCGGCGACCGCGGGTCGCGCTCCTGCACCAGGAACTCCTTGCGCACGAGTTCACGCATCCGCGGTTCGAGCGCGTCGCGCTCCCGGCCGGCGACCGCGACCAGCGATCCCATCGGGAAGCTCTTGCCCAGCACCGAGGCGTCCTGCAGGAGCGCCCGGTCCTCGGGGTCAAGCGCGTCCAGGCGCGCGGCGATCAGCGCCTGGAGCGTGCCCGGGATCTCGAGGGTCCCGAGGTCCCCGACCAGCCGATACCGATCGCCGCGGACCTCGAGGATGCCGCGGTCGGCGAGCATCCGGACGGTCTCGACCGCGTACAGGGGCACGCCCTCCGCGCGCTCGACGATGCGTGCGACGTCCGCCGGTTCCAGCCCGAGCACGAACCCCTCGACGAGCGAGGCCATCGCGTCGTCGGACAGGGGCTCGAGGCGCAGCGAGGTGAAGCTGCGTTGCTCGGCGCCCCAGTTCGGCCGTCGGTCGGCGAGCTCCGGGCGCGCGAGCGTGACGATGAAGATCGGGAGGTCCTTGGACCACTCGAGCATCGACTCGATGAAGTCGAGGAGGCCGGGGTCGGCCCACTGGAGGTCCTCGAAGACCATGACGGTGGGCCCGCGGTCGGCGATCCGCTCGAAGAACGTGCGCCACGCCGAGAACAGCTCGTCGCGCTCGCTCGCTGTCGCCTCCTCCAGGCCCAGCAGGTGCGCGAGCCGCGGCTCGATCCATCGCCGCTCGTCCTCGTCGGCGACGTACTCGGCGACCGTGGCGGACAGCTTGGTCCGCGACTCCGCACGCTCGTCGGACTCGGCGATGCGCGCGCGCATCCGCACCATCTCGCCGAGCGCCCAGAACGCGATGCCGTCCCCGTAGGCGGGACACCGACCCTGGTGCCAGAACACGTCGTGGGTCAGCCCGTCGATGTACTTCAGGAACTCCCAGGCCAGGCGCGACTTGCCGATCCCCCCGATCCCGATCACCGAGGCCAAGCGGGTCTTCCGCTCCCGTTCGGTAGCGTGCAGCAGGTCCTTGATCAGCCGGAGTTCCTCCCTCCGGCCGACGAAGGGCGGTTCGAGGACGTCCGACCGTCCGGCGCCCCCCACCTGTGCCAGGATCCGGACGGCTCGCCAGGCGGGGACGGGCTCGTCCTTGCCCTTCAGGGCGAGCGCGCCCACCTCTTCGAAGGCGATCGCGCGCGCCGCGGTCCGGTACGTCGCCTCGCCCACCAGGACGGTGCCCGGCTCGGCGGCCGATTGCAGACGCGACGCCGTGTTCACGAGATCGCCGGCGACCATCCCCTGGGAGACATCACCCACCGCCGCCGCCGCCTCGCCCGTCAGCACGCCGGCGCGGGCCTGCAGGTCCATCCCCACCTCTCGGCCGAGCGCTTGGACCGCGTCGACCAGCTCGAGCGCCGTCCGAACGGCCCGCTCCGCGTCGTCCTCGTGCGCGACCGGGGTGCCCCACACGGCCATCACGGCGTCGCCGATGAACTTCTCGACGATGCCGCCGTGCCGCTCGATCGTCGCCCTGGCGGCGTCGAAGTAGCGCGTCAGCAGCTCGCGCACGTCCTCGGCGTCCCGGTGCTCGGAGAGCGTGGTGAAGCCCACCAGGTCGGCGAAGAGGACGGAGACGAACCGTCGCTCGGTGGAGGGAGCGGCGGTCGCCGGCGCCGCCGACGCCGCGGCCGCCGTGAGCGCCGAGCCGCACTCGCCGCAGAACTTGCTGTCGCCGGTGTTCGCCGCACCGCAGGCGGGGCAGATGAGCGCGAGCGGCGAGCCGCACTCCTTGCAGAACTTGCGCGACGTCTCGTTCTCGGTCCCGCATGCGGAGCAGGTCATCCGGCCTCCCTCGAGCCCGGCGGAAGCGTACTCCTGGATGTGCTGCTACGGTTCCGTGCCTCGACGGGAGGGAGTCGGTCGTGAAGGTCCTTCGGCTGGTCGTCGCGGCCGCCGTGGTCGCCGGCGTGTTCGTGCCGGGCGCGACGGCGTCGGCCCCCGTGGCCCGGAGAGCCGGGGTGTCGGAACCGCCACCGAACATCCTGGTCATCGTCACGGACGATCAGCGCGACGACGACTTCCTGCCGGTGATGCCCAACGTCCGTCGCCTCTTCAAGCAGCAGGGGACCCGCTTCTCGAACGCGTTCGTCACCACGCCGCTGTGCTGCCCCTCGCGTGGATCGATCTTCAGCGGACGCTACGTCCACAACCACGGCATCCTCACGAACAACACCTTCTCCCAGGTGATGGGCTTCGATCACTCCACCTCGATGCAGTGCCACCTGCAGCCCGCCGGGTACCACACGGCGATCGCCGGGAAGCTCTTCAACATCTGGCCCCTCGGGCAGTCGCCTCCCTGCTGGGATCGCTGGGCGGTCTCCGACCTCGGGTACACGGACCCCGAGTTCAACGTCGACGGCGTGCGCCAGATCGTCGACGGGTACTCGACGCACCTGCTCGGAGGGTTCGCGGCGGACGACCTGGAGGCGTTCGAGGCCGACGACGATGCGCCCTGGTTCCTGTACGTGGCGACGTACGCACCGCACTTCCCCTTCACGGCCGAGCCGAGGTACGCGCACGCGACGGTGCGTCACCGTCGGGGCAACCCCGCCCTGACCGAGGCGGACCGGACGGACAAGCCCCCGGTGGTGCAGGGCTGGGGCCTGAACCCCGCGAAGGGCGCGCACGTCCGACGGGTGCAGCTCCGGACGCTGATGTCGGTCGACGACATGGTCGGCGACCTGTTCCAGCGCCTCGACGCCCTCGGGGAGGACGAGCGAACCCTGGCCGTCTTCATGTCGGATAACGGCCTGCTGTGGTCCGAGCACGGCCTCTACGGCACGAAGCGCTACCCCTACCTGCCGTCGATCGCCGTGCCGATCTTCCTTCGCTGGCCCGGGCACGTGGCCGAGGGCGTCGTCGACGACCGGATCGTGGCGAACATCGACATCGCCCCGACGGTGTTCGACGCGGCCGGGCTGGCGCCGCCGACCGATCCGCCCATGGACGGCGCATCGATGCTGGCATCGGGACGGCGGAGCCGGCTGTTGCTCGAGTACTTCGTATCGCCGGACGAACCGATCGTGCCGACCTGGGCCGGGACGCTCACCGACGACTACGAGTACGTCGAGTGGTACGCGGACGTCGGAGCGACGATCACGTTCCGCGAGTACTACGACCTGGCCGCCGATCCGTGGCAGCTCCGGAACCTGCTGGGGGACCGGAGCACGACGAACGACCCCGACGTCGGCCCGCTGCACGCGCAGCTGCGAGCCGACCGGATGTGCGCCGGGTCGTCCTGTCCGGGCTGATCGCGATGCGGTTCATCGTGATCGCGCGCGACGGCACCGACCCCGAGGCGCCGGCGCGCCGGCAGGCCGTGCGGCCCGGGCACCTGGAGGGGATCGAGCCGTTCGTCCGGGCGGGCAACGTCCTGATGGGCGGGGCGATCCTGGACGACGAGGGCACGATGCGGGGCTCCGTGCTGCTCGTCGACTTCCCGTCCCGCGAGGAGCTGAACGACTGGCTCGAGCACGATCCCTACGTCACGGGCGACGTGTGGCGCGAGGTGGAGGTCCACCCGTTCCGTCCGGCCGTGGGTTCGTGGATGCCCGACGCCGGGTAGTCCCCGTCCCGGATGTCGAGAACCGCACGCCGGCTCCGACCAGGGGGTGAGCGCGCCTCCAGAGCGCGACGGGAGGAGGGATCGCGATGAAGTACATCATCATGATGTTCGGGGATCAGAACACGATGATGGAGACCCGCACCCCCGAGTGGATCCGGGAGATGATCGGGTTCATGCAGGCCATCGACCAGGAGATCCGCGACGCCGGGGAGTTCGTCGACGGCCAGGGCCTGGTGGACCCGAGCCTGGCCAAGACCGTCCGTCTGGTGGACGGGGTCCCGGTCCCCACCGATGGCCCGTTCGCCGAGGCGAAGGAGTCCCTCGCGGGCTGGTGGATCGTCGAAGCTCCGGAGGAGCGCGCGATCGAGATCGCGTCGCGGTGCGTGGCGTTCACCGGGGGACCGGTCGAGGTGCGACAGGTCGCGGACGCCCCGCCGGAGGTCTGAGCCGGCCGGGTCGCGGATGGCCCGACACGAGAGGGAAGGAGACGACGATGCAGGCGGAGCAGACGATCACCCCGATGCTGTGGTTCGACGGGCAAGCGGAAGCCGCGGCGGAGCGCTACGTCGCGGTCTTCAACGGGCGCCCGGGCGGCGACCCGAGCGGCTCGAGGATCACCGAGGTGTCGCGCTACACGGAGGCCGGTCCCGGCGAGCCCGGCAGCGCGATGACCGTGGCGTTCGAGCTCGAGGGCCAGGCCTTCTCCGCGCTGAACGGCGGGCCGGAGTTCAGCTTCAACGAATCGGTGTCGTTCGTGGTGCGGTGTGAGACCCAGGACGAGGTCGACCATTTCTGGAACGCGCTCACCGCCGACGGCGGCGAGGAGAGCATGTGCGGTTGGCTGAAGGACCGCCACGGGCTCTCGTGGCAGATCACACCGACCGCGCTCATGGAGCTGTTGAGCGACCCCGATCCCGAGCGGGCACGGCGCGCGATGGAGGCGATGTTCAAGATGCAGAAGATCGACATCGCGGAGCTGCGGCGGGCGGCCGAGGCCGCGTAAGCGGCCGCGGGACGGGCGCCGCGGCGGACATGGCCACGGAGACCGAGGACCTGCTGCGCGAGCTCGCGCCGCAGGTCCTCGGTGCGCTCGTGCGCCGGTACGGCGCGTTCGACGTCTGCGAGGACGCCGTCCAGGAGGCGTTGCTGGCCGCGTCGCAGCGCTGGCCGCGTGACGGGATCCCGGAGCGCCCACGCGGGTGGTTGATCACGGTCGCGTCGCGCCGGCTCGTGGACGAGGTGCGGAGCGAGGCCTCCCGCCGGCGTCGGGAGGAGGCGGTGATCGCGATGACGCCGGCCGAGGTCGCGGCGCCGCCGTCGACCGACGACACGGTGGCCCTGCTCTTCCTCTGCTGCCATCCGTCGCTCTCGATCCCATCGCAGCTGGCGCTCACCCTGCGCGCGGTCGGCGGGTTGTCGACCGCCGAGATCGCGAACGCGTTCCTGGTGCCGGAGGCGACGATGGCGCAGCGGATCAGCCGGGCGAAGCAGAGCATCCGGCGCTCGCGGATCTCGTTCGAGCTCCCGCCCGAGCCGGAGCGCGCCGAACGGCTCCGCGTCGTGATGCACGTCCTGTACCTGCTGTTCAACGAGGGCTACACGACGAGCGCGGGCCCGGTCCTGCAGCGCCCCGACCTCACCGCCGAGGCGATCCGGCTCGCGCGGATGCTGGATGCCCTGATCCCGCGCGAGGCCGAGGTCGCCGGGCTGCTCGCGCTGATGCTGTTGACCGACGCGCGCCGGGCCGCCCGGACCGACGCCGACGGGATGCTGGTGCCGTTGGCGGATCAGGACCGTGCCTCGTGGGACCGGGCGCAGATCGAGGAGGGCATCGGTCTGCTCACCCGGACGCTCGGTACCGGGCCGGTCGGCCCCTACCAGCTGCAGGCGGCGATCGCGGCCGTCCACGACGAGGCGCCGGACGACGCGCGGACGGATTGGCCGCAGATCCTGGCGCTCTACGAGGTCCTGGAGCGGGTGGCACCGGGCCCGATCGTGTCGCTCAGCCGCGCGGTCGCGGTGGCGAAGGTCCACGGACCGCGCGCCGGGCTCGCGGTCCTGGGCACGCTGGACGGCGACGAGCGCCTCGGGCAGACGCACCGGCTGGAGGCGGTTCGGGCGCACCTGCTCGAGCTGGCCGGGGACGCCGACGGCGCGCGTGCGGCGTACCGCGCGGCGGCGCGGAAGACCGCGAGCCTGCCCGAGCAGCGGTACCTGGCGCTGCGCGCGGCCCGGCTGGGCTGAGCGCTCCGAGACCCCCGCCGTCACCCGGGTCGCTCACGCCAGCGGCCCGATGCGCACCCGCCCGTCGGAGCGCGATCGCGACACCCGCAGCGCTACGAACACCAGCACCAGGCTCACCGCCAGCACGAACGCGGCGATCGCGTTGATCTCCGGCGTCACGCCGAAGCGGATCATCGAGTAGATCTTGATCGGGAACGTGATCGAGGTCGGCCCGGAGTTGAAGTACGCGACCACGAACTCGTCCACCGACAGCGTGAACGCCACCAGCGCGCCCGCGACGATCCCCGGTGCGATCATCGGCAGCGTCACCCGGAGGAACACCGTCACCGGGCCGGCGTACAGGTCCGAGGCCGCTTCCTCGACGGCGGGGTCGGCGTAGGAGAGCCGCGTCCGCACGATCGCCGCCACGAACACCATGTCGAACACCACGTGCGACAGCACGATCGTCTGCAGCCCGAGCGTCACCTTCAACAGGTTGAAGAACGACAGGAGCCCGATCGCGAGCACGATGTCCGGGATCACCGCCGGCAGGAACAGCACGGCGTCGAGGGTCCGCCCGCGCACGGTCCGGTGCAGCCCGATCGCGAGCAGCGTGCCGAGCACCGTCGCCACGGCCGTCACCACCACGGCCACGATCAACGAGTTCTTCACGGCCGAGAGGATCTCCTCGTTGTGCAGCACGCTGCGGTACCACGTGAGCGAGAACCCGCCCCACGACGTCGGCAGCCCACTCTCGTTGAACGACAGCACGACGAGCACCGCGATCGGCAGGTACAGGAACGCGAACAGCACCCCCATGTGCACGCGCAGGGCGCGACGCCCGCGGACCCGCCGGTCCTTGCGCGGCTCCATGCGCGCGCGCGTCACGACGCCGGCCTCAGCGCTCACCGCTCAGCCTCCGATCGCGACGCAGCACGCTCGCCTGCACGAACAGCAGGGCGAGCATCAGCACCACCACCGCCATCGCGATCGTCGCGCCGAAGGGCCAGTCGCGCGCCTGCAGGAACTGCTGCTGGATCAGGTTCCCGACCATGATCGCCTGCCCGCCGCCCAGCAGGTCCGGCACGATGAAGTTCCCGAGGCTCGGCACGAACACGAAGATGCAGCCCGCGACGATGCCGGGCAGGGTCAGAGGCACCAGCACCTTGCGCAGGACCGAGAGCGGCGACGCGTAGAGGTCGGCGGCGGCCTCACGCGTCGTCGGCCCGAGCCGCTCGATCGACGCGTAGAGCGGCAGGATCATCAGGGGCAGGTACGCGTAGACCAGCCCGACCACGATCGCGAACTCGTTGTACAGCAGGTCGAACGGCCCGAGCCCGAACCAGCTGGCGACCTCGTTGATCAGGCCGACCGGGTTGAGCAGCACGATCCACGCGTACGTCCGGATCAGGAAGCTCGTCCAGAACGGCAGGATCACGAGGATCAACAGGGGCACGCGCCAGCGCCGCTCGGCCGTGGCGATGAAGTACGCGGCCGGGTACCCGATCAGCAGGGCGATCGCGGTCGAGATCCCCGCCAACCGGACCGACGAGAGCAGCACCTTGAGGTAGAGCGGGTCGAACAGCCGGCGGTAGTTGTCGAGCGTCGGTTCGTAGACGACGCCGCCGAACGGCCCATGCTGGAAGAAGCTGTACGCGAGCAGGATCCCGACGGGGATCAGGAACAGCAGGACCCAGTAGGCGAACCCCGGCCCGACCAGGACGAGGCGGGGGAGGAGGGGACGGCGCAGCCGGCTCGCGGGCATCGCCGGCTGCGCCGCCGTTCTCACGTCGAGCGCACCCCGCGGGGGGCTAGCCCGACTTGATCTGCGTCACGGCCTCCGTCCACAGCTGCAGGCCGTCGGGCCCCAGGTCCTCCTCGGGCTCCTGCGCCAGCAGCTCCTGCGGCGTGATCGCGAGCGTCGGGAACTGCTCGATCACCGCCGGGTCGACGGCCTCCATCGCCGGGACGTTCGGCACCTTGTACAGGACCAGCTCGGTGACCGCCTTGCCGATCTCCGGCATCAGCACGAAGTCGATGAAGGCGTGCGCGGCCGCCTTGTTCTCGCTCGACTCCAGGATCACCATCGTGTCGGTCCACACGTCGCTCCCCTCGTCGGGGATCACGAAGTCGATGTTCGCGTCCTCGGCGCGACCGTACTCGCACCAACCGTCCCACGCTTGCACGGCGCTCGCCTCGCCCGAGACGAGCTTCGAGTAGAAGGTCGTGTCGTCGAACCCCAGCAGGTTCGCCTTGGCATCCAACGTCCACTGCGTCGCGGCGTCGATCTCGGCCGGATCGGTCGTGTTGATCGAGGCGCCGGCGGACAGCAGGGCCGGCTGCAGCAGCCAGCGGTCCGTGCCCAGCATCGTCATCCTGCCCTTCAGGTCCGCCGGCGGGTCGCGGAACAGCTCCCAGCTCGTGGGGGCGTCCTTGACGAGGTCCGAGCGGTAGCAGATCCCCGTCGTCCCCCACGTGTACGGCACGGAATGGGTGTTGCCCGGGTCGTACCCGAGCTCGTTCGCCTCGGGATACAGGTTCGCGAGGTTCGGGATCTGGCCGTGGTCGACCTCGGCCGCCCACCCCTGGCTCACCAGCGCCTGGACGAACGGCCCCGAGACGAACACCAGGTCGAAGCCGCTGCCGTTCTGGGCGGTGATCTTGCCCATGATGTCCTCGTTCGTGGTGTGGTTCGCGAGCTCGACCGTCACGCCCGTGGCCGCCTCGAAGTCCGGGATCAGGTTCTCCGGCATGTAGGCGTCCCAGTTCGAGATCACGAGCGTCCCGCCGAGCTCCTGGGGCGCGGTCGCGCCGGAGGCGCCCGACGCCCCCGAGGCCCCGGCAGTCGCGCCGGTCGCGTCGCCGGCTCCGTCGTCGGAGCCGCAGGCGGCCGCGACCACGCCGAGCACGGCGATCAGGACCGCGATGCGGATCGTGGGTGCGCGCATGTCCGATGCCCCCTCCTTGCCCGCCGTGACGGGCTCATCTCCCCTGGCGCGGCATCGTATAGGCTGGTTCGCGCGCTGCACAAGCGCTTTCGCACAACCACGGGGAGGCAGGGCAGATGGGCGACGGGCGCCTGACCATCGTCTTCATGCCGGAGAGCGCCTACGGCCCGACGAACAACTGCATCGGGATCGGCAGGGTGCTCGTCGACCGAGGCCACCGGGTGGTCTTCGCGGCCGAGGCCTCGTGGAAGGGGCGTCTCGAGCCGCTCGGGTTCGCGGAGGATCTGGTCGACCTGACCCCGCCGCCCGAGGAGGAGCAGGACGCCGGGCAGTTCTGGACCGACTTCATCACCGAGACCGCGCCCGAGTTCCGCAAGCCGACGATCGAGCAGCTCGCGACGTTCATCGAGCCCGTTTGGACCTCGTTGATCGACGGCGCGCGGTACTGCGAGCCGCAGCTGCAGGCGATCCTCGATCGGGCGCGGCCGGACGTGATCGTCGAGGACAACGTCTGCTCGTTCCCCGCGCTGATGACCCAGCGCGCGCCGTGGGTGCGGATCATGAGCTGCAACCCCCTCGAGATGAAGGACCCGGATCTGCCCCCCACCTTCAGCGGGTACCCGATCGACGACCGCTCGGCGTGGGCCGCGTTCGTCCAGGAGTACGAGCGGGTGCACCGCGACACGTGGGGCGCGTACAACGAGTGGGTCGTGGAGCAGGGGGCCCCGCCGCTCCCGGACCTCGAGTTCATCCACGAGTCCCCGGACCTCAACCTGTACGTGTATCCGGAGGTCGCCGACTACCCGCGCTCACGCCCGCTCCCGCCCACCTGGCACCGTCTGGAGTCGAGCGTGCGCGGGACGGACGAGCCGTGGGACGTGCCGCCGTCGCTCGCGGGCCGCGACGGCGCCTTGATCTACCTGTCGCTCGGGTCGCTGGGCTCGGCGGACGTGGAGCTGATGCGCCGGCTGGTGGACGTCCTCTCGCGTTCGCCGAACCGGTTCGTCGTGTCGAAGGGACCGCGCGCCGACGAGTTCGACCTGCCCGAGAACATGTGGGGCGGGGACCGGCTGCCGCAGACGAGCATCCTGCCGCACGTGGACCTCGTGATCACGCACGGCGGGAACAACACGACGACCGAGGCCCTCCACTTCGGCAAGCCGATGATCGTGCTGCCGCTGTTCTGGGACCAGTACGACAACGCGCAGCGCGTGCACGAGCTGGGGTTCGGCGTGCGCCTGGACACCTACGCGTTCGACGAGGGCGAGCTGCATGCCGCGATCGCGCGGTTGTTGGGCGACGCGGACCTACGGGCCCGCATGGCCGCGAACGGCGAGGGGATCCGCGCGCACGACGGCAAGGTGGTCGCGGCCGACCTGATCGAACGCCTGGGCCGGGAGCGGCGCGGCTAGCCGGCCGTCGACGCGCGCGCGACGAGCCAGGTCGGCACGTCGAGCGCGCTGGCGACCTCGAGCCCCTCGACGCGATCCATCAGCAGGTGCGCCGCCCGCGAGCCCAGCTCGTCGGGGTTGATCTCGAGGGTCGTCAACGGGGGATCGGACGTCTCGGCGAGCCCGATCTCCGAGATCGCGGCGACGCGCAGCTCGGATGGGACGGCGAGGCCCGCTTCGCGCGCCGCGCGCAGGACCTCCACGCCCAGTCGCTCGTACATGCAGAACACCCCGTCGGGCCGGTCCGGGCGACCGACGAACGCGTCGGCCGCCTCGCGGAACGCCACCAGGTCCGACGTCGAGTCGGCTTGGGTCAACCCGACGACCGGCTCCCGCCCGCGCTCGGCGCACCAGGCGCGATAGGTGTCGAGCGCGTCGGCGGTGAAGGACTCGTACGGCTCGAGCGTGAGGAGCGCCGCATGCCCGGCGCCCGCCTGGAGCAGATGGTCCAGCACGGTCCGCGTGGCGGCCGCGTGGTCGTTCTGGACCACCACGTCGTCCGGACGCCCGTTCAGGTCGCGGCCGATCAGGACGAGCGGGCCGCCGTGATCACGGAGCGACCCGAGCCCGGGATCCCCGCTCGCCGGATCGATCACGATCGCGCCGTCGAGGGGAAGGCGGCTCCAGGTCTCGGCGCCCGCGTTCGAGGGCGCGACGACGAGCGAGTAGCCGCGCTCGATCGCGGCAGACGTGGCCGCCGTGATCAGCCGGACGTAGTAGTCGATCTCGGTGAAGGCGAGCGGGGCGTTGCCGGGCAGCGAGACGAACGTCGCGATCAGGCCGACCTTGCCGCCGGCGAGGCTGCGGGCGGCCGGGTTCGGCGCGTACCCGAGGTCGGCGGCCACGCGCCGGACGCGTTCACGGGTCTCGTCGGGGAGCCGGCCCTTGCCCGACAGCGCGTGTGAGACGGTCGTGATCGATACGCCGGCCTCGCGCGCGACGTCGTCGATCCTGACCGGCTTCCTGCCCTCCATCGGCGCGCATCATAGGCACGGAACGACGAGAGCCGGTCCGAGGGACCGGCTCTCGCGTGCGCTCCGTCCGGAGCGATCAGCTCAGACGTCGTAGTACAGGTGGAACTCGTACGGGTGCGGGCGTAGGCGCACGGCGTCGAGCTCGTGCATCCGCTTGTACTCGATCCACGTGTCGATCACATCCTGGGTGAACACGCCGCCCTCGAGCAGCCACTGGTGGTCGCCCTCGAGGTTGTCGAGCACCTCCTCGAGCGAGCCCGGCACCTGCTTGACCAGCGCCTTCTCCTCGGGCGGCAGGTCGTACAGGTCCTTGTCCATCGGCTCCGGCGGCTCGATCTTGTTCTTGATCCCGTCGAGGCCGGCCATCAGCATCGCGCTGAACGCGAGGTAGGGGTTGCACGTCGGGTCCGGCGTGCGGAACTCCAGGCGCTTGGTCGCCGGGCTCTTCGAGAAGACCGGGATCCGGATGCAGGCGCTGCGGTTCCGCTGGCTGTACACGAGGTTGATCGGCGCCTCGTACCCGGGGACGAGCCGCCGGTACGAGTTCGTCGTCGGGTTCGTGAACGCGAGCAGCGACGGTGCGTGCGCGAGCAGCCCGCCGATGTAGTACCGAGCCATGTCGCTGATGCCCGCGTAGCCGACCTCGTCCCAGAACAGGTTCTCGTCGGCCGACCACAGGCTCTGGTGCGTGTGCATCCCCGAGCCGTTGTCCTGGAACAGCGGCTTCGGCATGAACGTGACCGTCTTGCCGGCTCGCCACGCCGTGTTCTTGACGACGTACTTGTACTTGAGGACGTTGTCCGCGGTCCGCAGCAGTGTGTCGTACCGCATGTCGATCTCGGCCTGGCCGGCGGTGCCCACCTCGTGGTGGTGCACCTCGATCTTGATCCCGACCTTCTCGAGGTTCAGCACCATCTCGCTGCGCAGGTCCTGGTACTGGTCCATCGGAGGCAGGGGGAAGTAGCCCTCCTTGTAGCGCGGCCGGTACCCGAGGTTCTTGCCGCCCTGCTCGGCGCCCGAGTTCCACACGCCCTCGTCGGCGTCGATGTGGTAGTAGCCCTCGTGCTGGTTCTGGTCGAAGCGGATCGAGTCGAAGATGTAGAACTCGGCCTCCGGTCCCCAGTAGCTGATGTCGGCGATGCCGGATCGCTTCAGGTACAGCTCGGCCTTCTTCGCCACGTAGCGCGGGTCGCGGCTGTACATCTCGCCGGTCACCGGGTCCTTCACGAAGCAGTTGATGTTGAGCGTGGGGGCCGCCGTGAACGGATCCATGTACGCGGTGTCGGGGTCCGGCACGAGGAGCATGTCGGACTCCTGGATCTCCTGGAACCCGCGGATCGAGCTGCCGTCGAACCCGATCCCGTCCTCGAACAGGCCCTCGGTGAGCTCCGAGATCGGCGACGAGAAGTGCTGCATCAGCCCCGGCAGGTCACAGAACCGGAAGTCGACGATCGCCGCCCCCTGCTCCTTCGCGAGCGCCAGGACGTCCTTCGGTGTGGTCACGGCGTTCCCCCTTGCTGCCTCGACGGACGCCAGCCAGGGTAGGCGCGGGGCGGAGGGGTTCCGTTTCTGCGGCGTTAACTCTCGGTTACGCGGGATCGGCGGCGCGGTAGCCGACGCTGCGGACCGTCTCGATCAGCTGCTCGTGCTCGGGGCCGAGCTTGGCGCGGAGCCGGCGGACGTGGACGTCAACCGTGCGGGTGCCGCCGTAGAAATCGTAGCCCCACACCTCGCGCAGGAGCGCCGGCCGCGTGTAGACGCGCCCGGGGTGGGAGGCCAGGAACCGCAGGAGCTCGAACTCCTTGAACGTCAGGTCGAGTGGGCGTCCGGACGCCGTCACCTGGTAGGTCTCGACGTCGATCGCGACGGGTCCGAGGCGGATCACCGAGCCGTCTCCCGTGCCGGCCCGCCGGCGGAGCATGGCGAGGCGGACGCGGAGCTCGCCCGCCGGCGCGCCCGGGTAGACGAACTCGTCGGCGACCTCGGGCCACGGGTAGCGCTCGAGCTCGGTCCGCTCGACCAGCAGGAGCGTCGGGATGCGCGGGTCCCGCGAACGGAGCTCCTGAAGCACCGACCAGGCCTGGGCCGGGTTCTCGCCGGCGTCCACCAGCACGGCTTGCGGATCGAGTTCCAGGACGTGCCCGATCGAGCCGAGCGCGAGCGGCTCCCACTTGAGGTCGGGCCGGAGCTCCTCGAGCGCCGGGAGGGCGGTCTCGGGATCGCGATCGGCGAGCAGGACGATGAACGGCATGGGTCTTCCCACCTTAGCCGGTCGGCATCGCCGCCGGTACGCTTGACCAGCCATGACGGGGATCCGGGTGCGGTTGTTCGCCTCCCTGCGCGAGGACGCCGGCGCCTCGGAGGTACAGGGGGCCGGCCGGACCGTCGGCGAGCTGGTGGACGAGCTGAGCGGGCGGTACGGGGAGCGGTTCGCCCGGGTCGCCGCGGTGGCCTCGTTCGTCGTCAACGGGGAGCGCGCGGAGCGCTCGACGCCCGTCGCCGCCGGGGACGAGGTGGCCGTGCTGCCGCCCGTATCGGGCGGCTAGCGCCGCTCCCATCCCGGGTCGTCGCGGTCACGGAGCGACCGATCGAGCCGCTCGACCACGTCCACGAACCACGCCCGATCGTCGAGATCGAGGGCTTCGACCTCCTGCACGAGGCCGGCGGTCGCCTCGTGCGCGCGCGTGAGCCTGCGGCGTCC
>DATBLY010000068.1:0-58289 GCA_036555125.1 Actinomycetota bacterium | reverse complement strand
ATCCTTGCCCGGTCCCGCCGCTCGTGGCCGAGAGCGAGATCGAACAGCGCCGTCAGCGCGAGGCGAAGCTCCGCCGCGCGAAGCGCATGGAGCACAAGGAAACGATCAAGGCCGCCCGGGCCGCCGAACGCACCGCTCGCTGACCGTCCGGCCCTGGGCCCGCGGGTCCGGCGTGGGAGGATGGAAGGACCGATCCGCCGGAAGGGAACGATGCCCCGATGACGTCCGAACTGGCCGGCGCCCGCGGCTCCCTCGAGACCGCCGACGGCGCCCTCGACCTGCACCGCCTGCCCTGGCTCGCCGACCAGGGCGTCGGCGACGTCTCGCGCCTGCCGAAGACCATCCTGATCCTCCTGGAGAACCTGCTGCGGCGCGCGGGGACGCGCGACGTCTCCGACGACGACGTGCGCGCGCTCGCGTCGTGGCCCGGCCCCGCCGGCGACATCGCGTTCATGCCCGCGCGGGTCCTGATGCAGGACCTGACCGGCGTCCCCGCGGTCGTGGACCTGGCCGCGATGCGCTCGGCGATGGCCCGCTACGGGGGCGATCCGGCGAAGGTCAACCCGCTCGTGCCGGCCGACCTGATCATCGACCACTCGGTCCAGGTCGACCTGTTCCGCAGCGAGGAGGCGTACGCCGCGAACATCGAGTGGGAGTACCAACGCAACGCCGAGCGGTACACCCTGCTGCGCTGGGCCCAGCAGGCGTTCGACGGGCTGCGCGTCGTGCCGCCCGGCGCCGGCATCTGCCACCAGGTGAACCTGGAGCACCTGGGCCAGGTCGTGACGGTCCGCGACGGCGTGGCGTTCCCCGACACGGTCGTGGGCACCGACTCGCACACCACGATGATCAACGGGCTCGGCGTCCTGGGCTGGGGCGTCGGCGGGATCGAGGCCGAGGCCGCGATGCTGGGCCAGCCGATCTTCCTGCCGCAGCCGGACGTCGTCGGCATCCGGATCGTGGGCGCGCTCCCGGCGGGGACGACGGCGACGGATCTGGTACTGACCCTCACCGAGATGCTCCGCGCGCATGGGGTCGTGGCGCGGTTCGTCGAGTTCTTCGGCGACGGGCTGTCGACGCTGTCGATCGCCGACCGCGCGACGCTGTCGAACATGTGCCCGGAGTACGGCGCCACGTCGTCGTACTTCCCGATCGACGCCGAGACGCTGCGGTACCTCGCGTTCACGGGCCGCGAGGACCGCGTCGACCTGGTCGAGCGCTACGCGAAGGAGCAGGGGCTGTTCCGCGCGGACGGCGACACGGAGCCGACGTTCTCCGAGGTCCTGGAGCTCGACCTGTCCGCGATCGTGCCCTCGGTCGCCGGGCCGAAGCGGCCGCAGGACCGCGTTCCGCTGCAGGGCGTCTGGGGGTCGTTCGTCGCGGCCTTCCGCGACGGCCTCGAGCCCGATCCGAAGCCGACCGAGGTCGGCCGCTGGGTGGGGGAAGGCGGCAACCCCGAGGTGGCCGTCGACACGGACGGAGCCATCGACCCGGATGCGCCCCCGGTGCCACTCGATGGCGAGACGGTGGGTCACGGCTCGGTCGTGATCGCCGCGATCACGAGCTGCACGAACACGTCCAATCCCTCGGTGATGCTCGCGGCGGGGCTCCTGGCGAAGAAGGCGGTCGAGGCGGGCCTCGACGCGAAGCCCTGGGTGAAGACGAGCCTGGCTCCGGGGTCGCGCGTCGTGACGGAGTACCTGGATCGCGCCGGCCTCACCCCCTACCTCGACAAGCTCGGGTTCGCGCTCGTCGGCTACGGCTGCACGACCTGCATCGGCAACTCGGGGCCGCTGCCGGACGAGGTCGCGGCCGCGGTGGAGCAGGGCGACCTGAACGTCGTCGCGGTGCTCTCGGGCAACCGGAACTTCGAGGGGCGGATCCACCCACAGGTGCGGGCGAGCTACCTGGCGTCGCCGCCGCTGTGCGTCGCCTACGCGCTCGCCGGGACGGTGCAGACCGACCTGACCGCCGATCCGGTCGGCCGGGGGACGGACGGCCCGGTGTACCTGCGCGACCTCTGGCCGACGCCGCAGGAGGTCGCCGACGCGATCGCGACCGCCGTGGAGCCGCAGCAGTTCCGCGAGCAGTACGCGCGGATCTGGGACGGCGACGAGCACTGGGACGCGCTGCCGGCGCCGTCGGGCCCGATGTACGCGTGGGATCCGACCTCGACCTACGTCCAGGAGCCGCCGTTCTTCGAGGGGCTCGATGCGCCCGAGGCCGCCGCCGGCGACATCGAGGGAGCGCGCATCCTGGTGAAGGTCGGAGACTCGATCACCACCGACCACATCTCGCCGGCGGGCTCGATCAAGGCGGACTCACCGGCCGGGGAGTTCCTCCAGGCGAACGGTGTCCCGCCGGCGGCGTTCAACAGCTACGGCGCGCGGCGTGGCAACTTCGAGGTGATGGCGCGGGGGACGTTCGCGAACATCCGCCTGCGGAACGAGCTGGCGCCGGGCACCGAGGGCCCGTGGACGACGCACCTCCCCAGCGGCGACGCCATGACCGTGTACGCGGCGGCGGGCCGCTACGCGAACGAGAGCACCCCGCTCGGCGTGATCGCCGGCAAGGAGTACGGCACCGGCTCGTCGCGCGACTGGGCGGCGAAGGGCCCGATCCTCCTCGGCGTGCGCTTCGCGATCGCGGAGAGCTTCGAGCGGATCCACCGCAGCAACCTCGTCGGGATGGGGATCCTGCCGCTCGAGTTCGTCGCCGGCGACTCGGCCGCCTCGCTCGGGCTGACGGGGCGCGAGACGTTCGCGGTGCGGGGGCTGGACGCGGGCGTGACGGCGGGGATGCGTGTCACCGTGGAGGCGACGGACGACGCCGGCTCCGTCACGACGTTCCCGGCCACGGTCCGGATCGACGGAGCCGCCGAGCTCGAGTACTTCGCGAACGGCGGCATCCTCCGGCTGGTGCTCCGTCAGATGCTCGCCGGGTAGCCGGGTCGGAGCCCGGCCGCTCGCGGCCGCACCCGCGGCCGGGGCCGATGGTCCCGGGTTCAGCCCCCCGAACGTCCCTCTGTCGTTCCCCGCGAACGGGGGTACCGTGTTGGGCACGGGAGGTGAGAGCCATGACCCAGAGGGTGCTGGACGTCATGACGCGGACGGTGGCGGTGGCCCACGCCGAGGATCCCTTCCCGGAGCTGGTTCGCCTGATGCGCGAGTTCCGCGTGAGCGCCCTGCCCGTCCTGGATGCGGACCGGAGGATCGTCGGGATCGTGTCCGAGTCCGACCTGCTGCTGCGTGAGGAGATCGAGTTCCTGGATCCCGCGCCCGCGGCCGCACACGACGCGCGCCGGGGGAAGCTGACCAGGGCCGAGACCGCCGGCCAGGCGATGACGAGCCCGGCGGTCACGATCGAGCCCGAGGCGTCGCTCCTGGACGCCGTCCACCGGATGCACGAGAACAAGGTGGCCCGGCTCCCCGTCGTCGACCCCGAGGGGCACGTCGTGGGGATCGTGTCCCGCGTGGACCTGCTCGGCGCGTTCCTCCTGGGCGACGAGGAGATCGGCGAGGGCGTGCGACGGGCCCTGACCTCCGAGCTGTTCGTCCCGCCCGACGCGATCGCCGTGACCGTCCACGAGGGACGGGTACGGCTCGAGGGCGAGGTCGAGCTCCGGTCGCAGGCCGAGGGGATCGTCGCCCGGGTCGGACACGTCCCCGGCGTCGTGAAGGTCGACGACCGGATGGTCTGGGAGGTGGACGACGTGGCGTCCGTGGACCTGTTCCACGACGCCGGGCTCAGCCAGCCTCCGGCGTGACGGGCGCCGGACGCGCGGGTCGCGCAGGACGGTAGCCGGCCGTCAGGCCGCGCACGATCACGAGGAACAACGTGATCAGGCCGGTCGCCGCGTAGAGCCAGAACATCCACGGCCGCTCGGTGTCGGTGCCGGCGAACACGCCGTGCAGCAGCGCCAGGGTGAAGATCGGCACCGAGAGCTGGTGGAGCCGTCGCCACCACGTCGTGCCCACGCGCTTGCGGGCCCAGGAGGATGCCAACACGATCGCCATCCCGTACATCGCCGCGATCCCGGCCGCGATCGCGACCGGCCGGAAGGACGATCGCATCGGGATCAGGACGTCGGCGATCCCGAACGGGACGAACCGGTCGACCAGCAGGCCGCCGAGGTGCACCAGCAACAGGACGAACCCGGCGGCGGCCACCACGCCGTGGAAGGTGTTCGCGGACGGCTTCGAGACACGCTTCGAGACGAGCGATGTCGTCCCGATCAGCCCCCAGGCCACGGCCAGGAACAGCGCGACGTAGGCGCCGATCCCGGCCGCCCGCAGGACGATCCACGTGGTCATGCCGCCACCTCGGTCGTCGGGAAGCTCGTCACGAGGTCTCCGTCGCTGGTGACGATCGCCCCCGCCACGCGGTCGAGCGCCGACCGTCCCGTGAGCAGGGCCCACGTGGCGAGGGTCTCCGCCTCGGCGCACGTGGCGGCCCAGACGCTCGCCTGGATCACCGCGTCGTCGGCGGGCGCGCCCGTCGCGGGATCGATCAGGTGATGCCGGCCCTCGCCCCAGGCGCGGACCCGGATCGACGAGGTCGCCAGGCCGCCGGCCGCCAGGCGCACGCGCAGCGCCTCCGCCGAGCGATCCGCGGGATCCTCGATCGCCACGTCGAGCGCGGGAGCCTCGCCCGCGATCCGCAGATCCCCTCCGGCGTTCACGAGGGCCCAGGCGGCCCCGGCCTCGAGCGCGGCGGCCGCCGCGAGGTCGACGGTCCAGCCCTTCGCGACCCCGCCGAGGTCGATGCCGGTCCCGTCCGGGATCCGCACGCGGCCCGGCTCGAGCCGGATCGCCCGCCAACCGCCGCCCGGGACGGGCGGCCCGGACGGTCCGGCCGGGCCCCGTGAGACGTCGGCGAAGTCGCGGTCGTACCCGGCCGATCGGACCGCGGCCAGGAGCGTCGGGTCGAAGCGGCCCGCGGTGGTCCGCGCCTGGCCGATCGCGAAGCGCAGGAGGGCCTCGAAGCCCGCCGAGATCCGGCACCACGAGCCGGCGGCGCGGTTCACGCGCGAGAGCTCGCTGTCCTCGCGGAAGCGGGAGAACCGCTGCTCCTCGGTCTCGAACGCCTCTCGGACACGCGCCAGGGCATCGTCGTGGGCACCGACCGACGTGAGGAGCGTCACGTCGGTCCCCATCGCGCGGAACCCGGAGCGGAGGAACGGCTCGCCGGTCATCCGTGCGAACCCCCGGAGGTCGTGGGCGCCGGGGCAGGCGCCGGCGCGGGGGCACTCGGGGCCTGGCCGGTCGACGTCGAGGACGATGCCGGGATCGTGACCGGCGCTGGGACCGGATCGACGATCACGACGCGCTTCACGATCCGCCGGATGATCACCTTCTGTCGCACCGGCGCGACGGCGGCGGCGCCGGAGGGCTGCGGCGCCGCCCCGAGCGCACCCAGGCCCGTGAGGAACGCGGCGCCCGCAGCGCTCCAGGCGACGGCCCGGACCGCGCGCTTCGGCCAGCGGCTTCGGGGGCGGGCCTCAGTCATCCTCGGCCTCGTGTTCGTCGTCCTCGTAGCCGCCGCCGTGATCCTCGCCCTCGTCGTGACCCTCTGCGTACCCCTCGTCCTCGAAGCCATCGTCGTCGTAGTCGCCCTGCGCGCCGGCGCCGACCGATGGGGCCGGGGCCGTGGCGATGACGGTCGCGGCGGACGCGGCCGGCCGGTGCACCGTGACGGTGCGGTGGATCGTGCGCACCTTCGGGGCCGGGTCGCGCACCGAGGCGAGGCTCGGGGCCGGGCCCGTCATCCCCATCGTGAGCCCGACGCCACCGATCACGAGGGCCGCGACGAGGCCGAGAGCCACGGTGATCGCGGAGCGCTTGTTCATGACACGTCCTCCTTCGTGAGGTTCCTGGAGGCACGCTAGGGGGAGGCGCCCAAGCGACCGGGCAACGCACGGTTAAGTCGCGGCAAAAGGCAGGACGGGGTCAGGCGTCCGGACGTTCGTCGAGCTTCGGCTCCGCCAGGCGCCGATCGGCCTGCTCGAGGATCTGGGGCAGGGACGCGGGTCCGTCCGTGGATCCGGGCTCGTACAGGGCGCTCCCCACCGAGAGCGCGAGCGGTCGCGGTCGGTCGCGACGGGCGTTGTGGACCGCGATCGCCTCGACGAGGCGGGACAGGACGAGCGTCTCGGCCCCGGTCGCGTCGCCGGTGAGCAGGATGCAGAACGTGTCGGGAGCCACGCGCGCCGGGACGTCGGAGTCCCGGACCGCCTCGAGCACGATCGATGCCGCCTCGCGCACGGGGGCGATGGCGTCGGGGGTGGCTCCCGACGCCGGTTCCTCGATCCGGACGAACACGAACACGACCGGGGTGCCGGCGCGATCGGCCATGCGCAGGTGATGCTCGGCGATCGGCTGGAACCCGCGGAGGTTCGGCAGCCCGGTCGCCTCGTCCTGCGTGGCCAGGTCGGTGCGCAGCCGCCGCATGCCGGCCGCGTACCGCACGGCGCGTGGCAGGAGCCCCGCCGGGATCGAGCCGCGGACCAGGTGGTCCTCGGCACCCGCGTGCATCGCGATCGCCCCGTCCGCCGCGTCGTCGGGGGTGGTCACGACCACCAGCGCGGCGTCGGGCGCCACGGACCGCAGGCCCTCCACGACCTCGAGCGGCGCCAGGCCCAGCAGGTCGATCACGATCGCATCGGAGGCCGCCGCGACGGGGAAGGCCTCCTCGAGCGTGCCCACGGCGCTGACGACGCACCCGTCGTCCGCCTCGAGCTCCCGCCGGAGCGGTTCGTCCAGCGCGACGACGAGCACCTTCACCGGGTCACCGACCACGCACCGCTCCTGACCTGCGCATCGGACGCGCTCGGCCATCCTATCGGTCCCCCCATCGCGCCACAGGAACGTCACAGCCATCACGGATCGGACCTCACGAGCCCGCGGGTAGGCTGGAACCGATGGCGAGCCCGCCTCCCTCCCAGCACCCGCACGGCCGCGCCACGCGGCTGCTCGTCGGCGTCTCGGCGACGATCGCGCTGATGATCGCCGCCGGTTCCGCGTACGGCTTCGCCGCCTACGAGCAGGCGAGGGGGGAGGGCACGATCGGCGGGTTCGAGGCCCGTGGCTCGACGGCGCAGGCGCAGCCAGACGTCGGCGGACCGTGCGTCCGCAACGTCTGCAACTACCTGCTTCTCGGCAGCGACTCGCGCTCGAACCTCACGCCCGAGCAGCAGGAGCAGTTCGGCAGCGACGAGGTGATCGGCGGCGAGAACCGTTCGGACACGATCATGATCGTCCACTCGGATCCGAAGCGGCAGAAGGTCGTGATCGTGTCGTTCCCACGCGACCTGTGGGTCGAGATCCCGGGCCACGGGTTCGGCAAGATCAACGGCGCGTTCGAGGGCGGGATCGAAGGCGGCGGCCCGCTGCTCGTGGCGAAGACGCTCCACAAGCTGACGGGGCTGCGGATCAACCACTTCCTCTACGTGGACCTCGGCGGCTTCCAGGGCGTCGTCGATGCGCTCGGCGGCGTCGAGATGTGCATCCCGACCGACCTGTACGACATCAACGCCGGCCTGGACCTGAAGGCCGGGTGCCAGACGCTCGACGGCTCCCAGGCGCTCGCGTACGTCCGCACGCGGCACCTGCCGTGCGACACCGTGCCGGACTTCGCCCGCATCAGCCGGCAGCAGCAGTTCCTGCGGGCCCTGATCAACCGGCTCCTGCAACCGTCCGAGCTCATCAGGGTCCCGGCCCTGATCCATCCGATCCTGCGCAACATGACGCGTGACGAGGATCTGTCGCCCGCCGACCTCGTCTACCTCGTGGGCCAGCTCCGCGGGATCACGACCGGCGCCGCGGACTTCCGCGCCGTCTCCGGCACCGGCGAGACGATCGACGGCCTGTCGGTGATCCGGATGGACCCCGCCGCCGAGGAGCTGTTCTCCGCGCTCCGCGACGGCGGGCCGCTCCCGCCCGTCGGGACCGACCTCGCGGGGACGCCGCCCTCGGAGGCGACGATCCGCGTGCCGGTCGTGGAGCACGGGCAGGCGGCCGCCGCGACCGAGGTCGAGCGGGTCCTGTCCGAAGGCGGGTTCGACGTCTCGCCCGGGATCGTCAGCTACGCGGCGTTCGGGGCCGACGTCGGCGGCTCGGCGATCGCGTACACACCGGCGGGCGAGGTCGAGGCACTGGTCGTGGCCCGGTACTTCCCGGACCTGCGACTCGTCCCGGTCGCCGACCTCGGCGGCGCGTCGGTCGCGGTCTTCGTGACGCCGTCCTACGAGCCGCAGCCCGTCGGCTCGGAGGCGCCGTCCTCCTCGGATTGCATCCCCGCGAGCGGCTGATGCGTGCGCTGATCCTGGCGGGCGGCGAGGGGTCGCGCCTGCGCCCGCTCACGCACACGAACGCGAAGCAGCTGATCCCGGTGGCCGGCTCGCCGATCCTGTTCCACGCGCTCGAGAGCATCCGCGACGCCGGCATCACCCAGGTCGGGATCGTGATCGGCTCCACCGGCGACGAGATCCGCGCGGCGGTGGGCGACGGCTCCGCGTGGGGCCTCGACGTGACCTACATCCCGCAGGCGGCGCCGCTCGGTCTGGCCGACGCTGTCCGGTGCGCCCGCGACTTCGTCGCGGGCGCCCCGTTCCTGATGTACCTGGGCGACAACGTCCTGCTCGAGGGCGTGTCCCGCTTCGTCGAGGAGTTCGAGCGCACGCGGCCCGATGCGCAGATCTTCCTCGCGCGCGTCCCCGAGCCCGAACGCTTCGGGGTCGCGGTCCTCGACGGGGAGCGCGTCGTGCGCCTCGTCGAGAAGCCGCGCGAACACGTGAGCGACCTGGCCCTCGTCGGCGTGTACCTGTTCGACGACGCGATCCACGAGGCGATCGACACGCTGGAGCCCTCGTGGCGCGGCGAGTACGAGATCACCGAGGCGATCCAGTGGCTGATCGACCACGACCGGACCGTCCGGGCCGAGATGGTGGGCGGGTGGTGGAAGGACACGGGACGACCGGCGGACCTGCTCGAGGCGAACCGGGTCCTGCTCGGTGCGCTGCGGCCGGCGGCGGCCCCTGGGCAGGTCGACGCGGCCTCGACGGTCGAGGGAGTCGTGGCGCTCGGGGCGGGCGCGAAGGTGATCCGCTCACGCATCGTCGGTCCGGTCTCGATCGGGCCCGAGACGGTGATCGAGGACTCGGTCATCGGCCCCGACGTCTCGATCGAACGCGACTGCGTCGTGCAGCGCAGCGCGATCCGAGGCTCGATCGTGATGGAGGACTGCCGGATCCACGGCGTGGAGGGGCTCGCGGACTCCATCCTCGGGCGCGGCGCCGAGGTGCGGCATTCCGGTGAACCGGGGACCCACCGGCTGGTCGTCGGCGACCACGGACGCGTCGAGCTCGGGTGAGCCTGCGCCCGCGGGCGGGTCGCTCGGTCCGGGCGATGCACCGCCTCGGCTAGCCTGTCGTGCGTGCGAGTCGTGATCGACGCCCGTCCGGCGCTGGGCCCGCGCGGCACCGGGATCCCGCACTACGTGCGCCGGATGGTCCGCCACCTGCCCGCGGCCGATCCCGCGACGGACTTCGTGGCCTGGTACCTGGACGTCCGCGGGGTGTTCCGCGGCCGGCGGCGCTTCGCGGCGCTCGAGCTGTCGAACCTCACCGAGAAGGCATCACGGATCCCGTCGCGCCTGTTCCAGCCGTTGTCGTGGCGGCTCGGCGTCCCCCGGGTGGAGTGGTTGACGGGCGAGTTCGATCTGCTCCTCGGGACGAACTTCCTGCCGCCGCGGACCGGACGGCCGGACCGGGGGATCCCGGTGGTCCACGACCTCGCGTTCCTGCGCATCCCCGAGAGCGCGCCTCAGTTCGACGCCGGGTGGCAGCGGCGGCTCGCGCGCTCGGTCGAGGCGGCGCCCGCGGTGATCGTGCCGTCGGCGTCGGCGCGGGCAGACCTGCTCGAGTGGCGATCGCTCGAGCCGGAGCGCGTCCACGTGGTCCATCACGGGGTGGACGCCGATGCCTACGCGCCCGTGCCGGAGGCGGGCATCGATGCCGTGCGCCGCAAGTTCGGGATCGAGGGTCGGTACGTCCTGTTCGTCGGCGGGATCGAGCCGCGCAAGAACCTCCCGCGCCTGATCGCGGCGTTCGGCCAGCTGGGAACGGCGGCGTCGCTGGTCATCGCCGGCGGCCCGGTCGCGTGGCTGCCGAAGGCCGTCGAGCAGGTGGAGGAAGCCGTGGCCGCGCTCCCCGAGGGGATGCGGCGCCGGATCGTGCGCACCGGCTACGTGTCCGAACGGGACAAGGTGGCGCTGCTCTCCGGCGCGACGGTCCTCGCCTACCCCTCTCGGTACGAAGGGTTCGGCTTCCCGGTCCTCGAGGCGTTCGCCGCCGGGGTCCCGGTGGTGACCGCGGACGTCGCGGCGCTGCCGGAGGTGGCGGGCGACGTGGCGGTCCTGGTCGATCCGGAGGACACGGCGTCGATCGCGGCGGGCATGGCCGAGCTGCTCGCGGACGAGGACCTGCGGGCCATGCTGTCGGCCTCCGGCGTCGCGCGGGCGGCGCGGTTCACGTGGGAACGCACGGCTCAGCGGACCGTCGAGGTGCTCCACGGGGCCGCGGGCGGGGCGGGCGGCCCCGGCGTGGGCGGCCCCGATGCGGGAGGTCCCGGCGTGGGCGCCCCCGGATAGACTCGGCGCACACCCGAAAGGCCTGCCGATGACCGATCTCCACGTGCTCGTGACCGGCGGCGCCGGCTTCATCGGCTCCCACCTCGTCGACGGCCTGCTCGCGGATCCCCGCGTCCAGGTCACGGTGCTGGACAAGCTGACCTACGCCGGGAGCCTGGAGAACCTCGCGGTCCACGTCGATCACCCCCGCTTCCGGTTCGTCCGCGGGGACGTCACGGATCCGGAGGTGGTGGTCGAGCTGGTGGGCGGCGCCGACCGCGTCGTGCACGCGGCGGCGGAATCGCACGTCGACCGCAGCATCGAGGGACCCGGCGAGTTCCTCCGGACGAACGTGCTCGGGACGCAGGTCGTCCTGGACGCGTGCCGGGATCGGGACCGGCCGCTCCTGCTGGTCTCGACCGACGAGATCTACGGCGAGGGACGCGAGGGCTCCACGTTCCACGAGGACGACCCACCCGCGCCGCGGAGCCCGTACGCCGCCAGCAAGGCGGCCGCCGAGCTGATCGCGCGCGCCTACCAGGTGACCTTCGGCGTCCCGGTGACGATCGTGCGGGGAACGAACGCGTACGGTCCCCGCCAGAACCCGGAGAAGGCGATCCCGGTCTTCGTGACGGCCGCCCTCGACGGCCGCCCGTTGCCCGTCTACGACGCCGGGCGGCAGCGGCGCGAATGGCTCTACGTCACGGACTGGATCCGCGCGTGCCTCGTGGTCCTCGACCGCGGCGAGCCGGGCGGCACGTACAACATCGGGAGCGGCACCGAGCTCGCGAACCTCGAGCTCGCCCAGCGGATCTGCGCCCTGGCGGGGGCCGACCCGGCGACGATCGCGTTCGTCGACGCGCGACCCGGGCACGACTTCCGCTACGGACTCGACGACGCACGCCTGCGTGCCCTGGGGTGGACGCCCGAGGTACCGTTCGACGAGGGGCTCGCCCGGACCGTGGCCTGGTACCGCGATCACCGGGCGTGGGTCGAGACGATGCTCGCCGGGGTCGCGGGGTGAGGCTGGTCGTCACCGGCGCCGGCGGCGGGCTCGCGCGAGCGTTCCTGGCGCAGCTGGCGCCGCACCACGAGGTGACGGCCCTCACGCACGCGGAGCTCGACGTCGGCGACCACGACGCCGTGATGCGCACCGTCCCGTCGCTCGCACCGCACGCGATCGTGAACCTGGCGGCGTTCACCGCGGTCGACGCGAACGAGTCCGATCCCGAGCGGGCCTGGCGCGACAACGCGCTCGGCCCGCAGAGCCTCGCGCTGGCGGCCCGGATGGCGGACGCCTGGCTGCTGCACGTCTCCACGGACTACGTCTTCGACGGGACGAAGGGCGCCCCCTACGACGAGTTCGACCGACCCGGTCCGCTGTCCGTCTACGGCCGCTCGAAGGTCGCCGGGGAGCGCCTGGTACGCGAGTGCTGGTGGCGTCACGTGATCGTGCGGACCGGCCAGGTCTTCGGCGGCGGCACCGACTACGTGAGCGGAGCCATCGCGCGCCTGCGCGCCGGCGAGACGGTCGGCGGGCTGGCGGACCGGTTCGGGACGCCGACGCCCGTGAGCGCCCTCGCCGCGCGGCTGCTGCCGCTCGTGCTCGCGGGCCGCCCCGGCACGTATCACGTGGCCGGGCCCGAGCGGGCGTGCTGGTTCGACGTGCTGTCGCGGGCGAAGGCGATCGGCGGCCTCACCGGCCGGGTCGAGCCGCAGACCTCGGCCGACCTGGCGCTCCCCGCGCCGCGCCCGACCGATGCGTCGCTCACGAGCGTGGTGCTGCCGGGGCTCGGGCTGGAGCCGATGCCGTCGCTCGACGTCGCGCTGCGCTCGCTGATCGGTCCGGACGCGTAGCTCCGGGCGAGCGGTCGCGCGAGGGGCGGATGCTACGCTGACCTGCGCCGATGGCTGGCCCACCCGATCCCACCGTGCCCGATCCCGCAGCGTCCGAGCTCGCCCGCGAGCTCTACTGGGCGCAGGATCGGGTCTCACGTGCCCGCCTGACGACCCCGGAGGTGCGCGATCGCCTGATGGACCTCGCCGCGCAGCTTCGCGCCGACGAGCTGGCGTCCGTCCCGCAGGGTGAGGGGTACCTGGCCTCGCCCTCGCGCTGGCGTCGCAAGCTGAAGTACGGGCTCTTCCGCTCGATGCGTCCGGTGTCGCGACGGTACGACCGGGTCGTAGGGGACCTGGCCGAGCTCACGACCGGGCTCGCCGAGCGGTTGATGGCGGCCGAGGTCGAGGTCGCGCGGCTCCGCCGGTCGATCGGCGAGGACGACCCCGGCGAGGCCGAGGACCACATCCCGTGAGGATCGCGGTCCTGCATCCCCAGACCGCGTTCGTCCGCGGCGGCGCCGAGACGCACGCCGAACAGCTGACGCGCGCGCTGCGGGCCGCCGGGCACGAGGCGGACCTCGTCCAGATCGCGGGCAAGTGGTACCCGGCGTCGCAGCTCGCGCATCAGATGGCCGTGTGGCGGAGCTTCGACATCACCGAGTCCAACGGCCTGCGGGTGGACGCGGTGATCGGGCTGAAGTTCCCCGCGTACCTCGTCGAGCACGAACGCAAGATCGTCTGGCTCATGCATCAGCACCGCACGGCCTACGAGCTGTGGGACCACCCCGACTACGCCGACCTCTCGCGCCAGCACGACGGCGCCGCCGTGCGCGACATGGTCTGGAACGCCGACCGCCTCGCGCTGAACGAGGCCAAGCGCGTGTTCACGAACTCGAAGAACGTGCAGACGCGGCTGTGGGACTCGCTGCGGATCCCCGCCGAGCCCCTGTACCACCCGTCGCCGGTGATGGAGGCGCTGCTGGATCAGCCGGCGGGCCCGATCGGTGGGCACGTCGTCTTCCCGAGCCGGATGGAGAGCCTCAAGCGCCAGTCGCTCGCGATCGACGCGATGGCGCACGTGCGCACCGGGGTCCGGCTCGTGCTCGTGGGGCGGGGTCCGGACGAGCGGTCGCTCCGGGACCGGGTCGAGCGGGCCGGGATCGGCGACCGCGTCACCTTCGAGATCGGCGCCTCCGACGAGCGGCTGTACGAGCTCTACGAGACGGCCCTCGCCGTGTACTACGGCCCGTTCGACGAGGACTACGGCTACGTCACGATCGAGGGGTTCGCCGCCGCCCGGCCCGTCGTGACGCTCTCGGACAGCGGCGGCCCGCTCGAGTTCGTGTTCGACGGCGAGACCGGCGCGGTCGTGCCGCCCGAGCCACGGGCGATCGCCGAGGCGTTCGACCGGCTGTACGCCGACCGCGACCTGGCACTTCGCCTGGGCCAGGCCGGGAACGCGGTCGTCCGCGCCGAGGTCCCGCGCTGGCCGGACGTGGTCGCGCGCCTGCTGGACGCATGATCCGCGATCGGCTCGCGAGGCTCGCCCGGCGCGTGCTCTCCGACCCGGGCCCGCCCGGTCCCGGGTCGGTCGGAGAGGTCCTGTTCTGCGGGCCGTTGCCGCCGGCCGCGACGGGCGTCGCCAGCTACGACCGGGCGGTGCTGGACGGTCTCGAGCGCATCGGGTTCATGCGACGCCACCGGGTGGACGTCGTCTGGCCGTTCGAGCCGCGGATGACGCCGCGGTTGCACGGCTATCAGCTCGGTGTGTTCCAGATCGGGAACAACGCCGAGTACCACCTGGAGGCCTACCGCGCGGCCTACGTCGCCCCCGCCTCCCTGATCGTCCTGCACGACCTGGCGCTGGACGATTTCGTCGCGGCCCTGCGCACGCTCGGCGACCCGCTCGCGTTCAAGGCGCTGCGCGAGGCCCAGGCGCTGCAGCGCAACCTGACCTCGCCCGACGTCGTCCGCAACGAGCCCCTGCGCGTGCCATGGGCGGCGCACGTGGCGCGCCGCGCCCGCGGGATCGTCGTGCACGCGGACTTCGGCCGCCGGTACCTCCAGGAGCTCGGTTGCCGGACGCCCGTGTTCGTGGTGCCGCATCCACCGATCGAGGATCCGGCCGCGATCCGTCGCGCCGAGCCGCGCGCCCGGGAGCTCCGGGCCGGTCTCGAGGCCCGAGGCATGCGCGCGCTCGTCGTGGCGCCCGGCGATCTGAACGCCGCGAAGCAGCTGGAGCCGCTCCTCGCCGCCGTGGGCGGCCTCGGCGACGGGGTGCACGTCGCGCTCGTCGGCCGTCGGATCCCCGGGTACGACCCCGAGCAGCTGCTCCGCCGGGCCGGGCTCGGGTCGCGCGCGACGCTCGCGACGGATGTGACCGACGACGAGTTCCGAGCCTGGCTCGTCGCGTCCGACGTCGTGGTCGACCTGCGACATCCGACGCGCGGCGAGACGAGCGGGTCGCTCTCGCGGGCGATGCAGGCGGGGAAGCCGGCGATCGTCTCGGCCACCGGCGCGTACCTCGACGTCCCGGAGGAGCTCGTGGTCCACGTCCCGGCGGGGGTGCCCGACCCGGCGGAGCTGGGTCGGGCGATCGCGGAGCTCCTGGCCGATGAGGACCGCCGCGCCCGGATGGGCGCGGCGGCCCGCGCCCACGTCGAGGGCCTGGCCGCCGCCGAGGCCACCGCGCGCGGGTACGAGGAGGCGATCGAGGCGACGCTCGCGCTCGCGGGCGACCCCGCGCACGCCGCGCTCGGGATCTGGGCGAAGTCCCTGGCCGACATGGGGGTGGACGAGGCCACCGTGGCCGAGGGCATCGGCGTCGACTACGCGCGCGCCTTCGATGCGTTCCGGCGGTCTCCATCGGATCGTCGCGGGCCGGACGAGGGTCCGTTGCTAGACTCGTCCGCGCGCTGAGCAGCCGCTGACCAGCGCGAACGCCGATCCCATCAGCTCGATCCGTCCAGGGAGCGCCGGACCATCGCCACCGCGACCGTCACCGAACGCACGTCCGAGGCCCCGCGCCTGCGCGTCCTCGCCCGCCTGCGCGAGATCGCGGCGTACCGCGAGATCCTCGCGAACCTGATCCGCAAGGAGCTGAAGGTGAAGTACACGGCGTCGGTCCTCGGCGCCGTCTGGTCCCTGTTGAACCCCGTGGTGTTCCTGGCCGTGTTCACGTTCGTCGTGCGCGTGCTGGGCAACCAGACCCCCCACTACCCGGTGTTCCTGCTCTCGGGCCTGCTGGCGTGGAACCTGTTCAGCACGGGGCTGACGAACGGCACGCGGGCGGTGATCGACAACGCGAACCTCGTGAAGAAGGTCGCCTTCCCGCGCGAGATCCTGCCGCTCGCGACGATCGGGGTGGCGCTCGTGGACTTCGTCCTGCAGTCGGCGGTCCTGCTGCTGTTCATGCTCGTCACCGGGTACGGGTTCCACCTGCCGGCGCTCGTGCTGTACCCGATGGCGTTCGTCGCGCTGCTGGTGTTCTCCACCGCCCTCGTGTTCTGGTCCTCCGCGTTGAACGTCCGCTACCGCGACGTGGGGCACCTGGTGGGGCTCGCGATGCTGGTCTGGTTCTGGGCCACGCCGATCGTGTACCCCGGGGCGCTGGTGCAGGAGAAGCTCTCCGGGAAGACGTTCCTCGGCGTCGACCTGTGGAACGCGTTCCTGTTGAACCCGCTCGCCGACATCGTGTTCGGGTTCCAGCGCGCCCTGTACGGGACCGTGTCGCCCGAGGCGACGGTCGACGGCGTGACGAAGCCGGTGCCCGTCCTGCCCGACGTGAGCGTCGCGTGGCTCGCGGGCGTCCTCGCGATCGTGATCGTCGCGTCCATGCTCCTGCTCTACCTGTCCTGGCGCCTGTTCTTCCGGCGCTCGGGCGACTTCGCGGAGGAGCTGTGACCGCGGCGATCGAGGTCGAGGGCGTCTCGAAACGGTTCCGGCTGTTCCGTGAGAAGCCCACGTCGGTGAAGCAGCGGCTGCTCTCCGGACGGATGCGCGCGGAGGACTTCTGGGCGCTGCGCGACGTGTCGATCGACGTGCCCGACGGGGGCACCCTCGGCCTGATCGGCCACAACGGCTCGGGCAAGACCACGCTGCTGAAGTGCATCGCGGGGATCCTCCGCCCGACCGCGGGCGTGATCCGCTCCCGTGGCCGCGTGGCCGCCCTGCTCGAGCTCGGCGCCGGGTTCCATCCCGAGCTCACGGGTCGCGAGAACGTCTACCTGAACGCCTCGTTCCTGGGTCTGTCGCGTCGCGACACCGACCGGGTCTTCGACGACATCGTGGCGTTCGCCGAGCTCGGCGAGTTCATGGACAACCAGACGAAGTTCTACTCGTCGGGCATGCTCGTCCGGCTCGGGTTCGCGGTCGCGGTCCACGTGGAGCCGGACATCCTGCTGATCGACGAGGTCCTGGCGGTCGGCGACGAGGCCTTCCAGGCGCGCTGCCTGGAGCGGGTGGGCCGCTTCCAGGCCGAGGGCCGCACGATCGTCCTGGTCACGCACGCGCTCGACACCGTGCGCGAGGTGTGCGATCGCGCCGTGATGCTGCACCACGGACACGTGCACGCCCGCGGCGCCCCCGACGACGTGGTGCGCGAGATGCGCTACGTCCTGCTGGGCGTCACCGATCCCGGGTTCGTACCCGAGGAGGGCTCGCGACAGGCCGAGATCGCGTCGGTCGAGCTCGTGCGCGCGTCCGGCCGGATCGAGGGGCCGGTGCTCGCCGGCGACCCGCTCACGATCCGGATCGACGTCCGCACGAACGAGCCGGTCGACGACCTGGACGTGGACTTCGAGATCCTGGACGGCGCCACGAACCACCCGGTCCTGGACGCCCGGACCTCGCGGCACGGCATCGACATCGCGCGCTTCGACGGGAAGAAGCGGATCCGCTTCACGGTCCCGTCGTTCCCGTACCACGCCGGGAAGTACTGGGTGACGATCGGCCTGTCGTCGCGCCGGACCGGCGCGCTGTACCACGTGCAGACGCAGCGGTACCTGTTCGAGGTGGTGGAGGCGCCCAGGGTCCAGGAGCGGATCGACGTGCCCGTCGAGGCGGAGATCGAGGACCTGTGAGCGCGCCCGCGGAGCCCACCACCCACCATCCACCCGAAGGGAAGAACCTGACCATGCTGATCGGCCTGATCCTGCTCTCCGTCACGCTGGCCGCGGTCGCCCAGCTCACGCTGAAGCAGGGCATGAACCACGTGACGGCGTCGAGCGGTCCCCTCAAGCTGAACGCCGAGTCGCTCGGCGACGTCGTCACGACCCCGCAGATCTGGCTCGGGCTGGTCCTCTTCGGGCTGTCGGCGTTCGTGTGGCTGGCGGTCCTGTCGCGGACGTCGCTCTCGTTCGCGTATCCGTTCGCATCGCTCACCTACGTCCTGATCCTGCTGTTCGACCGGTTCTGGCTGCATCAGCAGGTGCCGGTCGTGCGCTGGGTGGGCGTCTTCTGCATCATGCTGGGCATCGTGCTGATCGCGCAGACCCCGCATCACGGATGACGGATCCGGACGCGGCGGACCTCGCCGTGGTGATCGTCAACTACAACGCGGGCGACTACCTCGAACGGTGCCTCGCGAGCCTCGAGGCCCATCGAGGGGACATCGCGATCGACGTCCTGGTGGTCGACAACGCGTCGGCGGACGGCAGCCACACCACGGCGATCGCGGCGCACCCGTGGGTGCGCCTGATCGAGAACCCGCGCAACGTCTACCTCTCGCCCGCGTGGAACCAGGGGATCCGCGCCACCCGGGCGCCGTACGTCCTGCTCCTGAACCCCGACACGGAGTGGTTCGCGGGGACGGTCGCGGACTACGTGGATGCCGCCCGACGGCATCCACGGGCCGGCCTGGTCGGCCCACTCGTGCGCAACCCCGACGGGACCGTCTACCCGAGCGGGCGGCCGTTCCCGAGCGTGCTCGACGCGGTCGGCCACGCGTTCCTCGGCACGGTCGCGCCGCGCAACCGGTTCACGCGCCGGTATCACCTGGACGGGTGGGACCGGCGGACCGAGCGCGAGGTCGACTGGGTGTCGGGATGCTGCATGCTGCTGCCGCGCGCCGCGCTGGACGCCGTGGGGCCACTGGATGAGGGCTTCCTCCTCTACGGCGAGGAGCTCGACCTGGCGACGCGGCTGCGCGAGGCCGGCTGGACCGTCCTGTTCACCCCCGCGGTCGAGATCGTGCACGAGATCGGCGTTTCGACCGGACGCGGCCGTCGCACGTACCGGATGCACTCCGCGAGCATCTACCGCTACTACCGCAAGCACCGCGCCCGGGGCTGGCGGCGGCTAACCTTGCCGCTGGCGTGGCTCACGCTTCGGACACGGGCGGAGCTGGCGTGGCTCGCGGGGAGGGTGCGGAGCTCGTGAAGGCGGTCGTCCTGGTGGGCGGGCAGGGGACACGGCTGCGGCCGCTGACCGCCACCGTGAAGAAGGAGCTCCTGCCGCTCGTGGACCGCGCGATCCTGGATCACACGCTCGACCGGCTCGTCCGCCACGGCGTCCACGAGGTCGTGATGTCGTCGCCGTACCTCGAGGAGCTGTTCGACCCGTTCATCGCGTCGCGTCACGGTGACCCGTCGATCGCGTGGGTGACGGAGCGTGAGGCCCTCGACACGGGCGGGGCGATCGTCAACGCCGTCCATCGGCTGGAGCCCGACGAACCGTTCTTCGCCCTGAACGGCGACATCCTCACGGACCTCGACATGACGGCGATGCTGGCGCTGCATCGCGAGCACGACGCCGCCGCGACGATCGCGCTGCATCACGTGGACGACGCACGGGCGTTCGGGCTCGTGGAGCTCGAGCACGACGGCCGCATCCGCGCCTTCCGCGAGAAGCCGGAGGAGCCGATCCCCGGCGACGTCAACGCCGGCACCTACGTCTTGGACCCCCGGGCCCTGGCCAGGTGGACGGCCGACCGGCCGATCTCGATCGAGCGCGAGATCTTCCCGAGCGTGATCGACGGCGGGCGAGCCGTCTACGGCTTCGCCTCCGGCGCGTATTGGCGGGACCTCGGCACCCCCGAGAACTACCTCCGCGCGCACTTCGATCTCCTCGAGGGGAAGGTCTCCGGGGTGGTGTACCCCGCCCCGTGGGTCGCCGCGGACGCCGAGGTCGATCCGAGCGCGCGCATCGGCCGCCGCGTGGCCGTCGGCGCCGGCGCCCGCGTCGGCCCCGACGCGGTGATCGAGGACTCGGTCCTGCATCCGGGCTGCTCGATCGGGGCGCGGTCGCGCGTGGCGGGCTCGATCGTCGGGCCGGGCGCGACGGTGGGAGCCGGGGCGTCGGCGGTGTCGTCGGTGCTCGGGGAGGGCGCATCCGTCCCGGACGGCCAGGCGATCGAAGACGCTCGCGTGCAACCGTTCTCGGTGCCCGAGACGTGAGCGGCGGTTCGAGCACGTAAACCCCCGGCCGCCGGGGGTCGATGTGGTACGGTGCGGGCGCCCCCTTCCCCGGGGGGTGACGCCCCCTCGAAGATGCGACGCCTCCGCACGCTCGCGCTCGTCGTGGCCGTCACCGCGGCCCTGTTCCCCCTGACCGTCGCCGGCGGGGCACGGGCGTCCGACGGAGCCCGCGCCGCGGACGGGTTCACCTTCTACGGCTCGGGGTGGGGCCACGGGCTCGGCATGTCCCAGTGGGGTGCCTACGGCCTGGCGAAGGACGGGTGGCGGCACGAGCGGATCCTCGAGCACTTCTACTCCGGCACCACCGTGGAGATCCTTCCGAAGCCGCCCGGCGACATCCGCGTCGGGCTCACGTCCGGCGTTCGCGCGATCCACCTGACCGCGAAGGCCGGTCCGGTCCGGCTGTGGGTCCGCGAGCCGCTCACCGGCACGGCCGTCGGCAAGATCCCCGGGGGACAGACGTGGTCGGTCGAGGCCGCCGACGACGGGTACCGCGTGCTCGATGCCGCCGGCGCCGTCGTCGGCGACCGGACGTGGGGCGGCCCCGGGTTCGACCTGTTCGCCACGTACACCGGCGAGGGCGCGCGCGTCATCGTTCCCGAAGGCGGCGCCACGTACAACCGCGGCGTGCTGGAGTTCAACCTCACGAACTGCGCGAACGGATGCCGGATGCGGCTGATCGCCACGCTGCCGTTCGAGGAGTACCTCCTCGGCATCGGCGAGGTCCCGAGCAGCTGGCCGATGGAGGCGCTGCGCACGCAGGCCGTCGCCGCGCGGAGCTTCGCGCTCTACCGGATGCGGCGGTCCGGGCTGCGGGCGGACTGCAACTGTCACGTGCAGGACGGCGCGAACGATCAGGTGTACGTCGGGTGGGACAAGGAAGGCGGGACCGACGGCGCCCGATGGTCCAAGGCGGTCACGTCCACGGCCAAGGAGATCGTGTCCTACGCCGGCAAGGTCGCCCTGACGGTCTTCACGGCGTCGGACGGAGGCCACACCGAGGACCTGCCCGTGCAGTGGGGGACGCCGCTCGAGCTGTACCCGTACCTCGCCGGCGTGTGCGATCCGGGCGAGTACACCTCGGCGAACCCCTGGACCGATTGGAGCCGGGCCCTGTCGCCGGCGCAGGTCACGAGCGCGCTCGTGCCGTACACGGGCGACATCGGCTCCGTGACGGGCTTCGGCCGGGCGACACGCGGCGTGTCGGGACGGATCGACGAGATCGTGGTCCGCGGCGAGGCGGGCGAGGCGACGGTGTCGGGCTCCGAGCTGCGCTCGGCGCTCTCGCTGCCGGACGACCGCGTGTGGATCGACGTCGACCGCAACGTGCTCGGCCCGATCCGCATCGCGTACGACGACCTGATGTGTCGTCCGGGCGTGCCGACCTCGGCGCTCAAGATCCTGCCGGGCGGCAGCCGGCAGGCCTTCCAGGACGGCGCGATCTACCGCAACGGCGGGATCGATCTCACGGTATGGGTCCACGGCGCGATCTACGACGAGTACCTCGGGGTCGGCGGCGCGGCGGGGGTCTTGGGCCTCCCGGTGTCGGACCGGCTGGGGACGGCCGCGGACCGCCGGGGAGGGTGCGCGGGATGCGGTCGCATGGACTTCGCGGATGGCCGCATCTACTGGTCGCCCGGGATCGGCGCGTTCGCCCTGTGGGGGGCGGTGCTCGACGCCTACCTCGCCCGCGGCGCCGCAGGGGGGTCGCTCGGGATGCCCACGTCTCGCGTCCAGGAGCATCCGAACGGCGGCACGTCGGCGACGTTCGAGCGCGGCATGATCCTGTGCCCCGCGACGGGCGCCTGCACGGTCTCCTAGGCGTTCAGCAGACGCCGGACGCGTTCGGCTCGGGGGCGTTGCGCGTGCAGGCGTAGGCCTCGATGAACCCGCTCGCGATCGTGTCGGCCTGCTGCGGCGTCACGCCCGGCGGACACGTCTGCAGCTTGTTCCACGCCGTGAGCGCCATCCCCTGACCCTCGGGCAGGTCCGGGTACGGGGCCATCAGGACGTTCGTCGAGCCGTTCACGAGCGTCGCGAGCCGGTCGACGGCGTCGGTGGAGAGCGCGGCATCGCCGGTGTCCTGGTAGTAGACGATCACGCCGGCGTGCTCGAGGTTGTGCACCGCGTTCGTCTCGTTGATGGGCGAGTCGTACACCTTCGGATCGAGCGGGAGCGGGGACGGGTCGTGCCAGCCGGACGTCGCGGGGTGCTGGTCGTACGTGTACGACTGCCCGGCCTGCAGGTGCTGGTTGGCGGGCGCGGAGTCGAGCGGGGTCTCGACGGTCGTGCAGCCCGCGGCCTCCGCCGAGCGGATCGCCGCCTCGGGGATCGGCCGGGGCGCGGCCGCACGGTTGAACCACCAGAAGACGCCGATCGCGACGACACCGACCGCCGTGATCGTGATCGCCCGACGGTAGGCGGCCCGTCGCGCGGCTCGCTTGCGCTCGGCCTCGCGAGCCTGGCGCGCCTGCTCCTTGCGCTCGCGTCGCGCCTCGTTGGCCCCACCGCGCGCGGGGGTCGCGATCGGCGCCGTGGCGCCGCTCGGCCGCCGGCGCTTCCGCTTCGTGGTCGCCACGGCTAGAGCGTCGCCCCGGCCTCGGGCGCCTCGCCCTCGTACGTGCGGTCGCCCCACGAGGGCGCGCTCAGCCGGGAGCTCAAGTCGAACGCGACCGGCAGGCTGACGGCCCCGCAGCTCTGCAGCCGGTGCCAGGCGACGAGGGCCATGTTCACGCCGCTCGGGAGCTGTCCGGCCGCGCCCTGGTCCGGGTAGTCGTACGGGGCCACGATCACGCGGTCCTGGCCGACCGACGCGTCGTCGAGCGACTGCCCGAAGAACGCCGTCAGCCGGTCGAGCGCCGCCTGCGACGTGCCCGGCCGGTACCAGACGATCGTCGCGCCGTGCTCCAGCGAGTGGATCGCGCGGTAGAGGTCCGGCGGGGAGTCGTAGATCCCGGCGGCGATCGGGCCGGGCGGGATCGCCGCGTGCGGTCCCGACGTCGGCGGGATGCTCGGATAGGTGGACAAGGCGGGACCGGTCAGGAAGTCACCGCTGCCGATGTGGGATTGATCGACGTAGTCCGGCGAGTTCGGGTCGGACACGCCGTCGTAGGGATCGATCGTCTGGACGTCGGTGCAGGATGCCGCCTCGGCGGCCGAGGCGGCATCCCGGAGCAGGGCCTCCGGCGCTTCCGCCGCGGCCGCGTCATCGCCGGGCTGCAGGACCACGACCCCGACGATCGCGGCGACGGCGGCGATCGCCACCAACGCCAGGCCCATCGTCCGGTTGCGTCTGCGCCGCGCGACCTTGCGCTGGATCTGCTCACGCTCGAGCCGCGCCTGCTCCCTCCGCTCGGCCTTCGTCGGCCTTCGGTCGCTGGGCCCTTGACCTCGCGTTCCGCTCTTCGTCGCCACGCCGTCCTCGTCCTGTGCGCTCCGGGGGACCGGCAGCTTACCGGCCGGACGGCGGTTGCGCGGCGCGCCGGGACGTCCCTATGCTGCGGCCGGCCTTCCCCGGGGGGATGCCGGCGTTCCGCGGCGCCGCGCGCACAGGGGGAGGGCGATGGCAACCACCGATCAGGACCGGGTCGTACGCGTCGGCGAGGCCGACATCGGCGGGATCGATCGGTTCTTCCGGATCACCCAGCGGGGCTCATCGATCCGGGCCGAGATCGTCGCGGGGGTCGTCACCTGGCTGACGATGGCCTACATCCTGTTCGTCAACCCGGCGATCCTCGGCGCGGTGCCGGACGCGAACGGGACGTCGCTCGCGTTCCCGGCCGTGCTCACCGTGACGGCGCTCGTGGCCGGGGTCGTGACGATCGCGATGGGGTTGTACGCGAACGTCCCCTTCGCCCTCGCGGCGGGCCTCGGGCTGAACGGGTTCGTCGCCTTCACGCTGGTCGCCACCCTCGGCCTGACGTGGGAGCAGGCGATGGGCGTGATCGTGATCGAGGGCCTGCTGATCACCGCCCTGGTGCTCACCGGCGTCCGGGAGGCGATCCTCGACGCGATCCCGATGGACCTGAAGCGCGCGATCGGGATCGGCATCGGGCTGTTCCTGGCGATCATCGGCCTCGTGAACGGCGGGATCGTCGTGGCGGGAGAGGGGACGGTCATCACGCTGAACCCCGACCTGTCGAACCTGCACGTGCTGACGTTCGCGGTCGGCCTCGCCCTCACGTCGATGCTGGTGGTCCGCAAGGTGAAGGGCGGCCTGCTGATCGGGATCCTCGCGACCACCGTGTTCGCGATCGTCCTGAACGAGGTGTGGGGCGAGGGCGCGATCTGGGCGAGCGGGATCGCGCAGGTCCCGAGCGACGTCGTGTCGACCCCCGACTTCGCGCTCCTGGGCAACTTCGACTTCGGGGTGTTCGACGCGCTCGGGATCGCCACCGCGCTCGCGGCGATCATCGCGGTGATGCTCTCCGACTTCTTCGACACGATGGGCACGGCCGTCGGGTTGGCCGACGAGGCCGGCCTGCTGGACGAGGAGGGCAAGCTGCCGGCGATGAAGAAGGTCCTGCTTGTCGACAGCCTGGCCGCCGCCGCCGGCGGGGCGGCGTCGGCGTCGTCGAACACGACGTTCATCGAGAGCGCCTCGGGGATCGAGGAGGGCGGGCGGACCGGCCTCACGGCCGTGGTCGTCGGCGCGCTGTTCCTGCTGGCGATCTTCTTCTCGCCGATCGCGGGGGTGATCCCGCCCGAGGCGACGGCGCCCGTGCTGGTGCTCGTCGGCTACTTCATGATGCGGTCGGTCGGCGAGATCGATTGGCGCGACCCGGCGATGGGCATCCCCGCGATGCTCACGATCGTGCTGATGCCGTTCACTTACTCGATCACGAACGGCGTCGGCGCGGGCTTCCTCTCCTACGTCGTGATCAAGCTCTTGCAGGGCAGGGCGCGTGACGTGCATCCGCTCCTGTACGTCGTCGCCGCGATCTTCCTCTGGTACTTCGTCCGAGGCCTGCTCGCCTAGCGGATCGGCCTCACGCGCGGAGGGCGGCCCCGGGGCCGCCCTCCGCGCGTCACGGCTCGATCGTCCCGGTGCGGAACAGGTCCTCCTCGGCCGGTCGCACGAGGTCCCGCGCGCGTCCCGGCGGTCCGGCCGGGACCTCGAGCCCCCGCACCACCGCCGCCGGGATGCGCGCCGCCTTGCCCATCACGAGACCGCCCGCCGCGGCGATCTCGTCGGCCAGCGCCACCACCGTCGTCTCGAGGGTCCGACCTCGATCGTCCGGTGTCCCGCGGAGATCGACGATCGCGGGGAGACCGGCGCAGCCGATCGCGACGTTCACGACGCCGTTGCGCCAGGGCCGGCCGAACGTGTCGGTGATCACGAGCCCGACCCACGTTCCGAGCCGCTCGTGCAGGCCCCGGCGGATCCGGTCCGCGGACGCGTCGGGATCCTCGGGCAGGAGCGACACCGTGCCGGCATCGACGTTGGAAGCGTCGACGCCCGCGTTCGCGCACACGAAGCCGTGCCGGGTCTCGGCGACGACCAGGTCTCCGCGCCGTGCCACCACGCGGACGGTCTCCCGCTCGATCCAGGCCCCCGCGTCGTCCGCGTCCACCGGGACGACCCGGCCTTCGGCCTTGGAGACGATCTTCTGGGTGACGACGACGACGTCCGTCGGCTCCGGGCCCAACGTGCGCAGCGGCTCGGCCAGGAGGCCGGCGAGGTCGTCGCCAGGCCGGACCTCGGGCAATCCGACGAGGGGTTCGATGCGGAGCGTCACGCGACCAGGTCCAGCGCCGCGCGGGCCACCGCCTCGGCTCGTCCGTCGTCGACCATGATCGTGTCCTCGACGGCGGTGCGGATCCCGAGCGCCGCGATCCTGGGCAACAGCGCGCGATCCCGCTCGTCGACGAGCCAACCGCCCAGGAGGTCGCGGTAGGCCTCGGCGACCCCGGCCGCGCTCACCTCGATGCCCGCCGCCGGCATCAGCCGGTCGGCCATGCCGGCGACCGGGGCGCCGCCCACGATCCCGCTCACGCCCGTGACGACCGCTCGTCGCGCCGCCACCGCGTCGCGGATCCCCGGCACCGCCAGGATCGGTCCGATCGAGACGACGGGGTTGGACGGGCAGATCACGACCACGTCCGCCGCGGCGATCGCCTCCAGGACGCCCGGCCCCGGCCGCGCGGCCGCCGCCCCCTCGTAGCGCACGGCCTTCACCCGATCCACCGCTCGGCGCCTGACCCAGTACTCCTGGAAGTGCAGGTCGCGCTCGTTGCCGTCGGGATCCACCGCGTCGATCCGCGTGACGAGCGGATCGTCGGTCGCGGGGACGATCGCTGCCGTGACGCCGAACCGCCGGGCGATCGCCGCGGTCACCTCCGAGGGTCGGTCGCCGCGCGCCAGCCGATCGGTGCGGAACAGATGCGTCGCGAGGTCGAGGTCTCCGAGGCTGAACCACGCATCCTCGGACCCGAACGCCCGCAGTTCGTCCGTCGCGCGGAACGTCTCGTCCCGACGCCCCCAGCCCCGCTCGCGGTCGAACACACCCCCGAGCCAGTAGGTGACCGAGTCGGGGTCGGGAGACACGTGGAGGCCGTGGATCGCGATGTCGTCGGCGACGTTCACGACGACCGTGAGGTCCTCGCTCGGCACGACCCGGGCGAGTCCCCGCAGGAACTTGCCGGCGCCGACCCCACCCGCCAACGCGAGCGTCTTCATGGCGGGAGAGCGTAGTAGGCTCGCCGCCATGCCCGAGGCGAGCGCCCACGAGCTCCGGCGGGCGCTCGCGCGGGCCGAGACCGGGAAGTCGCTCTCCGTCGACGAGACCGCGACCCTCCTCGCCGCCCGCGGCGCCGACCTCGCCCGCCTGATGTCGATCGCCGCGGGCCTGCGGGACCTCGGGCACGGCCGGATCGTCACGTACTCCCGCAAGGTGTTCATCCCGCTGACGATGCTCTGCCGGGACCACTGCCACTACTGCACCTTCGCGAAGCCTCCCGCCAGGCTCGACCGCCCGTTCCTGACGCCGGAGGAGGTCGTCGAGATCGCCGAGGCCGGCCGCCGGATCGGCTGCAAGGAAGCGCTCTTCACGCTCGGCGATCGTCCCGAGGAGCGGTACCCGCAGGCGCGGGACTGGCTGGCCGCGCGCGGGTTCCGTACCACGCTCGAGTACGTGCGCGCCGCCGCGATCCGCGTGATCGAGGAGACCGGGCTGCTGCCGCACCTGAACCCCGGCGTCATGTCCTACGAAGAGCTCGCGAGCCTGAAGCACGTGAGCGCATCGATGGGGATCATGCTCGAGACGTCGTCCGAGCGGCTCTCCGAGCGCGGCGGTCCGCACTTCGGGTCGCCGGACAAGGCCCCGGCGGTCCGATCGCGGACGATCGAGGACGCGGGTCGCCTCGCGATCCCGTTCACGTCCGGGATCCTCGTCGGGATCGGCGAGACCCTCCGCGAGCGCGCGGCCTCGTTGTTCGCGCTGCGCGACGCGCACCGGCGGCACCGCCACGTGCAGGAGGTCATCGTGCAGAACTTCCGCGCGAAGGCGGGCACGGCGATGCAGGCGGCGCCGGAGCCTCCGGATGAGGAGTTCCTGGCGGCCGTCGCGACCACCCGCGTCGTCTTCGGCGCCGCGATGCACGTGCAGGCGCCGCCGAACCTGTCGGATCCCGATCAGCGGTCGCGCCTGCTCGACGCCGGCATCGACGATTGGGGCGGCGTGTCACCGCTGACGCCGGATCACGTGAACCCCGAGCGTCCCTGGCCGGCGATCGAGGCCCTCGCGGCCACCACGGCGGGGCGTGGCCTGGAGCTCCGCGAGCGGTTGGCGATCCATCCCGGGTACGCGCTCCGTCCCGACCCGTTCCTGGCCGGGAAGATGCGCGCTCCGGTCGCGGCCCTGATGGGGCCGGACGGCCGGGCGAGAGCGGGCGCCCGGGCGGAGCCGATCGCGTGGCAGGACCCCGACGTGACCTGGAAGGCCCGGACGACGTCGCTCACGTTCGCCAAGGGTGCGGACGCCGGCCTTCGGGCCGACGCCGAGCTGATCTACGGGGACCTCGACGAGGTCGCGGCGCTCGGCTCGTTGACGCGAGCCGCCGGACGCTCCGCCGCCGGTTCGCGGTCGATCGGGACGACGCTCGCGCGAGCCGCGCAGGGACGGCCGATCGACGACGCCGCGGCGCTCGCGCTCTTCGCGGCCGAGGGGCGCGACCTCGACCGCCTCTGCCGGGTCGCGGATGACCTCCGCCACGACGCGGTCGGCGACGAGGTCACCTACGTGATCAATCGGAACATCAACTTCACGAACGTCTGCTACGTGGGCTGCCGGTTCTGCGCGTTCGCGCAGCGCGAGGTCGACCCGGAGTCGTACACCTTGACCCTCGATCAGGTGGCCGACCGGGCCGAGGAGGCGTGGCTCGTCGGCGCGACGGAGGTCTGCATGCAGGGTGGGATCCACCCCGACCTCCCGGGGACCTTCTACTTCGAGCTCCTCGACGCGGTGAAGCGGCGCACCCCACGGATGCACATCCACGCGTTCAGTCCGATGGAGATCCTCAACGGCGCCACCCGGCTGGGGATCTCGTTCCGCGAGTTCCTGCAGGAGTGCCGCGCTCGCGGGCTCGGGACGATCCCCGGGACCGCGGCCGAGATCCTCGACGACGAGATCCGATGGCTGCTCACCAAGGGCAAGCTGCCGGCCGACACCTGGGAGCAGATCGTCCGGACCGCTCACGACCTGGGGATCCGCAGCAGCTCGACCATCATGTTCGGCCACGTCGACCGTCCCGAACACTGGGTCGCGCACCTGCGACGGATCGGCCGGATCCAGGCCGACACCGGAGGCTTCACGGAGTTCGTCCCGCTCCCGTTCGTCCATCAGAACGCGCCGATCTACCTCGCCGGGGCTGCTCGCCCCGGCCCGTCGTTCGAGGACAGCCTCCGGATGCACGCGGTGGCTCGCATCCTCCTCGACGGGTTGATCCCGAACATCCAGGTGTCATGGGTGAAGCTCGGCGTCGAGGCGTGTCAGGCGATCCTGCGATCGGGCGCGAACGACTTCGGCGGAACGTTGATGGAGGAGACGATCAGCCGCATGGCCGGTGCCGATCACGGGATCGCGATGGAGCCGTCGGGGTTCGATGCCGCGATCCGCGCGATCGGCCGGATCCCCGCCGTGCGCACGACGACGTACGAACGCGTCGCCGTCGGGGTGTGAATCGTCAAGTAGCCTGACCGATATCGTCAAGGAGATAGACGACCCGATTTCTCGGTTGGAGCACTTGCATGCGTCCGCTCCGGTCGACACGATGATGGCGTAGATCAGCACTGAGGGATGTGAGGCAGGGAACGTCCTCGGAAAAAGGTCTTGCCACCGAGGGCGTTCTTCCCTCAGAATCACACGCATGTGATTTCGGGGGGAGACCGGAGTGCACCATTACATCCCTTGGCAGGAGCGAGCGCGGTGTCGTGACTACGACCCGGAGATCTTCTTCCCCGAGAAGGGAGGCTCATCGCGGGAGGCCAAGAGGATCTGCAGCGAGTGTCCCGTTCGGATCGAATGCCTGAACTACGCCCTGCGACGCGACGAGCGGTACGGCGTGTGGGGCGGGATGAGCGAACGGGAACGGCGCCGCCTCAAGCGCATGGCGTCGTGACTCGGGCGTAGGAAAGGGGGAGGGAATGGCAGCAGCCAGGAAGCCGGCGGCCAAGAGACCGGCCGCACGCAAGAAGACGGCCGCACGCAAGCCCGCCGCGAGGAAGACGACGGCCCGGCGGAAGGTCGCCGCGAAGAAGACGGCCGCGCGTAAGAAGGTCGCCGCGAAGAAGACGACGGCCCGGCGGAAGGTCGGCGCGGCCCGCAAGAAGGTCGCAGCTCGCAAGCCCGCAGCCCGCAAGAAGACGGCCGCGCGCAAGCCGGCCGCACGCAAGAAGACGGCCGCGCGCAAGCCCGCGGCTCGCAAGAAGACGGCCGCCCGCAAGCCCGCAGCGCGCAAGCGCTGATCGCGGCCGCTCGGCGTCGAAGGGGGCCTTCGGGCCCCCTTCCGCTGTCCGCTCCGGGGCCCGTGCTAGGCTCCGCGCCGCGCGGGAACCCGCGTACGCGATGACTGGATCTCCCACCGACACCCCGTCCGAGCGCGTGCCCTCCGTCCTCGTCGTCCTGGTGACGCGTGACGCGACGGGTTGGCTCCGCGGATGCCTGACAGCGCTCGCCGAGCAGCGGTACCCACGTCTGGGCATCGTGGCCGTGGACGACGCGTCCGGTGACGGAACGGTCGAGATCCTGACGCAGGCCCTCGGAGAACGCCGCGTGATCGCGCTGCGCGAGCGAGCGGGGTTCGCCGGTGCGATGCGGGCCGCGCTCACGATCCCCGCCGCGCGCGAGGCCGACCATCTCCTGGTCCTGCACGACGACACGGCCCTCGATCCGGACGCGGTCGCGCGCATGGTGGAGGCGGCCCACGACATCGGCGTCGAGGACGTCGGCGTGGTGGGGGCGAAGGTCGTCGACTGGCGAGACCCTCACCTCCTGCTCGACGTGGGCCGCTCCGCGGACCGGTTCGGACATCCCTACACGCCGTTGCAGCCCGGCGAGATCGACCAGGGTCAGTTCGATCGGGTGCTCGAGGTGCTCTGCGTCTCGTCGTGCGCCATGCTGATCTCCCGAGAGGCGTGGACCCGGGTCGGGCTGTTCGACGAGCGGCTCGACGCCAGGCACGACGACCTCGATCTGTGTTGGCGCGTGCGCCTCGCGGGCTTCAAGGTGCTGATGACCCCGCTGGCGCGGGCGCGCCATCGCCGGTCCGGCGCGACGGGAGAGCGGCGGGAGCGCCAGCGCCGCCGGAGCGAGCGCTACTACGAGGATCGCGCGGCGCTCGCGTCGCTGCTCAAGAACGCCTCGGTGATCTCGCTGCTGTGGCTCCTGCCCGTCGACCTGCTCCTGTCCTTCGTGCGGCTGATCTTCCTCCTGCTGTCCCGTCGCTTCGAGGAATCGTTCGACCTGCTGGCGGCGTGGGGATGGAACCTGATCCACCTCCCGGGAACGCTCGCGCGCCGCGTGAAGGCGCAGTCCGTCCGAAGCGTCCCCGACCGGGAGCTCCGCCGGTTCATGGACACCGGGGGGTTGCGGCTGCCGAGATGGTTCGAATCCGCGGGGCGGATCCTCGACGAGCAACGCGAGATCGACGAAGAGGACGCCGAGGTCTCGGCGGGTCGTCGGCTGCGGGACCGGACGGCGTCGCTGGTGGGGCGGCACCCGGTGTTCGTGGCGTCGTTCTTCGCCGTCCTGATCGGGGCGGTCGCGTTCCGACAGCTGATCGGCCCCGAGCCGCTGGCGGGCGGGGCGCTGCCGGCGTTCCCCGGATCGTTCCGTGGGTTCTTCGCGGAGCTCGTCTCCGGCTTCCGGACGACGCCGCTCGGAGGCACGCTGCCCGCGAGCCCGGCGCTGGGGGCGATGGGGGGGATCTCCTGGGTGGCGTTCGGCAGCACCGCGATCGCGCAGAAGGTCATGCTCGCCGGCGGCGTGGTGCTGGCCGGCGTCCTGGCGTACCGTGCGATCGCCCGCCTCACGGCGCGGCCCGGCGCGGCCGTCGTGGCCGCCTCCGCGTACGTCATGTCGGCGCTCGTGCTCTGGTCGTTCTCCGATGGGCGGATCGCCTCGCTCGTCGCGATCGCGGTGCTCCCCGCGATCGCCGAGCGACTGGAGGTCGCCTTCGGACCGGATGCCCCAGCGGGGGGGCCATGGCGCTTCGCCGCGGGCCTGGGCGTCACGATCGCGTTCGCGGCCGCCTTCGTTCCGGGCGTCGTGATCGCCGTCGCGGTGATGCTCGCGATCCAGATCGTGTTCGGGCGCTCCCGCGGACGCGGGGTCGTCCTCGCTGCGGGGTCGGTCGTGCTCGCCGGGCTCCTGCTCTTCCCCTTCGTCCCGACGATCCTCGCGGACGACGGCGCGGCGCTCGGATCCGGGATCGGCACCACCGACCTGGGCGATCTCGGCCGCCTGGCGCTCGGTGGGGGTCCGGGGACCTGGGTGGTGGCCGCGTTCCTGCCGATCGCCGCGGTCGTCGCGTTCGCCCTGGTCGGACCGCGGTACCGGGGGGCTGCGGGTCGCGCGATCCTTGGCGCGGTGGCCGGTCTGGCCCTCGCGTGGCTCGGGAGCGCGGGGTACCTCCCGGTCGCGCTCACGAACGCGCCCGTCTACCTGTCGCTCGCCGCCGTCGGCGAGGCGTTCGTGATCGGGTTCGGCCTCGCGTCGGCGCTGGGGGGTCTGGGGCGCGAGTCCTTCGGCCTGCGCCAGATCGCGACCGGTGTGCTCGCGATCGTGCTGGGCGCCGGGATCTTCCTTCAGGCGGCGAGCGCGATGGTCGGGGGGTGGGCCGTGGGCGGTCCGGCGGCCGTGCCGGCGGCCTGGGCCGTCACCGCGAGCGAGGCGCGTGGGGACTTCCGCGTCCTGTGGGTCGGCGCCGATGATGAGCGCCGGTTCCCCGCTCCGGGTGGCGACCCCCAGGCGGTCGCGCCCGCGGGCCCGGCGACGATCCGCTACGCGCTGACCGGTCGCGACGGCATCGTGGCGATCGATACCGGGCGCACCGTGAACGGGGGAGGAGCCGCCTACGTCCAGGAGGCGCTGAACGAGATCCTGTCGGGGACGACGGAGCACGGCGGCGCCTTGCTCGCGCCGCTCGGCGTCCGGTTCGTCGTGGCCGAGGGCGGCGACCTGCCGCCGGCGGCCGCCGACCTGCTCGACCGACAGGTCGACCTGGACCTCGTCCTCGAGAAGGGTCTGAGGATCTATCGCAACGGGGCCGCGATGCCGCCCGCGGCGGTGCTCCCCGGGTCGGACGCCGGGACGATCACGTCGGCGGATCTCGCGACGATCGCGGCGATCCCGCCGTCGACCGCGGTACCGCTGCGGGCGGTCGAGGGCGGATGGCAGGGCGTCGCCCCCACCGACGGCATCGTCCAGATCGGCGACGCCTTCGACCCGGATTGGGAGCTGATCGCGACCGAGCGAGCCGTCCCTTCTCGCGTGTCCTTCGGCTGGTCGATCTCGTTCCCCGCCGAGGCAGGGGCACTCCGCATCCGCTACACCGCGCAGGCGATCCGGACCGTCGAGATCGTGCTGCTGGCGGTCCTGTGGCTCGCGGCGCTCTGGATCACGCGCAAGCCCGTCTCCCGGTACGAGCCGGTGAGCCCGGGGACGCAGCCGTGAGGGCCGAGCGTCACCGCGACCGGGCACGGGGGCAGGGGTGGCTGGCGCTGCTGACCGTCGTGGTCGTGGTGGGCGGGGGCTTCGCGCTCGAACGAGGGCTCGGGACATCGCCCGAGGGCGGCCCGGAGCCCGGGGTCGCCACCTCCGGGGCATGGTCGTGTCCGCACGGCGGCGGGCCGAAGTGGCAGGTCCAGATCCACCTCGCGAACCCGGGAGACGCCCCGGTGACGGCCCGGCTGACGGCGCTCACGTCGGGACGCCCGCGCAAGCCCGTCACCGTCACGGTCGATCCGGGGACGACGCGGACGGTCGACGTCGTCGCGAAGACCCGCGCCGCCTCGACGTTCGTGGAGTTCTTCGGTGGCTGGCTCGCCGCCGGCTGGGTCGCCCAGGGGGGGGCCGGCGAGATCGGGGTGGCGTCCGAGCCCTGCGCCGCGTCCGCGGGCCAACGGTGGTACGCGCCCGACGGGACGACCGAGCAGGGACAGGACGCCTACCTCGTCGTGATGAACCCCTTCGACACGCCCGCGGCGTTCGACGTGGTCCTGCTGACGAAGACCCGGGCCCCGATCCGCGACTCCGCGGTCAACGACGTGATCCTGCCGGCGCATCGCAGCCGCGCGATCCGGCTGAACACGTTGGCGCTCGGTGAGGCGGCGCTGGGCTCCGAGGTCGACGCGTCGATCGGGCGCGTCGCGGTCGCGAGCCTCGGGATCGGACGCGACGGTGGGATCCGGGCGAGCCTCGCGTCGGACGCGCTCGCGTCGACCGCGTTCCTCCCGGTCGGTGCGGGAGCCGGCCAGACCGTGCTCTCGCTGATGGTGCCGGGCGAGGAACCGGTGCAGTTCGGCGCGACGCTGCTCTCCGGGGACGAGGCGACCCCCGCCGGCGGGCTCACCGAAGCCGGGCAGGGGCCGGCGTCGGCGGCCACGTACCCGATCCCGGTCGAGGGCCCGGGCTCGGTGGGTGTGGTGACGCAGGGTGACGCGCAGGTGTCGGCCGCCCTCCGGGCGATCGGCGTCGGCAACGACTGGGCCGCGACGGGCGGCGCGCGGGCTCCGGCGCAGCGCTGGGTCGTCCTGCCGGCGACGATCGGCGAGCCGGTCGTCCCGGGCCTGATCCTCGTCGATCCCGGGAACGATCCGGTGACCGTCACGCTGCGAGTGCTCGCGGCCGGCGGCCCGGACGATCTCGTCGTGCGGATCGAGGCCGGACGGGCGCTGCAGGTCCCGGCGGGCTTCTGGGCCGGCGCGCCGGATGCCGCGATCCTGGTCGCGGCCGACGGCCCCGTCCTCGCGCTGGCGGCGTCCACCTCGCTCGGGAACAGCGGGCTCTCCACCTACGCGCTCGCGATGGGCGTGCCGGTCCCGGACCCGGTGTAGGGATCGGGGGCGTTGCGGGAACATCCCCCGCCGACGCGACGGTTGCTCGTGCGGGAACCGGGTGAATCGTTATCATCGTCGGACCGGCGAACTCCCCGTCGGTTCGACCATCCCGTCAGGCAGGATCCGATGGAGCGAGGAAGACACGCCAAACGACGCTTCCGGGGCGCGGTCGTGGTCGTCACGGTCGCGGCCGCCATCGTGCTGCTGTCCGTCGCCGGCGCCGCGTACGCCGCCTATCGCTACGATCGCGCGACCGCGGACCGGATCCTTCCCGGGGTGACCGTCGGCGGGATCGACGTCGGTGGGATGACGCGTTCGCAGGCGATCGACGCGGTCGAGGGGGCGGCCGCCGGGCGGCTCGACGCTCCCATCCAGGTGCTCGCCGCGGACCGAGCATGGACGATCACGCCGCGCCAGCTCGGGCAGGGCGCCGACGTCGAGACCGCGGTCGACGAGGCCCTCGATGCGACGTCCTCGGTGGGGTTCCTCTCGCGCGTCTGGCACCGCTGGCGACACGAGCCGGTCGACGTCGACGTGGCGCTCACGTTCGACGGCGGCTCGGTCTCGTCGCTCGTCGATCGGGTCGCGGACGAGGTCGCCGTCGCGCCGGTCGACGCCGAGGTGCTGTTCGAGGACGGCGAGGTCACGTTCCATCACTCCCGGCGCGGCCAGGCCCTCGGGCGCAACCTCGCGACGCAGCGCTTGCTCGCCGCGCTGGACGAGGTCGCGAGCACCGTGCGGCTGCCGGTCCACGGACTCCGACCGAAGATCCCCGACGCGAGGCTCGGCAAGACGATCGTGGTCGACCGCAGCATCAACGAGCTGTACCTCTACGACGGGTTCGACCTCGTGCATCACTACCCGGTCGCGACGGCGGCCGCCGGATACGTGACCCCCTCGGGCCAGTGGACGATCGTCAACAAGGCGGAGAACCCCACCTGGTACAACCCCGCGCCGGACACCTGGGGTGCGGACCTCCCGATGTCGATCCCGCCCGGCCCGGGCAACCCGCTCGGGACGCGCGCCCTGTACCTGGACGCGCCCGGGATCCGCATCCACGGGACCTACGACGTGAACTCGATCGGGACCGACGCGTCCCACGGCTGCATCCGGATGTACATGTCCGACGTCGAGGCGCTGTACCCGCAGGTCCCGATCGGGACGCGGGTCTTCGTGGTCTGACCGATCCGGGTCCCCGGATGCTTGCGGATCACATCCGTGTGATCTAGCGTGCGCGCGTGCGCAGGTGCGCGAAGATGCGATGCGGGAGCGCCCCGTCGGTCACGGTCTCCCTCCGGTACGACGAGCGAGAGGTCCTCGTGGCCGATCTGTTCGCCGAACCCGATCCGAACCTGCTGGATCTGTGCGAGGAGCACGTCGCCCGCATGTCCGCGCCGGTCGGTTGGACCGTGCGCGACCTGCGGAACCCGGCGCCGGCCCTCACCGGCTGAGGTCCGAACGTCCCTCCGTCGTTCGACGGAGGCCCGCGGACCCCGGGGGATGCCTGCGGGTGGTCGCGGCCCATGCGAGGCGCCGCTCGGAGTGCCCAGGAGATTCGGCCGCGACGTGCTATGGCCCGGGTCGCGAGCTTCGGGCACCCTGATGGCACGATGTCAGACACCAACGGAAGCTGCCCTCACTGCCGATCCGGCGACCTGATCACCATCACGATGGCGGTGAGCGGGCGCGACCTCGCCTTCACGACGTGCCACCTCTGCGAGGCCAAGTGGTGGTACCGCGACGGCGAGCAGGTCCCGCTCAACTCCGTCATCGGGCTCGTGGTCCAGAAGTAGCCGGATCGTCGTCCCACCCCCGCCCTGACGCCGCGCGCGGCACCTTCGTAGGATGCGGTCGTGCGGACCTCGTCGGATCTCGATCGCGTCTTCAAGGCGTACGACATCCGCGGGGTCGTCCCGGCCGACCTGGACGAGGACCTCGTCCGCCGGATCGGGCAGGCGTTCGCCGACTGGTCCGCCGCCCCGTCGATCCTGATCGGGCGGGATAGCCGGCTCTCCTCGGACGGGTTCGCGTCGGCGTTCGCCGACGGCGCCACCGGCCGCGGCGCGAACGTGGTGGACCTCGGACTCGCCTCGACCGACCTCCTCTACTTCGCCTCCGGCTCGCTCGGGCTGCCCGGGGTCATGATCACCGCGAGCCACAACCCCAAGGAGTACAACGGCCTGAAGTTCTGTCTGGCCGGCGCGAAGCCGGTCGGACAGGACACGGGGCTGCGCGAGATCCGGGCCGCGGTCGAGGCGCCGGAGCCGCCGCCGGTCCCCGATCGGGGATCCGTGGAACGGCGCGACCTGCTCGACCGTTACGTGGAGCACGTGCTGGGGTTCGTCGACGTCGACGCGATCCGCCCGCTCCGCCTCGCGGTCGACACCGCCAACGGGATGGGCGGGCTGGTCGCGCCGGCGGTCCTCGAACGCCTTCCCGTGACGGTCACGTACCTGTTCCCCGAGCTCGACGGGACCTTCCCCAACCATCCCGCGGATCCGATCGATCCGGAGAACCAGCGGTTCCTGCGGGCGGCGGTGACCGAGCAGGGCGCCGACATCGGCCTCGCCTTCGACGGCGACGCGGATCGCGTGTTCCTGGTGGACGAGCGCGCGGAGGACGTGAGCGGCTCGCTCGTCACCGCGCTCGTGGCGCGCGCGATGCTCCGGCGGGAGCCGGGCGCGACGATCCTGTACAACCTCATCTGCTCCTGGGTGGTCCCCGAGGTGATCCGCGAGGAAGGCGGCGTCCCCTTCCGGACCCGCGTCGGCCACTCCTTCATCAAGGACGTGATGGCGGAGACGGGCGCGATCTTCGGCGGCGAGCACTCGGGCCACTACTACTTCCGCGAGAACTACCGGGCGGACTCGGGGCTGATCGCGGCCGTCGTCGTGCTGGGGGAGCTCTCCGGTGCCGGCGTGTCGTTGTCCGAGCTGCTGCGCCCGTTCCGCCGCTACTTCGACTCGGGGGAGATCAACTCCACGGTCGAGGATCCGCGGGCCAAGATCGAGGAGATCGCCACCGCGCTCGCCGAGGGACGTCAGGATCGGCTCGACGGGCTGACGGTAGAGTTCGACGACTGGTGGTGCAACGTGCGTCCGTCCAACACGGAGCCGCTGCTGCGCCTGAACGTCGAGGCTCGGACCGCCGAGCTCCTCGAGGAACGGACCTCGACGCTGCTCCGGCTGATCCGCGGTCCCGAGGGAGGAGACGACACGTGACGCTCGACCCGCAGCTGCTCGAGATCCTCGTCTGCCCGAACGACCGGGGCGAGATCGACTACCACGAGGCCGAACAGGTCATCGTCTGCCGGACGTGCGGGTACCGGTATCCGGTCCGCGACGACATCCCCGTGATGTTGATCGACGAGGCCGAGAAGCCCGCGGGCGGGCGCCGGTGACGAACCTCGACGATGTCGAGGCCCTACGGTCGGGCGACCCGCAGGACATGCTCGGGGCGGTGCTCGGGCTCCCGCGCGACTGCCGGGCCGCGTTCGACGCGTCGCGTGCGATCGGCGACCTTCCGACGGCCGACGGGGCGACGGCGGTGCTGTTCTGCGGCATGGGGGGGTCGGCCGTCGCCGGGGACGTCGTCCGGTCCGTCTTCCGGGGCCGCCTCGGCGTTCCGGTCGAGGTCAACCGATCGCCGGTCCTGCCCGAGTACGCGGGCCCGCACACGCTCGTGGTGTGCTCCTCCTACTCGGGCAACACGGCCGAGACCCTCGCGAGCTTCCGGGAAGCCGTCGTCCGCGGATGCCGCGTGCTGGTGATCACGTCGGGCGGCACGATCGCGGACGAGGCGAGCACCGCCGGGATCCCGGTCGTGCCCGTCCCCGGCGGCGCGCAGCCGCGGGCGGCCCTGGGGCACCTGGGGTTCGCGTCGCTCGGCGCGCTCGCGTCGACGGGGCTCCTTCCCAGGCTCGAGGACGATGTGAGCGAGGCGATCGACCGGGTCGCCGACGTGATGGCCGGGTCCGCCCCGGGCGTGCCCACGGAGCGGAACCCGGCGAAGGGGCTCGCGACGCGGATCGCGGATCGGACGCCGGTGATCTGGGGTGCCGACGGCATCGGCGCCGTCGCCGCGATGCGCTGGAAGACGCAGCTGAACGAGAACGCCAAGATCCCGGCATGGTGGTCGTCGATGTCGGAGCTCGACCACAACGAGCTGGTGGGTTGGGCCGACCGGAACGGCGACCGGTCGTTCGTGATCGCGCTGCGCCACGCGGACGAGGATCCGGAGCTCCCGCCGCGGTTCCCGCTCTCCCTCGACGTCGCGCGGGGCGCCGGCGCGCTCACCGACGAGGTCTGGGGGGAGGGCGCGTCGCCGTTGGCGCAGCTGATGTCCCTGATCGCCGTGGGAGACCTGACGAGCGTCTACGTGGCGTTGGCGCACGCCATCGATCCGACGCCCGTCGAGGTGATCGAGCGCCTGAAGGCCGCGCTGGCGGGTGGCGCCGGGTGACCTCGGCGGGGCTGCCGGGACCGGGTGACGATCTCGCGGAGCAGGGGGCCGCGCTGGTGCGCACGCGCACGGCGCTCGAGCCCTCGGTCGCGCTGATCCTGGGGTCGGGCCTGGGTCCCGCCCTCGGGGAGGCGCTCGTCCCCGAGGCGACGTTCGCGTTCACCGATCTTCCGGGGTTCCCGCCGCCCGGCGTCCCCGGTCATGCCGGGACGCTCACGTTGGGGCGCCTCGCCGGGGTCCCGGTCGCGACGTACTCCGGGCGGGTCCACTTCTACGAGGGTTACGGGATGGACGCCCCCGCGCTCCTCCCGCGGCTTGCGCATGCCCTCGGCGCGCGGACCCTGGTGGTGACGGCCGCGGCGGGCGGGCTCCACCCGGATCTTCCCGCCGGGACCGTCGTGGTGCTCACCGACCACCTGAACCTGATGGGCGCGGCGCCGCTGCGCGGGTGGCGGTACCCCGACGGGATGCCGGCGTTCGTCGGGATGCGGGACGCCTACGATGCGGACCTGGCGTCCCTGGCGCTCGAGCGCGGACGCGCGTTGGGGCTGCGGATCGAGGCGGGCGTGTACGCGGCGATGGCCGGCCCGGCGTTCGAGACCCCGACCGAGCTCCGTCTGCTGGCGCTCGCCGGCGCCACGGTCGTCGGGATGTCGACCGTGCCGGAGGTCATGCCGGCGCGGGCGCTGGAGATGCGGGTGCTCGGCCTGACCATGGTGACGAACGCCCTCGGCGAGCACGTCGAGCACGACGAGGTCGTGCGCGTGGGCAACGAGACCGCGCCGGCGGTGGGACGGTTCCTGGTGGACCTCCTCCCGCACATCGCGGGAGGAGGTTCCTGAGATGGAATGTGACGTGAGAGACCTGGCGCTCGCGCCCACGGGGCGCGAGCGCATCGAGTGGGCCGCCGGCGAGATGCCGGTGCTCGCCCTGATCCGCGAACGGTTCGAGAAGGAGCGGCCGCTCGAGGGGGTGGGGATCGCCGCGTGCCTGCACGTGACGACCGAGACCGCCAACCTGATGGAGACGCTCGCGGCGGGCGGGGCCGACGTCTCGCTCTGTGCCTCGAACCCGCTGTCCACGCAGGACGACGTCGCGGCGGCGCTGTGCGAGCAGAGCGGGATCCGGACGTTCGCGGTCAAGGGGGAGGACACCGAGACCTTCTTCCGCCATATCAACGCCGTGCTCGACCAGCGCCCGCAGATCACGATGGACGACGGGGCCGACATGGTCAGCGAGCTCCACCAGCACCGCGCCGATCAGCTCGGCGAGATCCTGGGTGGCACCGAGGAGACGACCACGGGCGTGATCCGGCTGCGCGCGATGGCCGCCGACGGGGCGCTCAAGTACCCGATCGTCTCCGTCAACGACGCGGACACGAAGCACCTGTTCGACAACCGGTTCGGGACCGGGCAGTCGACGGTCGACGCGATCATGCGCGCGACGAACCGGCTGCTGGCCGGGCGGACCATCGTGGTGTGCGGCTACGGGATGTGCGGGCGGGGCGTCGCGTCCCGGGCACGCGGGATGGGCGCGCACGTCGTGATCACGGAGGTGGATCCCACGGCCGCGCTCGAGGCGCTGATGGAGGGCTACCGCGTGATGCCGCTCCTCGATGCCGCGGCGATCGGCGACGTGTTCGTCACCGTGACCGGAGACACGAGCGTGATCCGCTCGGAACACCTCGAGCGGATGAAGGACGGGGCGATCCTCGCGAACTCGGGTCACTTCGACGTCGAGATCGACAAGCCGGCGCTCTCGGCGCTCGCCGTCAAGACGCGGCGGATCCGCGAGTTCGTCGACGAGTTCACGCTCGCGGACGGCCGGCGGCTGCACCTGCTCGGCGAGGGCCGGCTGGTGAACCTCGCCGCCGCCGAGGGCCATCCGGCCGCCGTGATGGACATGTCGTTCGCGAACCAGGCGCTGGCGGTCGAGTGGGTCGTCAAGCATCACGCGGAGCTGCGCGCGGAGGTCTATCCCGTGCCGGCGGACATCGACAAGGAGGTCGCGAGCCTCAAGCTCCAGGCGATGGGGGTCGAGATCGATCGCCTCACCGAAGAGCAGGACGCGTACCTCCACTCGTGGCAGCAAGGCACGTGAACGTCCAGGACCTGGTCTCGTTCCGGGCGCACTTCGAGCGCTTCCCGGCGTCGGTGAAGGGCGCGTTCGTGCTGCGCGCCGCCGACGGGGATCCGCACCAGGTCCGGATCGCGGTGGCGCGGGTGCGGGAGGTCGCCGGATCGGCCGGACGGCCGATCGACGTGGAGCCCGTCACCCTCGACGTGGCACCGAACCTGGACACGTTCGTGCCGTTCGAGTTCGCGCTCACCGAGCTGACCGCGGGTTGGTACACGCTCGAGTGCGAGGTCGCGATCGACGGCTCCCCGACCACCGTGCGTCCCGGCCAGCGGTTCTCCGTCCCGTGGCCGCGCGCGACCGTCCGCCGGGGCCAGATCCCCGTCAACGAGACCGTGCAGGTCCAGGGCGGGACGAAGGCCCGGCTCGAGCTCCTGGAATGCGCCGGGGACTCGTCGACGCTGCGGTACGCCGCGACCGAGCCGGTCGACGTCCGCCTGTTCGCCGACGGGGCGCGCGTGCCGGTCCTCGAGAGCGCCTTCGACGAGGCGCAGGGCCGCGGGAGCGTCACCGCCTATCCGCTGCTGAAGAGCCAGGGCGCGGTCACCATCGACGTGCGCGGCGGCCCCGCCCCCGTGGAGATCCCCCTGCCGTAGTGTCGGCGGCCCGGCGTAGCGTCGCCGGGTGCTCGATCGGGCGCTCCAGGTCGTCTTCCCACCGCGGTGCGCCGGCTGCGGCCGCGGGCCCTGGCCGTTCTGTTCGGGATGCCGTCGGGCGCTCGAGGCGACGACACCGCCGTGGTGCAGGCGGTGCGGGGCGCCGGGCGCGGACCTCCCGTCGTGCGTGGACTGTCCGCCGTCCACGATCGATCTCGCCCGCGCGCCCTTCCGGTTCGCCGGGCCCGCGAAGGACGCGATCCACCGCCTGAAGTTCTCGGGGTGGCGGAGCGTCGCCGCGGCGCTCGCGGACGCGGTGGTGACGATCGAGCTGCCGGCGGTCGACGCCGTGACCTGGGTGCCCCTCGCCCGACGGCGACTGGGGGAGCGCGGCTACGACCAGGCGCGTGCCCTGGCGCTCGCGGTCGGCCGTCGTCTCGACCGCCCGGTGGTCCGGCTCTGTCGCCGGGGTCCGGTCGCGGGCTCGCAGGCGCGGCGGAGCGGCCCGGAACGGCGGGACGCGATGCGAGGCGTCTTCGCCCCGCTCGGGCGCGAGGTTCCGCCCCGGGTGCTGCTGGTCGACGACGTCCTCACGACCGGTGCCACGGCGGGCGACTGCGCGCGGGCCCTGCGGGAGGGCGGGGCGACCACCGTGGTGCTGGCCACCGCCGCGCGGTCGCTGCGGCCGCGGGGCGTGGCGGCGGCACGGTCGGGGGCTCGCTTCCGGGAGGCGGGGCGTGCATATACTCGGCCGGGCTCTCGTCCGGGTCTGTGGTTGCCCGGGGATCCTCCCCGGTAGTCGACGCCAGCCGCGGGCGAAGCGACCCACGTAAGGCGACCGTTGGTCGTCGAGCATGGCGCGGTTTAGATGTAAGTCCTGCCCCGGGAGACCGGGAGAAGGCGCTAAGCCGGCCCTCGGGCCGGCGATCCCCTCTGCAGGCGAGTGTGGGGGCAAAGACCAGGTCAGCCGGGCGGGAGTCCATCACCGCAGGCGAAGGAGGTCGAGCGCGTGGAGCTGACGTTCACCGGCCGAGGCGTGACGGTGGACGACGAGCTCAAGGAGACGGCGCGGCACAAGCTCGCGCGCCTCGAGCGGATGGATCCGCGCGTCATCCGCATCGACCTGGAGTTCATCTCCGAGAGCCATCCCACGCTCGACGGGACGAAACGGGTCGAGGCCGCGATGCACACCCCGCGGAAGTCCTTCCGGGCGCACGCCGAAGCCGAGGACGTGCAGACGGCCCTCGACCGGCTGACCGACCGCCTGGAGCGACAGCTCCGCGATCACCACGGGAAGCGGCGCTCGCGCCTGTTCCGGCGGTTCCGCAGGTCGGGCAAGAAGAATCCTCTAGACTCCGCAAGTCGGACCCCCGGTCCTGCCGATACCGCCGAGGAGTAGTTCCGTCGCCCGACCGGGGAGTGATCGCGTGAGCCGCTTGGAGAACGACGACATGCCTGCACCCGACGACGACCCATCTGCGGCCGACCGGCTGCGCGTGATGGTCGTCGACGACCACGCCCTGTTCCGCCGGGGCCTGGAGATGGTCCTGCAGAACGAGCCCGACCTGGAGCTCGTCGGCGAGGCGTCCGACGGGGCCGAAGCCGTCGAGAAGGTGACCGAGCTGATGCCCGACGTCGTCCTGATGGACGTCCGCATGCCGAAACGCTCGGGGATCGAGGCCGCCGGCGAGATCAAGGACCTCCTGCCCCACGTGAAGATCCTGATGCTCACGATCAGCGACGAGGAGGCCGACCTGTACGACGCGATCAAGGCGGGCGCGTCCGGCTACCTGCTGAAGGAGATCCCGATCGAGGAGGTCGCGGACGCGATCCGGTCCGTGTGGGCGGGCCAGTCGAGGATCTCGCCCTCGATGGCGTCGAAGCTGCTCACGGAGTTCGCGGCGATGTCGAAGGCCACGGACGAGCGTCCGCAGATGCCGGCGCCGCGGCTCACCGACCGGGAGATGGAGGTCCTTCGGCTCGTGGCCCAGGGGCTCAACAACCGGGACATCGCGAAGGAGCTCTTCATCTCGGAGAACACGGTGAAGAACCACATCCGCAACATCCTGGAGAAGCTCCACCTGCACTCGCGCATGGAGGCGGTCGTGTACGCCGTGCGCGAGAAGATGATCGAGATCAGCTGACGTGCCGGATCCCACGGTCGAGGCGGCCCGCGAGATCCTGGACGACTCCCTCGAGCAGCTCCGCGCGGCGGTCGAGGGGTGCACCGCCGAGCAGCTGAACCGCCGCCCGGCCGGCGACGATACGAACGGGCTCGCCGTCCTGGCGACGCACGCCCTCCACAGCACCCGGGCCTGGCTGTGCCTGGCACTCGGCCAGCCGCTCCCGCCACGCGACCGCCCCGCGGAGTTCGCGGTCGTGGTCGATGATCCCGAGGGGTTCCTCCGCGACGTCGACGCGCTCGCCGCCGAGTGCCGGACGCTCCTCGCGACGGAGCAGCCCTTCGATCCGGCCCGGACGGGGCTCGCCCCGTGGCGCCCCGGAGCGCTGGCCGATGAGCCCGTGGCCGCGGCCTGGGCCCTGATCCACGCGCTGGCGCACCTGCGGGAGCACGTGGGGCACGCGCAGCTCACGCGCCAGGTCGTCTAGCCTGGCGGGATGACCGAGACGCCTCGCCCGCGCACCGTCGCGCGGCTGATCGTCGAGTGCCTCGAGAACGAGGGCGTGGAGTACGTGTTCGGGCTGCCCGGCGAGGAGAACCTCCACGTGATCGACGCCCTGGCGGACTCGACGATCCGGTTCGTGACCACGCGCGACGAGCGCGGCGCCGCCTTCATGGCAGACACGTACGGGGCGGTCACCGGCAAGGCCGGCGTGTGCCTGGCGACGCTCGGCCCGGGCGCGATCAACCTGATGCTCGGGATCGCGAACGCGCAGCTCGACTCCCACCCGCTCGTCGCGATCACCGCGCAGGGGGGGCTGAACCGGATCTACAAGGAGTCGCACCAGTTCGTCGACATCGTGGGCCTCTATCACCCCGTGACGAAGTGGGGCGGGATGCTGACCGTGCCGGAGGCGGCGCCCGAGATGGTCCGCAAGGCGTTCAAGCAGGCCCAGACCGAGCGGCCGGGGGCGACGTTCCTGGTGGTCCCGGAAGACGTCGCCGAGCGCACCGCCGACGGGTCGCCGCTCCCCGTCAACGTGCCGCGCGACCCGGCGCCCGCCGACGAGCAGGTGATGCGGGCGGTGGAGGTGCTGGAGGGAGCCGAGCATCCCGTCGTCCTCGCGGGCCCCGGGGTGGCCCGCGACGATGCCGGCTCGGCCCTGGTCCGGTTCTCCGAGCAGCTGAACGTCCCGGTCGCCACGACGTTCCTGGGCAAGGGGGTGTTCCCCGACGACCACCCGAACGCCCTGGGGACGATCGGCTTCATGGTCAAGGACTACGCGAACTTCGGCTTCGACCGCGCCGACGTGGTGGTGGCCGTCGGGTACGACCTGGTCGAGTACTCGCCGGCACGGTGGAACCCGAACCGCGACAAGCGGATCGTGCACGTCCACCGCACGATCGCCGAGGTCGACGCGAACTACACCCTGGCGGTCGGCCTCCAGGGCAGCATCGGGGAGGCGCTCGACGCGATCGCCTCCGCCTCGGACGTCCACGCGGTGCGCGGGTGGTCCCCGCCCGTCCGCGGGTTGGTGGGCGAGGAGCTCGAGCGGGGCGCCGGCGACGACCGCTTCCCGCTGCGGCCGCCCCGGATCGTCGCGGACATCCGCGCGGCGATGGGCCAGGACGACATCGTCCTGTGCGACACGGGGGCGGCGAAGATGTGGATGGCGCGCCTGTATCCGACGTATCGCCCGAACACCTGCCTGATCTCCAACGGCCTCGCCACGATGGCGTTCTCGCTGCCCGGGGCGTTCGCGGCCAAGCTCGTGCATCCCGAGCGGAGGGTCCTGGCGGCGATCGGGGACGGCGCCTTCCTGATGAGCGTGGCCGAGCTGGAGACCGCCGTCCGCGAGCGCGTGCCGTTCGTCGTCCTGGTGTGGGTCGACGGCGGGTACGGCCTGATCGGGTGGAAGCAGGACATCCACTTCTCGCGCCGATCCGCGGTGTCGTTCGGGAACCCCGACTTCGTCCGGCTCGCCGAGAGCTTCGGCGCGCGGGGGTACGCGATCGGTGCGGCCGGCGAGCTGCTGCCCACGCTGCGGAAGGCCCTCGACGACGACGTCGTGTCGGTGATCGCGTGTCCCGTCGACTACGGGGCCAACGCCGAGCTGATCGAGCGGCTCGGTGCGCTCACCGAGTCGATCTGAGGAGATCCGGCGTGGAGCAGGCTCCGGCGATCGGGGATCGGGAGCGGCTCGTCCGACGGAACACCCACCGCCTGGTCGTGGCGCAGGGCGCGATCCAGCTGAGCTTCCCACCGCTGTTGGTGATCGGCGCGGTGGCGGCGAGCGAGATGACCGGCAACGACGGGGCCACCGGCCTGCTGTGGGCCGTGTACTTCTGCGCGGCCGCCGTCGGCGCGATCGCGATCGGGCGATGGATGGACCGGGTCGGTCGTCGGCCGGGGCTCCTGCTCGCCTACGCGTTGAGCGCGGTCGCCGGCGTCGGGTCGGCCCTCGCGATCGTCGCGGACTCCTTCGCGCTGCTGCTCGCGTGCGCGATCCCGTTCGGCCTCGCCTCGGGCGGGGCGAACCTCGGCCGGGCTGCGGTGGCGGACATGTACCCGCCGCAAGAGCGTGGTCGGGCGATCGGCTGGCTCCTGGCGATCGGGACGATCGGCGCGATCGGCGGCCCGCTCTTGGTCGCCCTCCTGCAGGACGTCGCGGAGGCGCGCGGCCTCGACCCGTGGGTCCTGCCGTGGATCGTCGTGCCCGTGGGGGCGATCGGCGCGATCGTCGCGGTCCTCGGCGTCCGGCCCGACCCGAGGGACCTGGCCGTGGTGGAGACGGGGGCTCCCGCCGGCGGGCGACCGCCGCGCGAGCTGCTCCGGGTCCCGGCGTTCCGGATCGCCGTGCTCGCGGCCGCCGTCGGACAGGTCGTGATGGTGGGGATCATGGGTGTGACTCCGACCGCCCTGCACGCCCTCCACCACGGCGGCACGGCGATCTCGGTCGTGATCAGCGTGCACGTCGCCGGGATGTTCGCGTTCGCCCCCCTGATCGGTCGCTGGATGGACCGGACGGGGCATCGGAGCGGGTTGGTGTGGGGATGCGTCGTGAGCATCACCGGAGCGATGATCACGGCGACGGAAGCATCGGCGTGGATCATCGGCCTGGGCCTGTTCGCGATCGGGATCGGCTGGTCCGCGACCTTCCTCGGGGCGACGGCCGTGATCAGCGACGCGACGCAGCCGGACGAGCGGGCCGGCGCCCTCGGGTTCACCGACCTGCTGGTGAGCCTCTGCTCGGCGGTCGCGGGATTGGCCGGAGGCTTGGTCCTCGAGGCCTACGGGTTCGGGCCGCTCGGGATCGGCCTCGCCGCGGTGGTCGCCGTGGTCCTCCTGATCGTGCTGCGCATGCGGGATCCCGGGGTGCCCGGCCGGGTCGCATCCGGGGCGTGAACCCGGCGGCCGATAGAATCGAAGGACCCAACGACCCCGGGAAGGAAGCCGTTTGCCCGTCCTCGACAAGATCGCGAACCTCGGCGAAGGCCGGAAGGTCAAGAACCTCGACTCGATCGCGCAGGTCGTGCTCACGTACGAGCCCGAGTTCGAGGACCTCACGGACGATGAGCTGAAGGCCAAGACCCTCGAGTTCCGCGAGCGTGCGGGCAACGGCGAGTCGCTCGACGACCTGCTCCCGGAGGCCTTCGCGGCCGTCCGCGAGGCCTCGATCCGCTCGACCGGCAAGCGGCACTTCGACGTCCAGGTGATGGGGGCCGCGGCCCTGCACCAGGGCAACATCGCCGAGATGAAGACCGGCGAGGGCAAGACGCTCGTCGCGACGATGCCGGCCTACCTGAACTCGCTCGGGGGCGACGGCGTCCACATCGTCACCGTGAACGACTACCTGGCCAAGCGCGACTCGGAGTGGATGGGGCCGATCTACCGGGCGCTGGGCGTCTCCGTCGGCCTGATCCAGGCCTCGATGTCGCCGGCGGAGCGCCGCCCCCAGTACGCCTCCGACGTCACCTACGGCACGAACAACGAGTTCGGCTTCGACTACCTGCGCGACAACATGGCGATGCGCAAGGAGGACATGGTCCAGCGCGGGCATCACTACGCGATCGTCGACGAGGTGGACTCGATCCTGATCGACGAGGCGCGCACCCCGCTGATCATCAGCGGGATGGTGGCCGACAGCGCGAAGTGGTACCAGACGTTCGCGCGGATCGCCCCGGGCCTGAAGCGCGACGAGGACTACGAGGTCGACGAGTCCAAGCACCAGGTCGCCGTCACGGAGTCCGGCGTGGCGAAGGTCGAGGCCCGCCTCGGCATCGAGAACCTCTATGAGCACGTGAACACCCCCCTGGTCCATCACCTGCAGAACGCGCTGCGGGCCAAGGAGCTGTACAAGCGGGACGTCGAGTACGTCGTGCAGCACGGCGAGGTCAAGATCGTCGACGAGTTCACGGGCCGCGTGCTGGAGGGCCGACGGTACTCGGAGGGCCTGCACCAGGCGATCGAGGCCAAGGAGGGCGTCCGGATCAAGGAGGAGAACCAGACGCTCGCCACGATCACGATCCAGAACTACTTCAAGATGTACGACAAGCTCGCGGGCATGACCGGGACCGCGAAGACGCAGCTGACGGAGTTCGAAGCGACGTACGACATCGGCGTCCTCGAGATCCCCACGAACCGCCCGATGGTCCGCGACGACCAGCAGGACCTGATCTACAAGGGCGAGGACGCGAAGTGGGACGCGGTCGTCGAGGACATCATCGAGCGGAACGCGCTCGGCCAGCCGATCCTGGTGGGCACGGTCTCGATCGAGAAGTCGGAGCTCCTGTCGGGCAAGCTGAACCGGCGCGGCGTCCAGCACAACGTGCTGAACGCGAAGAACCACGAGAAGGAAGCGGTGATCGTCGCGCAGGCGGGCCGGAAGGGGTCGGTCACGGTGGCGACGAACATGGCCGGACGCGGCGTCGACATCCTGCTCGGCGGGAACCCGGAGTACCTGGCCCGCCAGGAGATGGCGGCGCGCGAGTGGGACAACGACCGCTACCTCCTCTTCGAGATGGACGAGGAGGAGCGGGCGGCGTACGAGGCGGAGTACGAGCCGATCCTCGCGCGGTTCCAGGCACAGACCGACGCCGAGCACGACGAGGTGGTCGAGCTGGGCGGCCTGTACGTCCTCGGCACCGAGCGGCACGAGTCCCGGCGCATCGACAACCAGCTCCGGGGCCGTTCCGGGCGCCAGGGTGACCCGGGCCTGTCGCGCTTCTACCTCTCGCTCGGCGACGACCTGATGCGCCTGTTCGCCTCGGATCGGGTCGCGTCGATCATGGAGCGCCTGAAGTGGCCCGACGACGAGCCGATCCAGGCCAAGATGGTCACGCGCGCGGTCGAGAACGCGCAGAAGCAGATCGAGGAGCTGAACTACGAGCGCCGCAAGAACGTCCTGAAGTACGACGACGTGATGAACGCCCAGCGCGAGGCGATCTACGGCGAGCGCAAGAAGATCCTCGAGGGGGCGGACCTGAAGGAGCAGGCGCTCGGGTTCGTCGAGGACGTCGTGAACGAGACCGTCGCCACCTACTGCCCCGCCGATGTCTTCCCCGAGGACTGGGATCTCGACGCGTTGCTCGTCGGCCTGAACGAGATCTTCCCGGCGAAGACGACGGCGGCCGACATCGCGGGGGAGCACGACCTGGCGCTGCTCCAGGCCCGGTTCGTCGAGGAGGCGCTGGAGGCGTACGAGGCGAAGGAGGCGGCGGTCACGCCGCCGGTCATGCGCGACCTGGAGCGCGTCGTCCTGCTGAACATCACCGACACGAAGTGGCGCGAGCACCTCTACGAGATGGACTACCTCCAGGAGGGGATCCACCTCCGCTCCTACGCGCAGCGCGATCCGCTCAGCGAGTACCAGCGCGAGGCGTTCGACATGTTCACCGAGCTGACGGACTCGATCCGGGCCGACTTCGTGCGCTACATCTACCGCGTCGAGTTCGTGCGGCCCGAGGCCCAGCAGGCCCGGCCGCAGCGGGTCTCCGACAACCGGGCCGCGGTCGAGCAGGGCGGGGGACAGGCCGCGCCGGCGCAGACCGGTAACCCGCAGCAGGCGTTCAGCGACAAGGTGCCGCGGAACGCGCCCTGTCCCTGCGGCTCGGGCAAGAAGTACAAGAAGTGCCACGGCGCGGTCGCGCCGGTCGCCTGAGGCACTCGCCCTCCGTCGCGCGCCCGCACGGCCACCCACGACCGACCCATCCCATGACGAAGGGCCGGCCCGTGGGCCGGCCCTTCGGCTGCCGAGAGAGGGGGGTACCTGCTATCGGCACTGGTGGCAGATCGTGTCTCCGATCCGGATCCCGGTCTGCGTGGGGGCGGCGGGGGCGCCGCCCGTGGTGATCCTCGAGGGCCCGCCCGAGAGCTGGTCGGTGACCTCGTAGCGAGCCGTGTTCGAGACCGGCTCCGCCGGGCCGTCCGAACGGCTCATCGCGAACATCGTCACCGCGATGACGACGGCCAGGAGGGCCGCCGCGATCCATCCGCCCGTCCAGTTGGTCCCGGTCTGCACCTGCTCGAAGGTTCCGGCCTTGGCGCTCATCTCCGCCTCCTCGTGTCCCCTCGGCCGCTCCGTCGCGACCTCACGTGCGAACCGTAGGGCCATGCGGCGCACGGCTCGGTGGCCCCCGCCACCGAGCGCGGGTGATGTCCGTCACGTTCGTGGACCCCGTCGAAGGCCGCGCGACACCGGATCCCCCGAGGACCCACGTACGCGAAGGGCGGCCGGCTGCGCCGGCCGCCCGTCCCGGGCCCGCGGCTCGTCATCGGCACTGGTGGCAGACGAAGCCGCCGATCACGATGGGTTCCTGCGCGCCCGTGCTGCCGAAGCCGGCCATCGCTCCGTACCGGGCTCGCACCTTCGCGGCCTGGTCGCTCGCGAAGGCGGCCGGGTCCAGCTGCGGGATCACGACGCCGGCCGTCTCGAGCGCCCCGGGGAACACGGTGGCCGGCCGCGTGGTCGCGTAGACGCCGGCCTCGCGGACGGCCGCGCTCGAGTTCGCGGCGACCTCGGTCGCGGCGACCGTGGCCACGACGTCGGAGGTCGCGTCCCTGGGGAGCGTGAGGCCGATCGTGAGGCCGACGATCCCCGCGGTCACCCCGAGGATCGCGACCACGATGGGCCACATCGGGACGTGTCCGGTCCTCCCGGCGGTGAGGGTTCCCTGCGCGCTCATGGCGCCTCCCTTCGCTCCGTCGCGTCATCGGCGCGTCTGGATCGGACGGTAGGCGCGGCAGGGTCGTCGGTCGGTGCCGGGGCGGACCGGCGCGCGGTGACGTCCGACACGCCATGGGTTCGGCCGCCCGGGGCTCGTCCGCGTCGGCGACCCGTGACCGGCGGGCATGGGTGGATACACTCGCGGCATGAGCGACCACACCGAACGGATCGACGAGCTCGCGCAGCGCGTCTCCGCCGCGAAGGAGTTCCTTTGACGTCGACGGCAAGCGCGCCCGGACGGCCGAGCTCGAGCTGGAGGCCTCGGATCCGGCGCTGTGGGACGACCCGGCTCGCGGCCAGCGGCTGACCACCACGCTCGCCCGGCTGAAGGCCGACGTCGACCGTTGGGAGTCGTTGCAGCGCAAGGCGGACGATGTCAAGGCGCTCGACGAGCTGCTGGCCGAGGAGGGCTCGGACCCCGACCTCGAGCGCGAGCTGACCGGGTCGGTCGATGCGCTCGCCCAGGAGCTCGAGAAGGTCGAGCTCGCGGCCCTGCTGTCCGGCGAGTACGACGCGAACGACGCGATCGCGACGATCAACGCCGGGGCGGGGGGGACGGAGTCGCAGGACTGGGCCGACATGCTGCTGCGCATGTACACGCGGTGGGCGGAGAACGAGGGGTTCAAGGCGGAGGTCGACGAGATCCATTACGGCGAGGAGGCCGGGATCAAGTCGGCGACGTTCCAGGTGCACGGGCCGAACGCCTACGGCCTGCTCTCGGCGGAGCGGGGCGTCCACCGCCTCGTGCGGATCAGCCCGTTCGACTCGCAGAAGCGGCGCCACACGTCGTTCGCCTCGCTCGACGTGATCCCCGCGCTCGACGAGACCGAGGCCGACGACGTCCCGGTCGACGAGGGCGATCTCCGGATCGACGTCTACCGCTCGTCGGGTCCGGGCGGCCAGTCGGTGAACACGACCGATTCGGCGGTCCGGATCACGCACCTGCCGACCGGGATCGTCGTGGCGTGTCAGAACGAGCGCTCGCAGATGCAGAACCGGGCGGTCGCGATGGCGATCCTGAAGGCCCGCCTGGCCGAGCTGCAGCGCCGGGAGCGCGAGGAGCAGATGGCCTCGATCCGCGGCGAGCGCAAGGCGGTGGACTTCGGCTCGCAGATCCGCTCGTACGTGCTGGCGCCGTACCAGATGGTCAAGGACCACCGCACCGAGGAGGAGGTCGGCGACCCGCAGCGCGTGCTCGACGGCGACCTCGACCGGTTCATCGAGGCGGAGCTCCGCCGGCGGGCCTCGGCGGCGGGCACGGAGGACGCCTAGCCGGAGGGCGCCGGCGGCGGTGCGGGGGCCGTCGGCGCCCGGCGTCGCTCGAGCACCCACGCGATGCCGATCGCGCCCACGAGCATGAGCCAGACCATCGACCCGGCCGCCAGCCCGCGGTCGAGGTCCGCGTCACGGTAGGTCAGCCGGATCTCGTGCGACCCGGCCGGGACCGGCACCCCCTGGATCAGGTGGTCGGTCGCGATCACGGGCGCCGGGCGTCCATCCACCGTGGCGGTCCACCCCGGGTCGTACGTCGTGCGCACCACGAGGACCGACGGCGCGGCGGCGTCGACCGCGATCCGCACGTCCTCGGGCGTCGACGCGATCACGCGTCCGGTGGACGACGCGCCGCCCGGCGCGGGGGCGATGCCGGGGTCGGACTCGAGGACGGCGACCCTCCCCGGATCGAACCCCGGCGCGAGCACCGCGCGGAGCACGTCCACCGGGTGGTCGGCGACCGTCCAGTCCGTGACCACCGACGCGCGCGGCTCCCAGCCGTACACCTCGATCAGCTCGTAGTCGTCGGCGCGCGCGACGACCCGGCCCGGCAGGGTGCGGTCGGCGGTGCCCTGGGGCACGACCAGGTATCGGATCCCCAGCAGGCGCACGTCCTCGAGCGACGGACGGGAGATCACCGACGCGTTGTAGAAGACGTCCAGGGCGTTCGTGGCCCGGATGTAGGTCCAGTACCGCAGCATCTGGACCGGGTTGTACCCGAGCGCGTCGGGGATCCCGAACAGGGTGCCGCGCTCCATCGCGAGGGCCGGCCAGTCCTGCGGTCGCTGGGCGAACAGGTACCCCTTCTCGAAGAAGGCGGCTGGCGGCGCCCACGTCAGGTACCGCTCGTCCTGGTCGCGCAGGATCTGGACGAACCGGGTCGGTCGCAGGTAGTCGGCCTCCGGGATGTCCGGGTACCGCAGCGGCTGCGGCACGAGGTTCGGATGGGCACCGGCCTCGAGCCCCGTGAACACCGTGCCCCCCTGATAGGTGCTCGAGGCGATCGCGCTCGCCGTGAGCTCGACCGCGAGGATCGCGACCACGCCCACCGCCGCCCACCGCCAGCGTCGGGTCGCGAGCGCGTACAGGACCGGCGCCGCCACGAGCATCGCGGCCGCGACGAGGACCAGGCGCACCGGCTCTGCGCCGAACGCGAGCGGCAGCACGAGCAGGACGCCGACGCCGCCGCCCAGCCACCAGGCGGCTCGGCGCGGCTCGAGGGGCACGTCGCGCAGGCCCTGCAGCCCGACCGCCCCCAGCACCGGCAGCGCGATGCACGCGAGGTAGCGCAGGCGCCCCGGGTTGTGCAGGTACACGTCGCCGAAGGGGACGCGGCCCATGAGGGAACGGAACCAGCCCGCCGCGACCACGGCGTTCAGCATCAGGATCCACGTCAGGGCGAACGCCCCCCCGACGCCCCACACGAGCGGGCGCCATCGTCGGGGGCGCAGCGCGAGGGGCACCGCGAGCAGGAGCGTCACGCCGAGGTACGCGCCAGGCGCCATGCCGAAGGCGAGCGGCCACGCGGCCCACACGCCGTTCGTCACGATCGGCCGCTCCTGGAGGTTCGCGGTCTCCTTGAGCGGCTCGCCCAGGGCGTCGTAGCCGACGTGCAGGCTCGAGGACCCGATGAACGCGAGCCGCGGGATCAGCACCGCCAGGCTCGCGAGCGGCATCGCCGCCAGGAACAGGGCGACGCGGCCGGCGGCGGGCCAGCCGCGCGCGGCGCCCGCCCGGACGTCCGCCACGGCGTAGGCGATCAGGTAGGACGCGACCAGCAGCGAGCACATCACCAGGCCGTGGCTCATGTGCGCGTTCGCGACCTGGGACCAGGCGAACGCGCCGAGCGCGAGCCACAGCAACCGGCTCGACCACCGGCCCGCCTGCCGGTAGCCCGAGGCCCCGATCAGGACGACGGTCGTCCATGCGAGGAAGCCCGCGAACGGGATCGAGATCGCGAGCTCGGACGTGGACATCGCCATCGCGAGGGCGAGCCCGCCGGCGGTCGCCGCGAGGCGCGTCAGCCGCTCGAGCCGCAGGAACCCGTAGAGGCCGAGCCCGGCGAGGAGCGGGTTCAGGACGATCAGCGCGCGGAGCGCGGCGCCCGGCGACAGCGCGCTGAACAGCGCCATCGCCGGCGCGTACAGGAACCCGCTCTGCGGATCGGCGGCGAAGCGGTAGCCGACCATCTCGTACGGGTTCCAGAGCGGGACGTGGCCGGCGGCGAGCGAGCGGCCCAGGAAGCCGAGCCGCGGCAGCCAGAACGACAGCAGGTCGGGGTGGTCGTTCGTCAGCAGCGGGTGGAACGCGAAGCCCCGCAGCGCGAACAGGACCAGGCCGACGATCAGGGCCGGGCCGGCGCACGCCGCCGCGGCGCGGCGCCAGGGCCCGTCGGTCGCGCGGAGGTCGGCGCCGCGCGGCGGCGCCACCGCGTCGACGGCCGTGGAGGTCATGGCCCATCAGCCTAGCGACGCTCCCGGGTTCCGCGAGGGGAGCTGGTAGCCTGGTCCGGCTCCACCGAACCCTCGTTCGAACCCCTCCATCCGATGATCAGCATCCAGCACGTCACGAAGACGTATCGCAACGGCGTCACGGCGCTCGAAGACGTCACCGTCGAGATCGAGAAGGGCGAGTTCGTCTTCATCGTCGGCCCGTCCGGGTCGGGGAAGTCGACGATGATCCGCCTCCTGCTCAAGGAGGAGGAGGCGACGAAGGGCGACGTCTACGTCGCCGGCAAGAACCTCGCCAAGATCTCGTCGTTCAAGGTGCCCTACCTGCGGCGCAACATCGGGACCGTCTTCCAGGACTACAAGCTGCTCTCCGACAAGACCGTGTTCGAGAACGTCTCGTTCGGGCTCGAGGTGATCGGCAAGCCCAAGCACGTGATCGACCAGCGCGTCCCCGAGATCCTCGAGTACGTGGGCCTCGGCGACAAGCTCAACAGCTATCCCGACGAGCTCTCCGGGGGCGAGCAGCAGCGGGTCTCGATCGCGCGTGCGTGCGTGAACCGTCCGCTGGTCCTGCTGGCGGACGAGCCCACCGGCAACCTCGACCCGAACACCAGCGTGGACATCATGCGCCTGCTGGACAAGGTGAACCGGATCGGGACCACCGTCGTGATGGCCACGCACGACCAGGCGATCGTGGACGCGATGCGCAAGCGCGTCGTCGAGCTCGAGAAGGGCCACGTGGTCCGGGACCAGGCGCGCGGGGTGTACAGCTGATGGCCGGGGTGATGGAGCGGTACTTCCGCGAGACCGCCTCCGGCCTGCGCCGCAACGGGATCGTCGCGTTCGCGGCGATGTCGACGGCGTTCATCGCGCTGTTCCTGTTCGGGCTCGCCCTGCTGATCGCGCGCGAGTTCAACCTGGTGATCGACGCGTGGACCGGCAACGTGCAGGTCGCCGTGTACCTCACGGACCCGGTCAACCCCGACACGGTGGCGCTGCTGACGGACCGCCTGGAGTCCCTTCCGGCGGTGGACCAGGTCCGGTTCGAGAGCAAGGACGACGCGTGCGTGCGGTTCCAGGAGCTGTTCGCGAACCAGCCGATCTTCGTCGAGAACATCAAGTGCGACGATCCGCAGCATCCCGAGGACAACCCGCTCCCCGCGTCGTTACGCGTGACGCTGGCCGACACGGCACGCTTCGAGCAGGTCCGGGCGGCGGTGGAAGGGCAACCGGGCGTGGACACGGTCCAGGACTACCGGGAGGTCCTGTCGCGGCTGGTCGCGATCACCCGCGTGCTCTCGGTCGGGATCCTGTCGGTCGCCGTGATCATGCTCGCCTCCGCGGTCGCGCTGATCGCGAACACGCTGCGGATGGGGATGTTCGCCCGGCGCAAGGAGATCGGCATCATGCGCCTGGTCGGCGCGACGAACTGGCGGATCCGCGTGCCGTTCCTGATCGAGGGGCTCGTCGAGTCGCTCCTGGGCGCGACGGCCGCGATCTTCGCGCTGTTCCTGCTGAAGGTGGTCTTCGTGGACCGGCTCCGTGACGAGATCCAGTTCTTCCCGCTGGTCCAGAACTCCGACGTGCTGGCGATCGCGCCCTGGATCCTGATCGCCGCCGCGATCGTCGCGATCGTCGCCGGCACGATCGGGATGCGCCGCTTCCTCGACGTCTAGGCTGGCGCGCATGGCGCCGCGCGACCCGCAGGACGAGAAGACCGTCGCGTCCAACCGCAAGGCGCGGCACGACTACCAGATCCTCGAGCGGCTCGAGGCCGGGATCCGGCTCACGGGCGACGAGGTGAAGTCGCTGCGCGGCGGCCGGGCGTCGCTGGCCGAGGCGTTCGCCCGCGTGCGCGACGGCGAGGCGTGGCTCGAGGGGCTGCACATCCCGCCGTACGAGCAGGGGGACAAGCGCCGCCACGTCGCGGTGCGGCCGCGGAAGCTCCTGCTGCACCGGCGCGAGATCGACAAGCTCGACGCGAAGATGGCCGAGCAGCGGCTGGCGCTCGTGCCCCTGCGGATCTACTTCACCCACGGGCTGGCGAAGGTCGAGCTCGGCCTCGGCCGCGGCAAGCGCGAGTACGAGAAGCGGCGGTCGATCGCCGAGCGGGATCAGGCGCGCGAGATCGAGCGCGAGCTGGGCCGGCGCCGGTAGCCGCGGCGGGTCCGGCCGCGGGGCGGCCCCGCGACTCCCTCGGTACGCTGGCCGACCCACCGACCGAGGAGCCCGCGATGCCCGAGCCGACCCGCGACGAGATCCCCGACGTGACGACCTTCGTGGCCAAGGAGGCGGATCGCTACCTCGCCACGCTCGACGCGGCGCCGGTGCGTGAGCCCGCCGCGGAGTCCGTCGAGTCGGCGTTCGGCGGGCCGCTCCCCGAGGAGGGGGACGGGGCGCTGTCGGCCCTGAGCGAGCTGCTCGAGGAGGGCGTTCCCGCCTCCGTGCGCTCGGCGGGCCCGCGCTTCTTCCACTGGGTGATCGGCGGCGTCACCCCGGCGGCGATGGGCGCGGAGTGGGTCGCCGCGACGATCGACCAGTGCGCGGGCGCGTGGGACGCGTCGCCGCTCGCCGCCCGGCTCGAGTCGGTCTCGGTCGGGTGGCTCCTCGATCTGTTCCGGCTGCCCCCGACGTGGGGCGGGGTGCTCACCACCGGCGCCACGATGGCGAACTTCACCGCGCTCGCGGCCGCGCGCAGCTGGTGGGCGGAACGGCACGGCGTCGACGTGGACCGCGACGGCATGGCGGGCCTCCCGCCCGTGCCCGTCCTGGCCGGCGGCTACGTCCACCCGAGCGACGTGAAGGCGCTCGGGATGCTCGGGATCGGCCGCGACCGGGTGCAGGTGTTCGCGCGGGACACGATCGGGCGCGCCGACCTCGGGGCGATGGAGGATGCGCTGCGTGCGCTCGACGGCGCGCCCTCGATCGTGATCTGCAGCGCCGGCGAGGTGAACGCGGGCGACTTCGATCCGGTCGTCCCGATGGCCGAGCTCGCGGAGCGCTACGGCGCCTGGCTGCACGTGGACGGGGCGTTCGGCCTGTTCGCGGCGCTCTCGCCGCGGACCGAGCATCTGGTCGCGGGGGTCGAACGCGCCGACTCCGTGATCGCCGACGGCCACAAGTGGCTGAACGTGGCCTACGACTGCGGGTTCGCGTTCCTGCGCGACCCGTCGCGGCTCCCTCCGGTGTTCGGTGGGGTCGGCGCGGCATACCTCCCGGGGGTCGGGCACCGGCGCCCGAACTGGGGCTGGCTCGGTCCGGAGATGTCGAGGCGCTCCCGAGCGATCCCGGTGTGGGCGACGCTCCGCGCGTACGGCCGCGGCGGCTACCGGGCGATCGTCGAGCGCGGCCTGGACCTCGCGCGGCACCTGGCCGACCGCGTCGACCGCGAACCGGACCTGGAGCGCCTCGCCGACGTCCCCCTCAACATCGTGTGCTTCCGCTATCGCCCGCAGGGCCTCGACGAGGGGCGGCTGAACGCGCTGAACGCCGAGATCGGGCGGGCGATCCTCGGGGACGGGCGCGTGTACGTCGGTACGACCGACTACGGCGGCCGGACGGCGTTCCGCCCCACGTTCGTGAACTGGCG
>DATBLY010000046.1:0-11006 GCA_036555125.1 Actinomycetota bacterium | reverse complement strand
CAGCCGCAGGTCGTGACCGAACGCGGCCTCGAGGCGCCGCTCGAGCGTCGAGACCGTGCGCGGCCCCTTCGCCCGAGCCGAGCCGACGACCACGTTGCCGCTCTGGATGTAGGTGACCGGGTCCCGGTAGCCCATCTCGACGAAGGCCTCGCGGAGGTCCGCCATCGGCACGGGTCGCCTGCCACCGACGTTGATCCCCCGCAGCAGGACGAGCCACGTCTCCATCGCCGGGATGCTAGCCGCCGTGTCTGCCAGGCTCTCGGTGACGAGACCGGACCGAAGACCGAGGCGAGGAACGAGTGGCTATCGGCGAGCTTCGTCGGGGAGCCGGGTCGGGCCCACGTGCTCGCGGAGCCACCGGTTCAACGGCTCCGACGCCCGGAGGAACGCCTCGATCCGGTCCTTCGCCCGCCGGGTCCCGAGCCAGGCTCCGGCCGGCCAGTCTTTCCACGTGACCAAGCCCTTGTTCCGGAGGAGCTCGATCCGCGGATGGTCCTTCGCGTAGCCGCGCGGCGCGGTCTTCAGCACGCCGTGCCCCACCGCGTCGACCCCGGCCCCGCGGGCCTGGCTCACGATGCGTTCGAGCGCCCCGCCGGACCCCTCGTCGTCGACGGCGCGACGGTAGCGATCGAGCTGGTCGGTCGCCATCTCCCACATCCCGGAGCCGGCGGCCAGGCCCGCGGCGCTCAGCTGGATGTACCCGTCGCCGATCAGCGCCCCGATGTGGGTCTTGTACGGCGACTTGTCGGCGCTGAACCGGACGTCCCGGTAGGGACGGAAGATCTTCCCGTCGCCCCAGTCGGGTTCCAGCTCTTCCAGCAGGGCCTCCATCGGGGCCCGGACGATCGTGTCGTACTCGTCCTTGTGCCGCTGCCAGTACGCCTTCGAGTTCTCCACCTCGAGCCCCTCGAAGAACTCGAGCGCCTCCACCGGCCACCCTCGGAACGCCATGCGGATCACCCTCTCGAGGTCAGCGGACCGTTGCACGATACGTGAGCTCGGCGACGGACTCGCGCCCAACGGCCCCTTGACCCCGCGGATGGACGCATGGGAGCGTTCCGTGATGCAACGGCGCCGGGGGTTCCGACGTTCCATCGCGTTCGCCTGCGCGAGCCTCGCGCTCGCGATCGCGTCGGCCGCGTGGGCGCCGGGCGTCGGCGCGGTCGATCAGCCGACCGGCAACGCCACCGCGACCGTGGAGACGACGCCCGTGTCGCACTCCGGAGACGCGGCCGACGATCCGGCGATCTGGCGCAACCCGGCGGACCCGTCCCGTTCGATCGTGATCGGCAACGACAAGAAGGGCGCGCTCGAGGTCTACGACCTCGCCGGGGCGAGGATCCAACGGCTCACCGGCGGCTTCTACGGGAACGTCGACACGCGGACGGGGTTCGTGACCGGGACCGGCACGATCGACCTCGCCGTCGCCTACCGGCTCGGGATCCGCGTCTACCGGATCGATCCGACGACGCGGCAGCTCGTCAACGTCACGGACGCCACTTCGGGAAGCATCACGTCGCCGATCGGCGGCGAGGGCATCTGCCTGTACCGCAGCCCGGTCACCGGGCAGCTGTACGTGTTCGTCAACGCGCGGAACGGACAGATCGCGCAGCTGGCGTTGACCGACTCCGACGGGGACGGCCTGGTCGAAGGCACGACCGTCCGACAGTGGGACGTCGGGACCGAGGTCGAAGGGTGCGTGGCCGACGACGAGCTCGGCTCCCTGTACATCAGCGAGGAGAACGTCGCGATCTGGAGGTACGGCGCCGAGCCGACGGCACCGACGGGGACGGGCTCGCGGGTGGCCGTCGACCGCGCGATGTCGGCCGGCGGGCACATCCGGCCCGACGCGGAGGGACTCACGCTCGTCTATCAACCGGGGGGAACCGGATACCTCATCGCGTCGTCGCAGGCCGCCTCCGACACGCTGAACTCGTACCTGGTGTACGAGCGCCAGGGGAACAACGCGTTCGTCCGCGAGTTCCGCATCGTGACGGGCTCCGTCGACGGGTGCGGACGCACGGACGGCATCGATGCCCTCGCGGCCGACCTCGGGCCGGCGTTCCCGAACGGGATCTTCATCTGCCAGGACAACAACAACACGACCCCGGGGTCCAGCGGCAACCAGAACTTCAAGTTCGTCCCGCTCGAGCGGGTCGTGGGTCTGTCGAACGAACCGCCGCCGAACGAGGATCCCACCGCCGTCATGAGCATCGGCTGCTCGGGCCTGTCGTGCACGGCCGACGGCGGTGGCTCGACGGACACGGACGGAACGATCGTCGACCACGCGTGGGATTTCGGGGACGGGTCGAGCGAGAGCGGCCCTGAGGTGACCCACGCCTACGGAGCCGCCGGCACCTATACGGTCACGCTCACCGTCACCGACGACGACGGGGCGACGGACGAGGCGAGCCAGGTCGTCACCGTCAGCGAGGCGGGGACGTCCATCGCGTTCGTGGGCGCGACGACGTCCAACGTGAACTCGCAGGTGCACCGGGTCGCCGTGCCGACCGGCGTGCAGGCGGGCGACGGCCTGCTGCTGCTGTTCGCGACGAACACCGCCGCCGCGATCGCCGAACCGACGGGCGTCACGGGCTGGCAGCCCCTGAACACGCTGGCCATGTCGGGCGCGACGACGCGCGTCTGGCGGAAGGTCGCGGGGTCGACCGACGCGGGAGCGGTCGTCCAGATCTCCGTCTCGTCCGGATCGAAGGGGAACCTCGTCCTGCTCGCGTACCGCGGGACCTCGGGCGTCGATCCGATCGCCGCCTTCGCGTCCGCGATCGACGCATCCGGGCGTTCGACCCACGTGACCCCGGTGGTCGACGTGTCGGTCGCGAACGCCTGGGTGGTGTCGTACTGGACCCACAAGGACTCCACGAGCACGCTGCTCGCGGCGCCCGCGGGCGTCGTCGTCCGAGCGAACGGCACCCAGACCGGCAGCGGCACGGTGAAGGGCCTGGTCGTGGACAGCGGCGGACCGGTGCCGCCCGGTCTGTACGGCGGGCTGACGGCCACCGCGGGCGCGACGGCCACGAACGCCACGATGTGGACGCTCGTGCTCGCACCGGCCGGCTGACGCTCGATCACCGGACCGGGGTCGCCCGTGCGATCCGTCGGCCGGTCTCACGGATCGGGACGCCCGATCGTTGATCGTCGGAACGGACGAGCGGCGCGGGGGCCTCGATGCTGACGCATACGACGATGGGATCGCCGATCGGTGACCTCACGCTGGTGAACGAAGGCGGCGTCCTGGCGGGGATCTGGATGGGCGCCGTCCCCGCCGCCCGCGCCGGACGGATCGGTCGGCCCGCGACCGCCGGGTTCGAGCGCGCGATCGAACAGCTCGACGGCTACTTCGCGGGGACCCGAACGAGCTTCGATGTCCCGATCGCGATGGGCGGCGACGGGTTCCACAGACGCGTCTGGCGGCTCCTGCTCGAGATCCCGTACGGGGAGACGCGCTCCTACGGTGACCTCGCCAGGGAGCTCGGCGACGTCGGGCTCGCGCGCGCCGTCGGCGTGGCGAACGCGCGCAACCCCCTCCCGATCGTCGTGCCGTGTCACCGCGTGATCGGCAGCGACGGCTCCCTCACCGGATACGCGGGCGGCCTGGACCGCAAGCGGTTCCTGCTGGAGCTGGAATCGGGCGTCCGGCCGCTCTTCGCCGGCGAGGAGCCGACGGCGTCCCGCGAGGGGCAGGCTGAGGGCTGACCGTCGGTCCGACCCCGCGGTCCGCTCGTTGCGCTGTCCGAAACGCCCGGCGCGACAGTCCCGCGTCCGTCCGTCATCATGCGTCCCTGACCCCGGAGGAGGGACCGTCCCGATGAGCGCACCGCCCTCGGAAGCGAACGTCGTCGTGATCGGCGCCGGAATCGTCGGCAACAGCATGGCCTACCAGCTGGCGCTGCACGGCTGGAAGGACATCGTGCTGCTCGATAAGGGTCCGCTGCCGAACCCCGGGGGCTCCACCGGTCACGCCTCGAACTTCATCTTCCTGGTCGACCACTCCAAGGAGATGACCGACTTCACGCTCGACAGCGTGCGGCAGTACGAGGAGCTCGGCGTCTTCACCCGCAGCGGCGGGATCGAGGTGGCGCGCACGCCCGAACGGATCGAGGAGCTGAAGCGCCGGCTCGCGTCCAGCCACTCGTGGGGGATCGAGTCGGAGCTGATCACGCCCGACGAGGTGAAGGCCCTGGTCCCATACATCGAGGGCGGCGTCATCGTCGGCGGGTTCCACACACCCGGCGTCGGCGTCGTCGATTCGCTCCGCGCCGGAACCCTGATGCGCGAGCGGGCCACCGAGCTCGGCGCGCTGACGGCGATCGCCGGCACCGAGATCACCGGGATCGACGTGGAGGGCGGGCGCGTCCGCGGCGTCCGGACCGTCGACGGCGACATCCGGGCCGAGACCGTCGTGATCGCGTGCGGCGTGTGGAGCCCGCGGATCGCGGACATGGCCGGTGCCGCGATCCCGCTGACACCCGCGGTGCACCAGATGATCAGCGTGGGGCCCGTCCCGCTGTTCGAGGACACCGTCGGCGAGATCAGCTACCCGATCGTCCGCGACATGGACACGAACATGTACGAGCGGCAGCACGGCGGCGACCTGGAGGTCGGCTCGTACGCGCACCGGACGATCGTGATGGACCCCGACGACATCCCGTCGATCGAGGAGTCCGCGCTCTCCCCCACCGAGCTGCCGTTCACGCAGGAGGACTTCGATCCGCAGATGGAGCTGGCGCTCGAGCTGGTCCCCGACATCCTGGGCGACGAGCGGGTCGGGATCCGCCACGCGATCAACGGGCTGCTGTCGCTCACGCCCGACGGGATGCCCATCCTCGGCGAGACCCCGGAGGTGCGTGGCCTCTGGTCCGCCGCCGCGATCTGGATCAAGGAGGCGCCCGGGATCGCGCGGGCCGTCGCGGAGTGGATGACCGACGGCACGCCCGAGATCGACCCGCACAGCTCGGACATCGCCCGCTTCCATGGACACCAGAAGACCCGCACGCACATCGTGGCCCGGGCCGCCGAGGGCTTCAACAAGACCTACGGCATCGTCCACCCGATGGAGCAGTGGTCGTCCAACCGTGAGGTACGGCTGAGCCCGTTCAACCACCGCGAGCGTGAGCTGGACGCGGTCTTCTTCGAAGCCGTCGGCTGGGAGCGCCCGTACTGGTACGCCTCGAACGAGGCCCTGCTGGCCGAGTACGGCGACCGCGTGATGCCGCGGGAGGCCGAGTGGGAGTCCCGCTGGTGGTCCCCGATCATCAACGCCGAACACCTGGCGATGCGCGACCGCGCCGGCCTGGTCGACCTCTCGGCGTTCGTCGTGCTGGACGTGACGGGCCCCGGCGCCCTGGATGCCTTGCAGGGCATCGCGGTGGCGGAGATGAACGTCCCGGTCGGGCGCGTCGTCTACACCCCGTTCCTCAACCCGGCCGGCGGGATCAAGGCCGACCTCACGATCATGCGGCTCGGCCCGGACGCGTTCCGGGTGGTGACGGGCGGCCACGGCGGGATGGCGGACAAGAAGTGGATCGTCGACCACCTGCCGGCCGACGGCAGCGCGCAGCTCGCCGACGTGACGTCGGCCTGGTCGAAGATCGGCGTCTGGGGTCCGGCGGCGCGGTCGCTCGTCGGCTCGCTCGCCGAGGACGACGTCTCGCACGCCGGGTTCCCGTTCGCGACCTGCCGCACGATCACGATCGGGCCGCTGCGGGTCCTGGCCTCCCGCATCTCCTACGTCGGCGAGCTCGGCTGGGAGCTCTACGTGCCGATGGAGCAGGGCGCCCGGCTGTGGGACCTGCTGTGGGACGCGGGCCGCGAGCACGGCGCCGCCCCGGTCGGGATCGGGGCCTACGCCGTCACCGGCCGGCTCGAGAAGGGGTACCGCGCGCACGGCAACGAGCTCGACCTGGAACACGACCTGGTCCAGGCGGGCATGGCCCGCGCGTCGCTGAAGGACGCGGACTTCGTCGGGCGCGATGCCTACCTGAAGCAGCGCGCCGAGGATCCGGTCCGCGTGCTCTGCACCCTGACCGTCGACGACCCCACCTCGTCCACGGGCGTGAAGCGCTACATGATGGGCCGCGAACCGATCACGACCCGCGACGGCGAGCCGCTGGTGGACGTCACCGGCACGCGCTCGTACGTCACGAGCGCCGGATCGGGGCCGTCCGTCGGGAAGCATCTGCTGATGGCGTACCTCCCGCCGGAGCGGGCGCACGTCGGCGCCGAGCTCGCGGTCGAGTACTTCGGCGAGCGCTACCCCGTGACCGTGGCCGTCGCCGGCAGCACGCCGCTATTCGACCCCGAGAACGCCCGGATGAAGGCCTAGCCCGCGTGGAGATCCTGGTCTGCGTGAAACGCGTGCCCGCCACGGGCGGCCGGATCACGCTCACCGACGATCGACAGGCGATCGACACGCGGTTCCTCGGCTTCACCGTCAGCCCGCACGAGGAGTGCGCCGTCGAGGAGGCCGTCCGGCTCGTCGAGATCCACGGCGGCACGGCCACGGTCCTGACGCTCGGCGCGGACGTGGCGGCGGACCAGCTCCGCGACGCCGTCGCGATCGGGGCCAAACGAGCGGTGCTGCTCGAGACCGACGGGCAGGAGTGGGACCCCGTCGCGACCGCGGACGCGATCGTCGCGGCGATCCGCGCCGACGCGGAGGCGGGGCGGCCCTACGACGTCCTGCTGTTCGGCAACGAGGCCGCCGACACCGGCGGCTACCAGGTGGGGATCCGCGTCGCGCACGCGCTCGACCTGCCGGTCGTCTCCGGGATCAAGGGGCTGCAGATCGCGGACGGTCGCGCGACGGCGCGCCGCGAGTCCTCGTCCGGGGGCTGGGAGATCTTCGAGGTCACGCTGCCGGCCGTCTTCACGGTGAAGGAGGGCATCAACCTGCCGCGCTACCCGTCGGTGCCCGGCCGGCTGCGCGCGAAGAAGGCCGAGATCGAGCGGCGACAGCCGACGCCCCGCGCCCCCCAGCTCGAGCGGCTCCGGCTGAAGCTGCCCCCCGAGGAGACGAGCCAGGCCGAGATGCTGGGCACCGGCCCCGAGGCCGCCCCGGCGGTCGTCGAGGTCCTGCAGCGGCTGGGGCTGGTCGGATGACGGTCCTGGTCTGGGTCGACCTGGAGGACGGGGAGCCGGACGGGCTCTCGCTTGAGGCGCTCACGTTCGGGCGCGGGCTGGCCACGACGCTCGGCTCGCCGCTCGACGCGGTGGTGGTCGGCGGGGACGCGCCGGCCGCCGCGCTCGGCGCGTACGGCGTCGCGACCGTGCACGCGGTGCGCGACGACCGGCTGACGTCGTTCGCGCCCGCGGCGTGGGCTCAGGGCATCGTCGACGTGATCGACGCGACGCTGCCCGACGCGGTGCTCGCGTCCGGCGGCGACCGTGGGGCGGAGGTCCTGGCGCACGTCGCCGCGAAGACCGGGTACGCGCTCGCGGCCAACTGCACGTCGGTGACCCCGAGCGACGCGTACGAGGTCACGCGGCTGCGCTGGGGCGGGAGCCTCCTCGAAGAGGCGCGCCTGACGGGCGACGTGAAGCTGCTGACGGTCGCGCCGCACGCGGTGTCGGCCTCGCCGGCAGCGGACGCAGCCGCTGCGCCGAACGTCGTCGACGTGACGCCGAACCTGTCCGACGACGACCTCCGCGTGCACGTGGTCCGTCGCGAGGAGCCCGAGGGCGGCGCGATCTCGCTCGCCGACGCGAAGGTCGTCGTTGGCGGCGGCCGCGGCGTGGGCAGCGCCGAGGGGTTCGCGGACCTGGACGCGCTCGCCGCCGCCCTGGGCGGCACGGTCGGCGTCTCTCGTGTGGTCACGAGCCTCGGGTGGCGCCCGCACACCCAGCAGGTCGGCCAGACGGGCGCTCGGATCGCGCCCGACCTCTACATCGCGTGCGGCATCAGCGGCGCGATCCAGCACATCGTGGGCTGCAAGGCCGCGAAGAAGATCCTGGTGATCAACACCGACCCCGAGGCCCCGATCCTGTCGCACGCCGACTACGCGATCATCGGCGACCTGAAGACGGTCGTGCCGGCGATCACCGCCGAGCTGGCGAAGCGCGCCTAGAGCACGCCCACGCGACGCCGCGACCCTCGCCTGCGAGGGTGAGGGGATGCTCACGAACGGCGACCTCGGCGAGCTCCTGTTGAGCGCGGCGCGCGAGGAGGCCGACCATCGCCGCCGCGCGCTCGAGCGGGCCTCGCGCCAGGCCCGCTTCTGGCCCGAGGAGGCCGCCTCGCTCGCGGCCGCCGGCCGGTCGCTCACCGAGCTCCCATCGGTGGGCCCGTGGATCGCCGAGCGGATCCAGGCGTGGCTCGACGATCTGCCGGCGATCCCCGAGCCCGACGAGACGCGCCGAGGGTTCCTGACCCTCGCCGAGGTGCGCCGGGTGCTCGACGCCGATCCCGCGTGGGAGGCGGAGCCCTGCGCGGACCTCCAGATGCACACGACGTGGAGCGACGGGGGCCTCCCGCTCGAGGAGATGGTCGCGGCGGCGCGGGCGCTCGGACGTCCGTTCGTCGCGATCACCGATCACTCGGAGGCGCTGGCGATCGCGCACGGGATGTCCGCCGAGCGGCTCGCCGAGCAGGGCCGGCTGATCGACGACCTGAACCGGGACTTCGCGGCCGCAGGCGAGCCGTTCCGGATCCTGCGCTCGATGGAGGTCGACCTGTTCGCAGACGGGACGATCGACATGGACGACGCCGCGCTGTCGTCGCTCGACCTGGTGCTCGGCGCGTTCCACTCGAAGCTGCGCTCGAAGGAGGACGAGACCGAGCGGTACCTCGCGGCGCTCCGCCAGCCGCGGCTGCACGTGCTGGCCCACCCGAAGGCGCGGATGTACGGGCGGCGCGTCGGCCTGTCCGCCGACTGGCGCCGCGTGTTCGCCGAGGCGGCACGCCTGGGCAAGGCGCTCGAGCTCGACGCCACCGTCTGGCGCCAGGACCTGAACGTCGAGCTCGCGACGATCGCGCGCGAGGAGGGCGTGATGTGGTTCTCGATCGGGAGCGATGCCCACTCCGCGGAAGAGCTCGGGTTCCTGCCGTTCGGGATGGCCACGGCGGCGCGCGCCGGGATCCCGCGCGCGCGGATCCTCAACTACCGGTCGGTCGCGTTCGTCCGCGCGTGGGCGCGCGGGGAGGACTGAGGCCGCGCCGTCGCTACATCGGGCTCATCAGCTGGAAGTAGTTGCCGTCCGGATCCGCGAACGTCGCGATCCACATCTGGGTCGCGTCGTCCATGCCGTCAGGGCGGTAGGGCTCCTGCACGACGATGGCCCCGGCGCCCTTCAGCCGCTCGAACTCCTCCGGCACGTCGACGGTCTCGATGTTCCACAACATCCGGCCCGGCTGCGGGTTCGGGCCCTTCACCTGGTCGTGGGGACCGACGGTGACGTACCCGTCTCCGATCTGCCACCCGGCGTAGCCGCCGTCCTCGAACCCCGGCGCGCCGAAGAGCTTGCTGAAGTACTCCACGAGCGGCTGCGGATCCTCCGACCCGATCAGGATGCTGTTGAAGTTCACGGCGTCCTCCTCCCCCGTCCCGAGGTCACGTCATCGGGCGGGTACCCGATCGACCGCAGGCTACGCGTCACCGCTCGGCGGCACGACGAGCAGATGGTGCACCGGGGCGAGGCCTTCGGCGAGCTCGCCCCACGATCCCCCGCCGTCGTCGGATCCGTAGACCCGTCCGTCGGCGGTTCCGAACGCGGCGTACGAGCCGTCGTTCAGCGCGTCCAGGCATCCCGTATCGATGTTGCCGTCGAACCACCCGGGGAGGCCCTCGACAGACCGCGTGAACGCACCCCCCGCGAGCGGCGCTCGGTAGACGCCGGCGTGGCCGCCCCGAGGCCCGTCCGAGGTCGAGACGAGGACCGCGTCCCCGCTCACGACCACCGCGCGCGCGTACCGCGCCTCGAGCCCCTCGGTGCGCTCGGACCAGGTGGCGCCGCGGTCGGCGCTCGTGACCAGGCCCCCGGCCGCGGCGGCCAGGACCAGGCCCTCGGCGGTCGCCACCTGGTGCACGTCGGCGTCGACGTCGATCGTGGGGCTCCACGTCGTGCCCCCGTCGTCCGTGCGCAGGATGCCGCCGACGTGGACGTTGACGTAGACGTCGGGACCCCACTCCGAGAGCGACCGCGTGTCGGGCGGACCGCCCCACGGCGTGGACCAGGTCTCGCGCCCCGGCGCCGCGTCGAAGCCCACGACCGGCTCGAGCGTGCTCCCGACGAGCCGGAACAGCCGTGCCTCGGAGGTGCCGACGTGGATCGCGTCCGTCATCGCCAGGCAGGTGGCGGCGAGCCCCTCCAGGGTCGCGACGTGCCGCCACGCACCGCCGGGCGCGCTCCACACCTCGGAGCGGTCCAGGATCGCCCAGAGCTCGGGGCCGTCGCGGACGATCGCCGTGACGGACCGGCCCGCCAGCTCCGTCGCCCCTCGGCGTCCATCGGACCCGATCACGTGGACGCCGTCGCGGGAACCGACGAGGACCGAGGTCATGGGTTCGATGCTCTCACGCACGGCGCGATCGCGGGAACGTCGGGCCGCGTCGGCTCGCTGGACCCGTCCCGATCGTCACGGACTCGAACGCTGGGGCTAGGGCCTAGCGTCAGTGCGTCAGCTCGTAGTCGCCCCTCTGCCAGACTTCGTGCGAGATCGCACTCAAAGCCGAGCGGCGAAACCGGTCCGGTACGGCGGCGGTCTCCATTCGAGCGTCGAGCGCCTTGGCCACCCCAACGTTGAAGCACACCATCATCACCTTCTCTTGCATCAGCTGCGCAGGATTCGCCGGTGAGGCGTCGCCATCATTATCTCGGCGCTCACCCTTGCGTCCGCGCCGGTCTTGGGCTATATACAACCGTATGGTTGTAGATCAGATCGAGGTGGATCGGCTCTTCCAGGCCCTCGCCGACGCCACCCGGCGGGACATCGTGCGGCGCACGATGGACGGCTCCTTCTCGGTCTCCACCCTGGCCCGCGACTACCCGAT
>DATBLY010000017.1:0-7655 GCA_036555125.1 Actinomycetota bacterium | reverse complement strand
CCCCCCCCGCCGGGCGTGACGGCCGCCCGCGCGGCCTCGGGTACGCTCCAGCCGTCATGGAGACGTGCGACGTCGCGATCATCGGCGCGGGGGTCCACGGGGCGGCGGCCGCCTACCATCTCGCGTCGCGCGGCGTGGGGGTCGCGGTCCTCGAGCGGTCCGTCCCCGCGGGCGGCCCGACGGGTGCCTCGAGCGCGATCTGCCGGGCGTACTACACGAACCCGTTCCTCGCGGCCGTCGCCCGAGACAGCATCCGGATGCTGCGGGATGCCGCCGCGCTGACGGGCGTGGACGCGGGGTTCCGGCAGACGGGCCTCGTCTTCCTGCACCCGGGCGAGGACGAGGCCGACGTCCGGTCGGCGGTCGACCGACTGAACGCGCTCGGGATCGTCACCGAGACGCTCGACCCTGACGAGATCGCGGGGCGATACCCGGCGTTCGACCTCGAGGGGATCGGGATCGCGGCCGTGGAGCGCGACGCCGGCTATGCCGACCCGCATGCGACGACCGACGGGCTGCTGCGACGGGCGATCGAGCTCGGCGCGGTCGTCCGGTCGGGCCGGGCCGTCCGGATGATCGAGAGCGGGGCGGCGGGCGTGACGATCGCCACCGAGGAGGGCGAGACGATCGCCTGTGACCGCGCGTTGATCGCCGCCGGCCCATGGTCGGGTCCGCTCGCGGCCCAGGTCGGCGCGGACCTCCCGCTCACCGTGGAGCGCCATGTCGTCGCGGCGTTCCGATGGGCCGGGGCGGAACCGGTGCCCGCGCACGGCGATCTGCTCGGCGGCTACTACTTCCGTCCCGAGGGCGAGGACCTGTACCTCGTCGGCGCCCTGCACGCAGCCCCGACCGCCGATCCCGATCGGTTCGACGCCGCGATCCGCGAGGAGGAGGTCCGGGCGCTCGCCGAGGCGGTCGTGCGCCGGGTCCCGCACCTCGCGGCGTCCGAGTCGCACGGGGGATGGGCCAGCCTGTACGACGTGAGCCCAGACTGGCAGCCGATGATCGGCGAGATCGCGCCGGGTGTGTTCCTCGACGCCGGGACGAGCGGCCACGGGTTCAAGCTCGCGCCGGCGCTCGGGCGGCACGTCGCGGATCTGGTCATGGGGTCCTCCGAGGTCGACCCCGCCCTGGCCGAGTTCGACCCCTTCCGGTTCGAGCGTGGGGGGGCCCTGGCCGCCGGGTACGGGCAGGCCCGCATCCTCGGGTGAGCGCCCGGACGGCAGGGGTCGCGGAGCGTTCGTCGTTCGCCCTTGGGCCGCGCAGGAAGCCGCAAACATGCGGCAAGGGAACGGAAGCCGCGTGTCGGACCCCCGGTGTAGGAATCAGGTGGGACCGGTCGCCGACCGCCGGATCTCATGCGACGGGCAGCCGCACGCTCCCGTCCGGCGACCGGATGGACCCGGAGCTCGGCCTCTTGCGGTACCCCTCTCGGCCGGGCTTCGGGTCCCTCCGTCGCTAGATGTGCATCCGCTTGTTCGGCTGGATCACCAACGGATCCGTGATCGACCCGAAGCGGTTCGCCTGCTGCTCCCAGTCCTGACGGCGCCGATACGCGGAGGGGCTCACGCCCGTGTGCTGGCGGAACGTGGTCGTGAAGTGGGAGAGCGAGTTGAAGCCGACCCGATGGCAGATCTGGGTGACCGTGAGCTCCGACTCTCGGAGCATCTCCATCGCCCGTTGGATGCGGAGCCCGATCAGGTACCGATAGGGCGGAACGCCCACGTACGCGGTGAACTGGCGGGTGAAGTAGTAGGGCGAGAGCGCGGCCTCGCGAGCGATCGCGCGCAGGTCCACGTCCCGGTCGAGGTTCTCTTCGAGGAAGGCCTGCACCTCGCGGATGCGCCGCTGGAGGTGCGGGCTGGGCAGATCGCGTTCGGTCAGCGTCATACAGCCCCCTCTCTCCTGGAAAGGGTACGCGCAGGAAGGGCGGCGCGGCTTTCGGAATCCTGCGCGGTTCGGGGATGGTTCGAACATCCGTTCGCCCGACGGTCCAGGAGACGTTCGGGGGGCTCTCAGCGATCTCCCAGGATGGCATCGTGTGATGGGGTCATCGAGCGAGAGGTGCCGGCGTGATGCGGGGTTGGACCGGGAAGCGGTGGGCGGCGACGATCGCCGTGTCGCTGGTCGTGCTCCTCGGGGCTGCCTACGGGGTCTTCGCGCTCGTATCCGGAGGGGACGCCCCGCCGCCCGTCGCGTTGCCGTCGCGGTCCCCGTCCCCTGGAGCCTCGGACACCGGTGGCTCGTCGGCGGTTCCGTCGGGCACGTGGACGATCGATGCGGAGGCCTCGTTCGTCGGGTACCGCGTGCGCGAGCAGCTCGCCACCCTGCCCGCGCCGAGCGACGCCGTCGGACGCACGTCCGGGGTCTCGGGCGCGCTCGCGATCGACGGCCTGGAGATCTCGACCGTCGAGGTCACCGCCGATCTCACGCAGCTGCGCAGCGACGAGTCGCGCCGGGACGATCGGATCCGCTCGAGCGGGCTGGAGACCGACACCTTCCCCGAGGCGAGCTTCGCCCTGACCGAGCCGATCGTCTTCGACGACGCGCCCGCCGACGGCGAGACCGTCGAGGTGACCGCGACGGGCGATCTCACCCTCCACGGCGTCACGCGATCGGTCCGGATCCCGTTGCAGGCGCGACGGACCGGCGACACGATCGAGGTGGTGGGCAGCGTGGAGATCGCCTTCGCCGACTACGACATCGTGGCGCCCAGCTTCGGCGGCTTCGTCACCGTCGACGATCACGGGACGATCGAGCTGCAGCTGACGTTCGTCCCGGCGTGAGGGGCGGGGAGGAGACGGAGTGCCGAGGACCGGACCGGATCGGGAGCCCGATGCGAAGATCCTCGTCGTCGACGACGAGTCGAACATCACCGACCTGGTCGCGACGGCGCTGCGCTACGACGGGTTCCGCGTGGAGACCGCGGCCGCCGGCGTGGAGGCGCTCGCCAAGGTCGCGAGCTTCCACCCCGACCTCGTCGTGCTCGACGTGATGCTGCCCGACCTCGACGGCTTCGAGGTGCGCCGCCGTCTCGGCGAGCGGGGCGAGGAGGTCCCGGTGCTGTTCCTCACCGCGCGTGACGCGACCGAGGACAAGGTCCGCGGCCTGTCGATCGGTGGCGACGACTACGTCACGAAGCCCTTCAGCCTGGAGGAGCTCGTCGCGCGGGCCCGCGCGATCCTGCGGCGGGCCGGCCGGCTCCGCGCCGTCTCGAGCGTGTTGCGCTTCGAGGATCTCGAGATGGACGAGGAGACCTACGAGGTGCGGCGCGGCGAGCGGCGGATCGAGCTCACGCCCACCGAGTACAAGCTGCTCCGGTTCATGCTCGTGAACCCGAAGCGCGTGCTGACGAAGGCCCAGATCCTCGATCACGTCTGGAACTACGACTTCGGCGGCGACGCCGCGATCGTCGAGACGTACATCAGCTACCTGCGCAAGAAGGTCGACGCCGAGGAGCCGAAGCTGATCCACACGGTGCGCGGCTTCGGGTACGCGTTGCGCGTGGAGCGCTAGATGTCCCTGCGCACGAGGCTGCTGATCACGCTGCTGCTGCTCACGGGCGCCGGCCTCGCCGTGGCGGACGTCGCGACCGTCGGCGCGCTCCGTTCGTTCCTGCTCGACCGCGTCGATCAGCAGCTCGTCACGGCGCGTCAGCCGGCCGCGATCGCGTTGTCGACGGACGCGGGAGGGGGTCCGGGCGGGCCGCCCGGCGGCGTGTTCATCCCGCCGGGGACCTACGCGGAGTTCCGCGACGCCGAAGGCGACGTCGTCAACGCGATCACGTTCAGCTACCAGGAGGCCGGGGTCGACCCGGGCCTGCGGATCCCGGAGGCGCTCCCCGGCTCGGGGGCGGACGGGACCTCCGCCTACTTCACGTGCTCCTCGGACGCCGGCGGTTCCTACCGGGGGCTCGCGACCGCCGTCCGGGGCGGGGGGACGCTGATCGTCGCGATCCCGCTCGACGACGTTCGGAGCACGCTGCAACGCCTGGTGATCGTGATGCTGGTGGTCGGCGGCGTCGTCCTGATGGCGGTCGCGGCGTTCGCCACGTGGCGGGTGCGCGCAGGGCTCCGACCGCTCGAGGAGATGGGGGAGACGGCCGGCGCGATCGCGGCGGGTGACCTGACCCGCCGCGTCGAGCCGACCGACGAGCGCACCGAGGTCGGACGCCTGGGCCTCGCGCTGAACGCGATGCTCACGCAGATCGAATCCGCGTTCGAGGAACGACGCGCCTCCGAGGAGCGGCTGCGGCGCTTCGTCGCCGACGCCTCGCACGAGCTGCGCACGCCGCTCACGTCGATCCGCGGCTACGCGGAGCTGTTCCGGCGCGGCGCCGCCGACCGTCCCGAGGACCTGGCCAAGGCGATGGATCGGATCGAGGCCGAGGCCGCGAGGATGGGGATCCTGGTCGAGGACCTGTTGCTGCTGGCGCGGATCGACGAGTCGCGCCCGCTGGAACGTGAGCCGCTGGATCTCCCCGCGCTCGTGGGCGAGGCCGTCGACGACGCGCGCGTGATCGCGCCCGCCCGGACGGTGACGCTCGAGGTCGGCGCCCACGTCTCCGTCATCGGAGACCGCGTCCGCTTGCGCCAGGTCGTCGACAACCTGCTGGACAACGTGCGGGCCCACACGCCGGACGGCGTCCGCGCGATCGTGGGTGTCGACACCGACGGGTCCGAGGCCGTCCTCACCGTCGAGGACGACGGTCCGGGCCTCGACGTCGAGGACCCGGACAAGGTGTTCGAGCGGTTCTTCCGCACCGACGCGTCCCGCTCGCGCTCGAGCGGGGGCTCCGGGCTCGGGCTGTCGATCGTCGCGGCCGTGGTGGCCGCGCACGGCGGCCGGGTGGAGGCCGACCGGTCCCCGCTCGGGGGCGCACGCTTCCGGGTGTTCCTGCCGCTGGCCCCCGACCCGGCCGGGATCGTGGCGACGGAGCCGCTCCCGGCCCCGCCCGGGTCGGCCCCCGCCTAGACCATCGTCTCGGGGCGGACCGCCTCGTCGTACTCGGCCTCGGTCAGGTAGCCGAGCGCGAGCGCGGCCTCCTTGAGGGTGGTCCCCTCGTGGTGCGCCTTCTTCGCGATCGCGGCGGCCCTGTCGTAGCCGATCTTCGGCGTGAGCGCCGTCACGAGCATGAGGGAGCGGCCCACCAGCTCGTCGATCCGTGCGCGGTCGGGCTCGAGTCCCTCGACGGCGAACTCGCGGAACGTCCGGCACACGTCGGCGAGCAGCGCGGTCGAGTGCAGCAGGTTGCGGATCATCACGGGCTTGAAGACGTTCAGCTCGAAGTTGCCTTGGGAGCCGGCGATCTTGATCGCCGTGTCGTTGCCGAGGACCTGCACCGCGACCATCGTCATCGCCTCGGACTGCGTGGGGTTGACCTTCCCCGGCATGATCGACGAGCCCGGCTCGTTCTCGGGCAGGACCAGCTCGCCCAGGCCGCTGCGCGGTCCCGATCCGAGCCAGCGGATGTCGTTCGCGATCTTCATCAGCGATGCGGCGAGGGTCGCGAGCGCGCCCGAGGCGAACACGACCGCGTCGTGGGCAGCGAGCGCGGCGAAGGGGTTCGAGGCGGCCACGAACGGCAGCCCCGTGAGCTCCGCGATCTCGGCGGCCGCGGCGGCGCCGAACCCCGGTGGGGCGTTCAGCCCGGTGCCGACCGCGGTTCCCCCGATCGCGAGCTCGTACAGTCCGGGAAGCGTGGCCTCGATCCGGTCGAGGTCGGCGTCGAGCTGCGCGACGTACCCGCCGAACTCCTGACCCAGCGTGAGCGGGACCGCGTCTTGCAGGTGCGTGCGGCCGATCTTCACGATCCCTTCGAACTCCTCGGCCCGACGCGCGAGGGTGTCGCGGAGGGCCCGGACGCTCGGGAGGAGGCGCTCGACGATCATCGTCGCCGCGGCGACGTGCATCGCCGTCGGGAACGTGTCGTTGGACGACTGCGACATGTTGACGTGGTCGTTGGGGTGGACCGGGACCTTCGAGCCCAGCTCGCCGCCGGCCATCTCGATGGCCCGGTTCGAGATCACCTCGTTCGCGTTCATGTTGGTCTGGGTCCCCGACCCCGTCTGCCAGACGTAGAGCGGGAAGTGATCGTCGAGCGCTCCGTCGATCACCTCGTCCGCCGCGGCCACGATCAGGTCGGCCAGATCCTTCGGGAGCCGCCCGCCCGCCGCGTTCACGATCGCCGCCGCCTTCTTGAGGATCCCCATCGCGCGGATCACCTCGACCGGCATTCGATCGGCGGCAGGATCCCCGATGGCGAAGTGGTGCAACGACCGCTCGGTCTGCGCTCCCCAGTACCTCGAAGCGTCGACCGGGATCTCGCCGATGCTGTCGGTCTCGGTACGCAGCTCGCTCATCGTGGCTCGGACCTCCCGGATGCGACCCCGCCATCCTCCCACGCGACACGGCGGCACGGACGTCGGCTACCCTCCGACGCGCCATGGTCGAGACCGGAACCCTGGATCGCCTCCGCGCGATCCCGATCCTCGCGCAGCTGGACGATGCCGGCCTCGAGCGGGTCGCGGAGCTCGCGACCGAGTTCGAGGCGCCCGCGAAGCACGTGCTGATCGAGGCCGGTCAGGAAGGCTCGGGGGTCTTCGTGATCGAGGAAGGCACCGTGACCGTCGAGGTGCCGGGCGGCCCGTCCGTCTCGCTCGGACCGGGGGAGTACGTGGGCGAGCTCGCGATCCTCGTCCCCGGGATCCTTCGCACGGCGCGCGTGCAGGCCGCGACGCCGATCCGCGCCCTGGCGATCTCGCGCGAGGACCTCCGCACGCTCCTGGACGAGCACCCGCGGATCGGCGTGGCGATGCTGCCCGTGCTGGCCGGGCGGCTCGCCGCGCTCGAAACGGGCGGCTGAGGCGCGTCCCGAACCCGCGTCGGTCATTTCGGGGAACGCGGCGGCGCTAGGGCGAACGCCCGGGTTGCCCGGTTCGGGTGTCGGTCCTACCTTCCAATCCCCATGCGCCGGACCTTCCCCTCCAGCGGCATGCGATACCGGTTCCACCTGTGGCGAGACCGGCGTCGCTATCCTTGGCACTACGCCGAGATCTTCACGATCAAGGCATCCAAGATCACGTCCCGCCTCCTGCGATGGCGCCTGTTCGTGGTCCGCTACACCCCCGGTGATCCCGATGTCCTGATCGTGGCGGAGTGCCCCGACTACCAGACCGCGACGGTCGTCTCCGCGGACCGGTTCCACGTGTTCACCCAGGGGGAGATGCTCGGGACGCCGAAGCTCCGCCGCGCGCTGGCCGCATGGGACGCCTCGATGAAGGGGCACCGCACCCACCGAGCGACGCCACGTCGCCCGCGTTGGGCCGTCTCGGCCCCGCGCCGCGTCGGGGTGAGCCTCGGCGCCGGCACGCTGTCGCGTTAGGACCCGACGGGCACGACCCGACGGGAGCATCGGTAACATGGCTCGTCGCACGCGGCGACGGTCGAACGTCCGGTGCACCAGTTCGGGGCGGTAGCTCAGTCGGTCAGAGCAGCGGACTCATAATCCGTCGGTCGGAGGTTCGAGGCCTCCCCGCCCCACCGCTTGACCAGCAGCGATGCACGACGCGGCTCCCTCGCGGTGGCGAATCGGTGGCGAATCGTTCCGCGGGTCCCCCTGCCCGTACCGGTCCCATGAACGGGACCCCGGGCGG
>DATBLY010000009.1:0-5142 GCA_036555125.1 Actinomycetota bacterium | reverse complement strand
AGTGCTCGAACGCTTCATCGTGCAACGCGGGTTCCTCCTCGGGATCGATGGCGTGCGGACGCCTCGTCCCGGGAGTCGCGGTGGGTGCTCGGAGGACCTACGAGCGACCGGAGGGACGAGGCACGCTGACGCTGGCGACGGAGATCGCAGCCATGTGCTCATCCCTCCTTCCGAACGGTCGGTGGTACGGTCGGCACCCGGGCGGAGTATACGCATGGAGGCCTCGATGAGCGACGAAGACGTGCTGGAGACGATCAACCGGCTGGCCGCCGAAGAGCACGAGCTCTTCGAACTGGAAGGGCGGGGCGAGGCGAGCGAGGCCGACCGCGAGCGGCTGAACCAGCTCCAGGTCCGGCTTGACCAGTGTTGGGACCTGCTGCACCAGCGCCGCGCTCGGCGGGCGGCGGGGCTCGACCCCATGGACGCGACGGTGCGCGACACCGACACGGTCGAGGGCTACATCGCCTGACCCGAAGCTCCGTCGCGTCCCGACCCGCTCGTGTCGGACCCGCGGCGTAGGGTCCGAGCGTGGCCAGGACCCGATCCGTCTTCGTCTGCGGCGATTGTCGCCAACAGGTGTCTCGGTGGGTGGGCCGCTGCCCCGGGTGCGGCGCCTGGGGCACGATCGAGGCCGCGACCGCTCAGGGGTCGGGGGCCTCCGCGTCGCCGGTCCAGCCCCTCGGTGCCGGGCCGGAGGCCGAGGAGCGGGCGCCGGTCGGGCTCGCCGGGATCGATCGGGTCCTCGGCGGGGGGATCGTCCCGGCCTCGGTGATCCTGCTCGCCGGCGAGCCCGGGATCGGCAAGTCCACGCTGCTCCTGCACGCGCTCTCGGCGCTCTCGGCGGAAGGCCGGGCGTGCCTGCTGGTGTCGGGCGAGGAGTCCCACCGGCAGGTCGCCGCGCGGGCCCGGCGCCTCGGGGTCGCGGTCGACGCCGTGTCGTTCGCGCCGGGACGCGATCTCCACGCCGTCGTCGAGACCGCCCGCTCGGTCCGGCCCTTCCTGCTCGCCGTCGACTCGATCCAGGCGATCCGCGACCCCGAGGCCGCTCACGTGGCTGGCGGGGTCGCGCAGGTCCGTGCCGCGGCCGACGCCCTCGTGGGGCTCGCCAAGTCCGAGGGGATCGCGGTCCTCGCCACCGGCCACGTGACCAAGGACGGCGACCTGGCGGGGCCGCGGGCGCTCGAGCACGCCGTCGACGTGGTGCTCACGTTCGAGGGCGATCCCAGGTCCGGCCTGCGGGTGCTGGCGGGCGGGAAGAACCGGTTCGGGGCCGAGGGCGAGAGCGCGTGGTTCGAGATGAGCCCCACGGGGTTGCGCGAGATCGATCCGACCCTCGTCCTGTGCTCGCGGTCCGGCGACCCCGGAGCGGCGATCGGGCTGCCCCGAACGGGGCGTCGCGCCGTCGCGGTCGAGATCCAGGCGCTCGTCGGATCCGCCGAGGGTCCGGCCCGCCGGCAGGCGACCGGCCTGGATCCCCGGCGGTTCCAGCTGGTCGCGGCGGTGCTGGACCGGGCCGCGGGGCTCCCGCTCTCCCGCGCGGAGCTCTTCGCCGCCACGGCGGGCGGCGTGCGGGTGGACGACCCCGGCTGCGACCTGGCGGTCGCCGCCGCGCTCGTCTCCGCCGCCACCGGGGTCGCGCCGCCGGCCGGCGCGGCGTTCGTGGGGGAGGTATCCCTCACGGGCGCCGTCCGCGGCGCGCCGGGCCTCGCGCAGCGCCTCACGGCCGCCCACGGGGCGGGGTGCTCGACCGTGTTCGCCCCCGACGCCCCCCGTTCGGGCCCCGACGGGTTGCGGATCGTGCCGGTCGGGCACGTCCGCGACGCCCTCGGATGGGCCCTCCGACCTGTGGAAAACCGCCCCGACCGACGTTCGGCGTAGGTCTTCGGATGTCCCCCGAGGCGTCCATTAGGCCTCTGACCTGCGGTTTTGGGTTGCCTCGCCGATGCCTCCCGTGTTACCCTTACCGAGGCGTTCCCGTCGACCACATCTCTCGCTAGGGGGTCTCGTGTTCCGTAAGGGCGACACGGTTGTGCATCCGGAACATGGGGCGGCAGTGATCCAGGAGCTCCGCGAGAAGGAGTTCCTGGGGGAGAAGCGGACCTACCTGGTCCTGCGGGTCGCGTACGGGGACCTGACGCTGATGATCCCGGTCGATTCCACCGATCAGGTGGGGCTGCGGCGGGTCGTCAGCAAGAACGAGGTGAAGAAGGTCCTGAAGGTCCTCACCGAGGAGGAATCCTCGATGGCCGCCAACTGGAGCCGCCGCTTCAAGAACAACATGGAGAAGCTCCATTCCGGCGACCCCTACCAGGTGGCCGAGGTGCTGCGGAACCTGGCGATCCGCGAGCGCGAGAAGGGCCTGTCCGCCGGCGAGAAGCGGATGATCTTGAAGGCCCGTCAGATCCTGATCTCGGAGCTCTCCCACGCCACGGGCAAGTCCGAGGAGCAGGCCGAGCTGATGATCGACGAGGTCATCGACGGCGCCCACGGCGTCAAGATGGCGGCTCAGGCCTAAGGGCCCTTCCCCCCAACCCGAAGTCCATCCCCCATCCGGGGGTTCCTGCGCGTGCGGCTTCAGGTCGCGCCCCGTGGGCGCCGATGGGTATGGGAGACATCGGATGGCCCCGTTCCGGGCCCGACGGAAGGAACCGTGGGGGATGGGCGACACCACGTCGGAGGGTCGCAAGAGCGCCGTGAAGGGACGCCTGGTCGAGGGCGTCCGCACGATCTTCATCGCGCTCCTGGGAGCCGCCGGCTACGAGGTGGGATCGCGCGTCGCGGAGCCGAACGCGGCCCGAACGGTGCTGTACGTGTTCCTGGGCGCCGGGATCGGCTACGTGATCGGGGGCGTGCTCGGGCGACTGACGCTCCGCGCCGTCACCGGGATCGAGCGAGAGCTCCGGCGGACACCCGCCCCGCAGCTCGCCGGCGGCGTGGTCGGGCTCGTGGTCGGCTTGCTGATCGGCGCGCTCCTGATGGTGCCGCTGCTGTTCCTGCCGGCGGCCGCCGCCTGGCCCGCGATCATCTTCATCTACATGGTGCTGTTCTCGCTCGGGTTCCGGCTGGGCTCGGCGAAGTACGAGGACATCTTCGGGCTGGTCGGGATGAAGCCCCGGGCCGCGGTGTCGAGCCGCGGCGACCTGCACGTGATCGATACGAGCGCCCTGATCGACGGCCGCGTCGCCGACCTCGTGGCGACGGGCTTCATCGCCGGCACGGTCCTGCTCCACGATGGCGTGCTCCGCGAGCTGCAGGCGATCGCGGACTCGTCGGACCCCCGCCGGCGCACCCGTGGACGCCGGGGGCTCGACGTGCTCGTCGAGCTCCAGAAGGCGCCGACCGTGCAGATCCAGCTCGTCGAGGAGGCGGGCGTGATGGACGTCGACGCCGCCCTCGTCCGTCTGGCCCGCGAGCGCGGCGGCACGCTGATCACGGTCGACGCGAACCTCGCGAAGGTCGCCGAGGCGCTTCGGGTGCCCGTCGCCCAGATCAACGCCCTGGCGTCGAAGTTCCGGGTGCCCTACTCGGCCGGCGATGAGATCTCGGTGCGCCTGGTCAAGGAGGGCCGCGAGCACGGCCAGGGGGTGGGCTACCTCGACGACGGCACGATGGTCGTCGTGGAGAAGTCCGACGAGCACATCGGAACGCAGGTGGAGGTCCGGGTCACGAACGTGATCCAGACCACCACCGGGCGGATGGTCTTCGCCGCGTTGGCTCAGGTGGACGCCTGACGCTTCGGCCCTGACCGACCCCGCGCGCGGGCCGTCTGGCATGCTTCCCCCATGACGGGACCGGTCCGGGCGTTCGCGATCGTGCTGGCGGCCGGGGTCGGCCGTCGCCTGGACACCGCGACGCCGAAATCCCTGGTCCGAGTGGGCGGAGCGCCGATCGTGGCCCTGGCGGTCGAGGCCGCCCGGGGGTCGTGCGTCGAGGGCGTCCTCGTGACGGCGCCCGCGGGCCGCGAGGACGAGATCCGGACGATCGTCGGCCCCGGGGTGGTCGTGATCGAGGGAGGGGAGACCCGGCAGGATTCGGTCCGCCGCGCCCTCGCCGCCGTTCCCGACGGGGTGGACGTCGTCGCGATCCACGACGCCGCCCGCCCGTTCGCGACGCCGGCGCTGTTCGACGCGGTGATCGCGGCGGCGGCCGCCGGGGCGCGCGACGGCGTCGCCGGCGCGATCCCCGTCGTCGCCGTGACCGACACCGTCAAGCGCGTCGACGACGGGACGATCGTCGTCACGGAACCCCGGGATCGGCTCGTCCTGGCCCAGACGCCGCAGGCGTTCGAGCTGGTCGCGCTGCGGGACGCCCACGCGCGCGCGCGGGCCGCCGGAGGCGCCTTCACCGACGACGCGGCGGTGCTCGAGTGGGCCGGGTACCGGGTCCGCACCGTCGCGGGAGAGCCGGAGAACTTCAAGATCACGACGCCCGCGGACCTGACCCGGGCCGAGGCGTGGGAGGGGCGCTCGCGTGGGTGATCCGCCGCCGCGGGTCGGGCTCGGCTTCGATGTCCATCCTCACGACGCGTCCCGACCCCTGTGGCTCGGCGGGGTCCGCTTCGAGAACGAGCCCGGGCTCGCCGGGCATTCGGACGGCGACGCGGTCTGTCACGCGCTCGCGGACGCCCTGTTGGGCGCCGCCGCGATGGGAGACATCGGGCAGCACTTCCCCGACGCCGACCCCTCGACCGCCGGGATCGGCGGGATCGAGCTGCTCGGCAAGGTCGTGCAGCTGCTCCACGCGCTCGGCCACGTGCCGGCGTCGTGCGACGTGACCGTGATCTGCGATCGACCCTCGATCGCGCCCCGGCGTGAGGACATCCGCTCCGCCCTCGCGCGCGCGATCGGGGTGGGGACCGATCGCGTCTCCGTGAAGGCGACGCGTCCGGAGGGCCTCGGCCTCGTCGGCGACGGGATCGGCGCGCTCGCCCTCGCGGTGCTCGTATGAGCGGGACGCGCGGGGAGCCTCCCCGTCGCCGCACGCGAGACGCGTCGCGTCCTCGTCGTCGGACGATCGGGGGCAGGCGAGCCGTGACCGAGGCCCTGCGCGCCGGCGGCGTGGAGCGCGTGGCGGTCGCGCACGGCGCGCGATCGACGCCGGGCATGCGGGCGCTGCTCGACGCCGCCCGCGCCGCCGGCGTAC
>DATBLY010000162.1:0-4091 GCA_036555125.1 Actinomycetota bacterium | reverse complement strand
CGATGCCGGTCAGCTTCTTCCCCTCGAGCACCACGACCGAGGAGATGCCGTTCGAGCGCATCGTCTTCGCGACGTCGGCGAACGTGTCGTCGGCGTCGGCCGTCTTCACGTCGGTGTGCATGATGTCGCCGATCAGCATCGCTCCTCCTCGGGGTCGGCGGCCGCGCCGCTCCAGGACCGACAGCCTACTAGTGGTCGCTCCGCCCGCTGAAATGGAACGACTCGATCTTGAGCGCCGGGACCCTCGAGGCCGAGAAGAAGAACTCGCTCGCGAGCTCGGTCTCCCGCCCGACCATCGTGGTGTCGGAGAGGGCCCCGATGATCGACTGGGTGAACCGCAGGTTCATGACCGGGCCGACCACCTCGCCCCGTTCGATCAGGAACGTCCCGTCGCGGGTCATCCCCGTGATGCTCGACTCGAGCGGGTTCACGATGTTCGAGTAGTGGAACCGCGTGATCAGCAGACCCCGGTCGGTCGCGCGCACCATCTCCTCGACCGTGGCGTCCCCGGGCGCCAGGAACAGGTTCAGCGGGAACGGACCCTCCGGGTTGGGGGGCGGGAGCCCGTGCCCGGTCGATTCGGTGCCGGCCTGACGCGCCGTGCGGCGGTCGTGGGCGACGCCCAGGAAGACGCCGTCGCGGATCAGGTCGACCCGACGCCGCGGCGTCCCCTCGAAGTCGAACGGCATCCCGAGGGTGCGCGGGTCGGCGGCGTCGTCCCAGATCGAGATCGAGGGCGCCACCACCTGCTCGTCCTGCCGGCCGCTGAAGCACGACCGGCCCTCGAGGTACGCGCGTCCGCCGAAGCCCTCGTACGCGAGGAACCCGACGAGCGTGGCGACGGCCGCGGGCTCGAGCACCACCGCGTACGATCCGGGCTCGAGCGGCCGCGGGTCGCGCGCGTCGAGCGCCTTGCGCGCCGCGCGCCGTCCGACCGCCTCCGGGTCGATCGTGTCGAGCGAGCCGGTGAACGTCTCGGCGAACCCGCTGCCGCGGTCCCCGGTCGTCACGACCGTCGTGAGGGAGGCCTGCGTCGACGGGGCCCAGCATCGCTGACCCAGCGTGTTGGCGATCCCCACCTCGATCGCCTGCGTCTCGTGGGCCCCGGCTGCCGAGGAGCCGGGCGGGCACACCCCCACGAGACGCTCCACCGCGGCCGCCCGCTCCTCGGGTGTCGCCGACGCCGTGGGATCGAAGTACCGATCCACGACCGGCACCTCCGCGGCCGGTGCCAGGCCGGGGAACTCGGGGTCGGGCGCCGCCACCGCGGCCATCTCCTTCGCGGCCGCCGCGGCTCGGCGCGCGCCCTCGGGGGAGAAGTCGTTCGTGGAGGCCACCCCCGTCCGGTCCCGCGAGATCACGCGGACCCGAAGCGCCGTGTCTTCCCGCGCGGTGCTCTGGTGGATGCGGGACGACGCGAACCGCGTCAGGCCGCCCCACTCGTGCATGAACAGGACCTCGACGCCGTCGACGCCGTCGAGCATCAGGGCGGCGTCGGCGACGGATCCGAAGCCGTCCGCGCCGATCAGCCCGGGCACGTCAGCGGACCCCGATCTGGACGCCCCGGAACCGGGCGGGGGCGGCGCCGTGCCCGACCCGTCCGGTCTGGCCCGGCTGACCCTTGCCGCAGTTCGGCGTGCCCCAGAGCAGCCAGTCCTCGCGCCCGCCGACCGCGTCGCACGATCCCCAGAACTCGGGGGTGATCCCCGTGTAGTTCGGGTTCTTGTAGAGCTGCGTGAGCCGGCCGTGCTCGATCCGCCACGCGGCCTCGCAACCGAACTGGAAGTTGATCCGCTTGTCGTCGATCGACCACGACTGGTTCGTCGCCATGAACACGCCGTCGTCGGTGTCGCCGATGATCTCGGCGAGCGTGCCCTCGCGAGGCTCGATCGAGACGTTCGTCATGCGGATCAGCGGGAGATGGCTCCATCCGTCGGCCCGGCTGGTGCCGTTCGAGGGCTGGCCGACGGCCGGCCCCGTCTCGCGGCTCGTGAGGAAGTTCTGGAAGGTCCCGTCGACGATCACCGGGATCGCCTGCGCCGGAACGCCTTCATCGTCGTATCCGAACGATCCGAGGCCGCCCTGGAGCGTGGCGTCGGCGGTGATCGACACGAGGGGGCTGGCGTAGGTGAGCCGGCCGCGATCGTCGGGGGAGAGGAACGACGACCCGGCGTACGCCTCCTCCATCCCGAGCACGCGGTCGAGTTCGATCGGATGGCCGATCGACTCGTGGATCTGCAGGGCCAGCTGCCCGGAGTCGAGCACGAGCGTCGTGACCTCGCTGGGGCACTCGGGCGCCGCGAGCAGTGCGACGGCCTCGCGACCGATCCGCTCCGACTCCTCGATCAGGCCGAGCGTGCGGACGTGCTCCCACCCCGCCGACCGGATGTGTCCCCGGAAGGAGTTCGGGTAGGAACGCCGCTGCACGTCGCCGTCGCCGACGGCGGTGGCCTCGATCCCGCCGCCGCTGTGGGTGACCACCTGATCGATCGCGGCGCCCTCGGACGAGACGAACCAGGTGGACCGGCGGAACAGGTCGAGCATCGCGTCGGCGATCGTCACGCCGGGGACGGCACCCATCCGCCGGGACGCCTCCATCAGCAGGGCGACCTTCTCCTCGAGCGGAACGGTGAACGGGTCTTCCGCCACCGGACCGCGCCAAGAGGCGACGACCGGTTCCACCGGCGCCAGCGTCACCGGATCGCCCGACAGGCGCGCGGCCGCGTGGGCGATCCCGACCGCGACGCGGGCGGTCTCCGTCACCGAGGCCTCGTCGGTGCGGGACGTGGAAGCGAAGCCCCATCGCCCGTCGACCAGTACCCGCACGCCGAGCCCGGTGGAGGTCGAACGGTCGATCCCCTCCATCTGCTGGTTGCGCACCGTCAGGGACTCGCTCTCGTCGGTCCCGGCGCGCGCATCCGCGTAGACGGCGCCCGCGCCGACGGCAGCCTCGACCGCGAGCTTCGCTACATCCAGCAACCGAGCGCCTCCCCCGAGAGCGTCGACCGGAGCCGAGGCACCGGTCGGATCGCGGGCATCCTACCCGAGGGCCGCGATCCGGCCGGACCCACGCGAGCCCACGCACGGTAGGCTCGGCGCCGTCCGACGATCGGGGGGAGCGTGTCGCACTACGTATCGAACGTCACGCTGTTCGACGGCAGGACCGTGAAGACGAAGCAGGGCGTCCACGTGTCCGGCGGCACGATCGAGTGGGTGGGGCCGCACGCGCGCGCGCCGCGTCTGGCGCTCGCCGCCGCCGAGATCGTGGGCGCGAACCGGATGCTCGCGCCGGGCCTGATCGACTGCCACGTCCACCTCGTGTTCGACGGGGGACCGGACTTCGAGCAGGAGGCGAAGGAGCTCACGCCCACGCTCGCGGCGATCAAGGCGGCGAACAACGCTCGTCGTCACCTCGACGCGGGCGTGACGACGGTCCGCGACCTGGGCGGGCTCGGCTCCGTGAGCTGTGAGGTCGGCACCGCGATCGAGCGCGGGCTGATCCCGGGCCCGCGCGTCCTGGCCGCCGGCATGGCCCTCACCGTCACCGGCGGCCACGGCCACAACATCGGCATCGCGCGCGAGGTGGACGGGCCCGACGACGTCCGGCGCGCGGTCCGCGAGGAGATCCGGGGCGGCGCGCGTGCGATCAAGGTGATCGCGACCGGCGGCGTCCTCACGCCCGGGATCGGCGCGACGTTCACGGCGTACTCGCAGGAGGAGATCGAGGCGGCGGTCGACGAGGCGCACAAGTGGGGTCGCTCCGTGGCGGCGCACGCGATCGGGGCCGGCGGCATCCTGAACGCGGTGCGGGCCGGGGTCGACTCGGTCGAGCACTGCAACGACGTCTCTGCGGAGGTCGCGCGGGAGATGAAGGAGCGAGGGACGTTCCGGTCGCCCACGCTCTGCGCGCTCCGCGGGATCACCGAGCACCCGGACGAGGTCCCCGAGTACGCGGTGCGCAAGGCGGTGGACACGATGGAGATGTCGCGGGCGGGCATGCGGCGCGCGTTGCGCGAGGGGATCCGGCACGTCTGTGGGACGGATGCCGGCACGCCGTTCAACCCGCACGGGAGCGCGCCGCGCGAGATCGT
>DATBLY010000157.1:0-24675 GCA_036555125.1 Actinomycetota bacterium | reverse complement strand
TCGTCGTTGCTGCACGCGGCGGCGATCAGGCCCAGGGCCATCACGGGAACGACGAGGTTCCGGAGCCATCTCGGCATGCTTCCCCTCCCGTTCGTTCTCCCCGACCGGGCCGAGACGGCTCGGTCCTGCGGATTCTGGCGGTCAGCCGCCGCGTGCGTCAAACGCGGCGGACCCCCCGTGGGAGACTACGCAGCCGGGGAGGTGGGGGGATGGAGACGGGCGAGAACGGCGACTCGGGCGACCCCGATCGGGTCCGTGCCGAGATCCGCGAGCTGGCCGCGCGATCCCCCTTCTACGCCTGGGCCGGGATGCGCGTGACGCGCGTCGACCCGGGCGAGGTCGACGTCGCGATGGACGTCGGCGGGGAGCATCTCAACCTCCGAGGCCTCCTCCACGGCGGGATGATCGCCACCCTGGCGGATACGGCCAGCGGCTTGGCGATCCGGTCCGCGCTCGAGCCCGGCCGCACGCACGCCACCGTGCAGCTCGACGTGCAGTTCCTCCGGCCAGGCGGTCCCGGGACGATCGAGGCCCACGGGCGGGCGATCCGCGTCGGCGGATCGATCGCGTTCGCCGAGGCCGACGTGCTCGACGCCGCCGGCGAGACGATCGCGCGCGCCACCGCGACCCACGCGATCGGCCGATCAGCGCCGGACCCGGTTCAGTAGTCGGTCTCGATCGAGGCCATCGCGCCCGGCAGCTGCGAGAGCGCCCCCTGGAGGGAGAGCAGGAGCCCCATGTTGCCGGCGACCTTCACCTTGCCGGTCATGAACGCGGTCACGACCGAGAGCTCGCTGCGGGCCAGGGCGACCGCCGTGTCGTAGCTCTGGCTGATCGTCGCGTCGGGCGACTCCACGTCCCCGATCCCCATGTCGATCGTGCCCTCCGCGATCCGGATCCAGTAGTGGGTGTCCCCGCCGTCCTTCGTGATCACCTGCTGGAGGCTCGCGTTGCTCGACGCGGCCGCCTGTCGGAACGCCTCGTTCGCGTTCAGGGCCTGCTTGACGGCGTCGGCCCACTCGGTGGACAGGAACTGGACGGCCACGGTGCCTCCTCGGATGGGGGTTCGGGAGCGGCAGGATAGCGCGGCCCGCTGCTACGGGCCGTCGAACAAGCCCGGCTGGGTCAGGTGCGTCGTGTCGTTCAGGAACCACAGGTGCCGTTCGTCCCCGCGCACGGACACCGTGTTCAGGCTCGCGTGGTCGGGCAGCATGAACATCTCCTGCTCCTCGATCGCGAGCACGTGACCGATGTACGCGTTGATCACGCCGCCGTGGCACACGATCCAGACGTCGCCCTCCGGGTGTTCGCCGAGGATGCCCTCGACCGCGTCGACGACGCGTCGCTGGAACGCGACACCCGACTCCCCGCCGGGCGCGAGGTGCCAGATCGGGTCCTGCGAGCGGATCAGGCCCAGCACCTCTGGGTGGTCGACGAAGATGTCTTCGAACTCGCGCATCTCCCACGCGCCCCCGAACCACTCGGCCAGGTCGTCGCGGTACGTCACGCGGGTGCCGTTCGCCACGGCGAACGGCGCGACGGTCTCGCGGGCGCGCCGAAGCGTGGAGCAGTACACGGCCGCCGGCCCGGGCATCAACCGGAGCCGGCGCGCCAGCAGCTGCGCCTGCTCGCGGCCGAGCGCGTCGAGGGGCGGGTCGTGCTGGGGTCCGAGGGCGGTCTCGCGCACGTCCGCGACGGCTCGATCCGCGCGCCCGTGGCGGATCAGGTAGAGACGGCGCGTCGGGACGCTCACCCCGAGGCCCCCTTCGCCTTCGTACGGCGCTCCTCCCACTCCCGCGCGAAGGCCTCGACGTCCTCGCGGAGCCAGACGCGGCCCGAGGCGAGCGTGGTGAGCGGCTCGGGGAAGGACCCGCGGTCCAGGTAGGTGATCACCCGGCGCTTGTCCCATCCCATGATCTCGGCGGCCTCGGCCACCCCCGCGATCCGAGGCACGACCTCGACCGTGAGCTCGACGTCGTCGCCGACCGCGGTCCGGAGCTCCCGCAGGCATCCGTCCCGGGACGTGCCGGTCACCTCGACGAACATCGGGGCGTCCAGGATCCGCGCATACCATCGCCCGCCCGTCTCCCACATCCGCGCGCGAACCGGATCCGCCATGGCGTCTACGGCTCCGGGGCCGGAGCGCGGTACCGGCCCGTCCGCTTCAGCTCCCGGCGCCAGCACTCCGTGTGCCAGTGGCGGCGAGCATCGGGGTCGTCGTCGGGCACGACGACCAGGTGCCAGACGCCGGGCCGGACCACGTGATCGCAGCCGGGGCAGCGGTACTCCTTGTCTGCGGCCAGCTGCCGGAGCTCGAAGCCCGGGACCTCGGCCCACATCGGAGCCGCGGAGCGAGGACGCTGTGGCACCGCGGGCTTCTCGAAGTACGCGGGGTCGCGCCGGTTCTTCCGGGGCATCAGGCGTGCTCCCGCAGGAACGTGGCGGCGGTGCCGGCGAGCGAGGCGCCGACCGCTCGCGGGCTCCGCTTCATCCCGCGGACGTTGAAAGAGTGGTCGGCGTCGTGGAACCACTCGGTGGTCGCGCGGGGGCGGCCGATCCGATCGACCACCGCGTTCAGCAGGTCGACCGACGCGAACGGGTCGCGGGTCCCTTGCAGGAAGAGCATCGGCAAGTCGATCGCGTACAGGTGCTCGTCGCGGATCCGCTCGGGCTTGCCGGGCGGATGGAGCGGATAGCCGAGGAACACGAGCCCGGCGGCCGGCATCCCCTCGGCGACCGCCATCGAGGCCATGCGCCCGCCGAACGACTTGCCGGACGCCCACACCCGCTCCCCGCTCGAGCGGCGCGTCGCCTCGTCCATCGCGGCCCGCCACGCCGCGATCGCGACCGGCGGGCGGTCCGTCGACCGCTTGCCCCGCTCCAGGTAGGGGAAGTTGAAGCGAAGCGTCGCCACGCCTTCGTCGTTCATCGCCTCGGTGAACCCCACGAGGAACGGGTGGTCCATCCCGGCGCCGGCTCCGTGGGCGACGACGATCGTGGCGAACGCGTCGGCCGGCCGGGCATACGCGCCGGAGACCTCGGTCGCCTCCACCGCGATCCGCAGCCGTTCCTCGCTCGTGGCCATGCGTGCCATGATGCCTGCCGTGGCCGGTTCCTTCTACCTGGGCACGTCGGGGTTCTCCTACGACGAGTGGAAGCACGGGGTCTTCTATCCGGAGGGCCTGAAGAACCGCGAGATGCTCGCGTACTACTCCTCGCAGCTGACGTCGGTCGAGATCAACTACACGTTCCGGCGATTCCCCACCGAGAAGTCCCTCACGACCTGGCGCGAGGAGGCGGCGGACGGGTTCGTCTTCACGCTGAAGGCGAACCAGCGCATCACACACTTCAAGCGACTCGCCGACACCGACGACGACGTGCGTGACTTCCTGAACGCGGCGAAGGTCCTCGGCGACAAGCTCGGCTGCGTGCTGTTCCAGTGTCCGCCGTCGCTCCACTACGACCGCGCGCTGATCGAGGCGTTCGTGGGGTACCTGCCGCCGACGGGCCCCGGGACGCCGCGGTTCGCGATGGAGTTCCGCCACCCCTCGTGGACCGAGGCCAAGGACCTGCTGCTGTCCCAGGGGGTCGCGTGGTGCGTCGCCGAGACCGACGAGCAGGACCCGAAGCCCGAGGACCTCTCGTGGGAACCCGCCGGCTACCTCCGCCTGCGCAAGACCGAGTACGGCGACGACGAGCTGCGCTCGTGGGCCGACAAGATCGGCCCGGCGCTCGCCGCCGGCGCCGACGTCTTCTGCTATTTCAAGCACGAGGACGAGGGCGCGTCCCCGAAGATGGCCAAGCGCCTCGAGGCGATGCTCGCCTGAGGGCGGGCGCGGCTCGATGTCCGCTCGCACGATGCACGAGCGCGAGGTCCACACCGACGCCGACCTGGTGCGGCGGCTCATCCGAGGGCAGTTCCCACGGTGGGCCGACCTCCCGATCGAGCGGGTCGCATCGTCCGGCACCGACCATGCGCTCTACCGGCTCGGCGACGAGCTGCTCGTGCGACTCCCGCGGATCGACTGGGCGTCGGGACAAGCGGAGCTGGAGCGGCGCTGGCTGCCGGTCCTCGCGCCGCACCTGCCGCTCGCGGTCCCGTCGCCACTCGCGGTGGGCGACCCTGCCGAGGGTTACCCGTGGCGGTGGTCGGTGGTCCCATGGATCGACGGCGTGGACCTCACCGATGACCATGGCGTCGATCCCGCTCGGGTGGCGCATGAACTGGCGGCGTTCATCGTCGCCCTCCGAGGGGTCGACGCAACGGGGGCCCCCGCACCCGTGGACGAGCTGGACCGCGGCACGCCCTTGGCGAACCGGGACGCGGCCACGCGCGAGGCGCTCAGGCAGCTCCGCGACGACCTCGATGCCGACGCGGTGACGGGGGCGTGGGAAGCCGCCCTCGCCGAGCCCCCGTGGGAGGAGCCGCCCGTCTGGATCCACGGCGACCTGCAGGGCGGGAACCTGATCGCCCGCGACGGGCACCTGCGGGCCGTGGTCGACTTCGGCTGCCTCGGCGCCGGGGACCCGGCCTGCGACCTGCTGGGCGCGTGGTCCCTCTTCGACGCCGCCGACCGCGAGCGGTTCCACGCGGAGGCGGACGTGGACGACGCGACGTGGGCACGCGGGCGTGGCTGGGCGCTGTCGGTCGCGCTGATCTACCTCCCCTACTACCGGCACACGAACCCGGCCGGCGTCGCGATCGCGCGTCGGACGGTCGACGCGGTGCTGGTCGACCACGCGACGCGCGGCTGACGGTTCGTCGCCATCGCTAGGCTGCACCCGGAGCCACGATGCCGTCCGTCGAGCTGGATGACCTATCGATCGCCTACGAGTGCGCGGGAACCGGACCGGCGCTGGTGCTCCTGCACGGCGGTCTCTCGGATCACCGAGAATGGCGGCGACAGCTCGACGGTCTCTCCGACTCCTTCACGGTGGTGGCCTGGGACGCGCCGGGTTGCGGCGGGTCGAGCGACCCACCCGCGTCGTTCCGGATGCCCGACTACGCAGATCGCCTCGCCGCCTTCATCGAGGCGCTCGGCATGGACTCCCCGCACGTCCTCGGGTTGTCCTGGGGATCGACCCTGGCGCTGGAGCTATACCGGCGCCGACCGGACCTGCCGCAGAGCTTGGTCCTCACGGCCGCCTACGCGGGGTGGGCCGGGTCCCTACCGCCCGAGGAGGTCGCCCGCCGGCTCGAGACGATCCTGGCCGACCTCGAGGCGCCGTCGCCCGAGGACTTCGCCCGCAGGTGGGTTCCGTCCCTGTTCACCCATCGTGCGGCCCTCGACGTGGTCGAGGGATACGTGGCCGTCATGGCCGACCTCCACCCCGAGGGCGTGCGGCCGATGCTGCACGCGATGGCGGAGGCGGACCTCCGCGACGTGCTCCCCGCGATCGCCGTTCCGACCCTGTTGCTGTACGGCGCCGAAGACGAGCGGTCGCCCCTCCCCGTCGCACGCGCGATGCACGATGCGATCCCCGGCTCGACCATGGTCGTCCTCCCCGAGGTCGGTCACATGAGCAACCTCGAGACACCCGAGCGCTTCAACGCGGCCGTTCGGGAGTTCCTGACGCAGCACGGACCCGGCGCCGGGCGGTCATCGGCATCCCGTTCCGCGGGCGGAGGGTGACCACGGGCTGCAGCGCGACCCGGTGCGACGGATCGAGCGTGAACGACCATCGCCGCGCGATCGTCGCCAGGACCAGGGTCGCCTCGAGCCACGCGAACCCCTCTCCGATGCACATGCGGGGACCGGCCCCGAACGGCAGGTAGGCGAGGCGCGGTCGCGAGGGATCCTCCCTCAGCCAGCGTTCGGGTCGGAAGTCGCCGGGGACCTCCCACCAGCGTGGATCGTGGTGCAGCAGCCACGGCGACACGACGACCACCGATCCGGCCGGCATCCGGTACCCGGCGGCCTCGAGGTCGGCGGTCACGCGGCGGCCGATCGCCCAGGCGGGCGGGTAGCACCGCAACGACTCGTGGACGACGGCCCGCGTGAACGGGAGCGAGGACGTGTCCTCGACGGCCGGCGAGCGCCCGGCCAGCACCGCGTCCAGTTCCGCATGCAACGTGGCCGCCGCCTCCGGATGCCGCGACAGCAGGAACCAGGTCCAGGTGAGCGCGTTCGCCGTCGTCTCGTGACCGGCCAGGAACAGGGTGATCGCCTCGTCCCGGACCTGCTCGTCGGTCAGCCCGACGCCGTCCTCCTGCGCGGCCAGCAGTAGGGACAGGACGTCGTCGCCGCGTTCGGCGCCCCCGCGTCGCTCGCGGATCATCCCGTAGATCATCCGGTCGAAGACCTCGCGCGCCGACGCGAACCGCCGGTTCGCGGGGAGCGGCAGCCGTTCCGTCACCCGGAGCCAGGGCGAGAAGGCCCGGTCGTACTGCGCGAGCACCTCGGTGAGGGCGGCGGAGACCTCGCGCCCGCGCGCCTCCTCGATGTCCACGCCGAACAGCGTGCGCGCCACGATCTCGAGCGTGAGACGCGCCATCTCGGCGTGCACGTCGATCGTCCCGCCGTCGGACCATCGCCCCGACGCGTGCTCCGCCAGCTCGACCATCGCGGTGCCGTAGGCGTCGATCCGCTCGTGGTGGAAGATCGGCTGGAGGAGTCGCCGGCGCTCGCGATGGACGTCGCCGTTCGACGTCAGGAGGCTCTCCCCCAGCATGCGCCTGGCGGCGTCCATCGTCGGGCCCTTGCGGACGTCGCGGTGCCGCTCGACCAGCACCAGCTGCACCAGGTCGGGATGGTTGAGCACGAAGAGCGGCGTCCGAGGCAGGCGCACGAGCGACACGTCGCCGTACGAGGCGGCACGCTCCAGGAACCGGATCGGGTCCCGCCGGAACGCCCGGAGCGAACCGATCGACGATCCGCGCGGACCGGGCGGTTCGGCCATGGGCCCTTCCTACACCGCCCCGCGGTCGTCCGTCAGGGCCGCGCGGCATCGAGCCGGCCCCGGAGCGCTCGCTCGAGGCGTTCGATCGCGGCCGCCTCGAGCTTGCGGCCCACCGCGTCTCGGACGTAGAACGCGTCGACCACGCGACCCGCGTACGTCGCCACCCTCGCGACGTGAACGTCGAGGTCCTGCTCCGCGAACACGGTGGCGATGTCGAACAGCAGGCCGAGCCGGTCCGGCGCGCCGACCTCGACGATCGTGAAGAACTCGGACGCGTCGTCGTCCACGTCGACCGTGACCGCCGCCTCGATCTTCGGCGGCGGGTACGGAGCGCGCTTCTGACGGACGAGGTGCTCGAGGTCGACCCGTCCCTCGATCGCGCGCCGAAGGGTGCCACGGAACTCGCGCCACCGTCGCTCGTCGATCCGGCGCTCGAACACGCCCTCCACCTCGAACAGGTCGACGGCCGCTCCGTCCTCGGTCGTGAAGACCTGGGCCGTGACGATCGAGAGCCCGGCCACCGCGAGCGATCCGGCGATCCTCGAGAGCAGGCCTGCGCGGTCGGCGGCGACCACCAGCAGCTCCTGGACGCCGGGTCGCGATCCCTCGTGGGGCTGGGTCCGGACCTCGCTGGCGCCGAGCTGCGGCGCGATCACGACGAAGTGACGCGCGGCCCGCGCCGGCTCGACCGTCAGGAAGTAGGCGCGAGGCATCCGAAGGACGAACCGCTCGACCTGCGTCTCCGGCTGGTCCGCGAGCAGCTCCCGGAGGCGATCGATCCGTTCGGTCAGCCGGCCCGCGAGCTCCTCCCCCATATCGCCGCGCTCGAACGCGCGTTGCACCTTGCCGACCAGCTCGTGGATCAGGGTCCGTCGCCACGGGGTCCAGGCGGCCGAGCCCGTCGACGCGGCGTCGGCCTTCGCGAGCAGGTACAGGGCCGCCAGCCGCCCCGGCGTGCCGATCGCGGCGGCCGTGTCGAGGACCAGGTCGTCATCCGTCAGGTCCCGGCGCGTCGCGGTGTCGGGCAGCAGGAGGTGCTCGCGCACGACGAACCCCGCGAGGTCAGCCGTCGGTCCCCGCACACCCATCCGCTCGAGCGCCTCGCGCGCGATCCGCGCGCCGGTCGGGACGTGGTTCCCTTCCCCGATCTTCCCGATGTCGTGCAGCAGCGCGCCCAGGAGCAGCCCGTCCGGATCGTCGATCTGCCGAACGGCCTCCGCCTCGATCGGATCGTCGGGGTCGGGCGTGCGGAGCGCCCGGGCCACGCCCGCGGCCGTACGGAGCAGGTGGGTGTCGACGGAGTATCGGTGGTAGGGGTCTCGCTGCGGCCGGCAGCGCACGTCCGCCCAGGCGGGAAGGTAGGCGACCAGCAGGCCGAGCCGGTCCAGGATCTCGAACGCCGCCGTGCCGCCGTCGCCGGCGCGCAGGATGCGCGAGAGCGCCCGGCGCATCGGCTCGGTCCAGCGGACCTCGACCGACGGATCGACGCTCGACGCGGCCTCGAGGAGCGCCACGGAGGGCGCGGCGTCCGTCTCGGCGAGCGCGGCGAGCGCGGCGAGCAGCCCTTCCGCGTCCAACCCCACCGACGGCTCGGCGGGCCGGTCCGCCGCCTCGAGCAGCCGGCGGAACACGGCATCGCGCACCCAGAGCACCTGACGCGCGTGCTCGAAGACCGCGCGCATCAGGCCGTCGACGGCCGGCAACCGAGGCTCGTCGCCGAACCCCATCGCCGCGGCGACGTCGGGCTGGTGCTCGCGGATCAGCCGGTCGGTCGCCGTCGGGATCACGAGGTGCAGCGCGCTCCGGGCGCGCGTCAGGAATTCCTCGGCGTCCTCGACGGCTCCGCGCTCGGTCGGGTGGAGCACCCCGCGCTCCTCGAGGGAGGCGCCGAGCGCGAGCTCGAGCCATCCGAGCGTGTGCACGTCGCGGAGGCCGCCCGCGCTGTCCTTGAGATCGGGCTCCAGGCGATGCGTCGCCGAGCCGTACCGCTCCCGTCTCGCGGCCGCCGCCTCCCGGAGGTGCCGCGCGAAGCCGTCGGGGTCGTCGGTCGCCAGGCGCAGGGTGGCGTCCCGGGCCGCGGCGAAGCTCTGCGCGTCGCCGGCGAGCAGCCGCATGTCCAACGAGGACGTGAGCGTCTCGAGCTTGTCCTCGGCGGCCTCGCGGGCCTCGGCGACCGTCCGGACCGCGTGGCCGACGTCGAACCCCGCATCCCAGAGCGGGTAGAGCAGCCGTTCCGCGAGCAACGAGACCGTCGGTGGGTCGGTCCCGTCGTGGAGCACCAAGAGGTCGAGGTCGGATCCGGGCGACAGGGCGGAGCGCCCGTAGCCGCCCAGCGCGACCAGGGCGGTGCGAGCCGACGGGAGCTCCGCGGATGCGCCCTCGTACAGGCGGATCAGGGCCGCATCGACGAGCCCGGCCCGCCGCCGCGCGGACCATCGCCCGTGGGCCCCCGGTTCGTACGCGCGGTCGAGCGCGCCGAGGTCGTCCTTCAGGCGGTCGACGACGACTCGCGGCTCCACGGCGTCGGCGGCCCGCCGCTCAGACGGCGTCGGGGCCCATCTCGCCGGTCCGGATCCGGATCACCTGTTCGGCCTCCGTGACCCAGAGCTTCCCGTCACCGATCTTGCCGGTCCGAGCGGCCTTCACGATCGCGTCGACGACGCCCTGGGCCGCCTCGTCGCTGCACAGCACCTCGACGCGCACCTTCGGCACGAAGTCCACCTGGTACTCCGCGCCGCGGTAGACCTCGGTGTGCCCGCGCTGCCGACCGAAGCCCTCGACGTCGGTCGTGGTCAGGCCGTCGACGCCGACGTCGCGCAGCGCCTCCTTGACCTCCTCCATGCGGTGCGGCTTCACGATCGCGGTGACGAGCTTCATGGCCGGATCCCTCTCGTGCGCGGGCCCTCAGCCTAGCCCGCCGAGATCGGCTTCTCGTAGATGTGCCACTCACGGCGGAGCACCATCCCCGCGCTCTCGTACAGGTGCGACGCCCGGTGCTCGTTGTCGGCGTCCACGCCGAGCCGGGTTTCGGCGACCCCCCGGCGCGCGAGCTCGGCGAACGCGCGTTGCAGGAGCGCCCGCCCGACCCCGCGCTGCCGCCAGGGCGCGAGCACCCCCAGCACGCCGACCCAACCGACGCCCTCTTCGATCAGGCTCAGGCTGAGCCCGACCGGCGTCTCATCGTCGAACGCCATGAACACGAGGCCCGGGTCGTAGTTCGGGTCGGAGAACCACTGCGCGCTCCACTCGTCGAAGGCCATCGGCTCGTAGCCGAAGTGACCCTGGAACGCACCATCGTCCACGTCGTAGATCGCCCGGTCGTCTCGCCCTCGCTCGGAGGGACGGAAACGGATGCCGTCCACCTCGGCCGGCGCAGGCTCGTCGGCCACGAGTGGCCGGGCCATCTGTCGGAAGGTCCGCGCGTGCGCGAAGCCGCGGGCGCGCAGGAGCTCCGAGGTCCAGGCGCCCGTGGCGGACCCGCCGTGACGGAGCGGGACGTCGCGGGCTCCGTCCGGCAACAGGCCACGCCCGTGATCCTCGATCCACGCCAGGAGGCCGTTCCCGAGGTCGTCGGAACGGTGCCCCGGATGGACCTGCGTCCAGGCGCGGATCTGCACCGACGGGTCGTGCGCGTGGACGTCCGCGTACGCGATCAGCCGGCCGTCGCCGTCGAGCACGACCCGCGTGTCGCGCTCGAGCCGGAAGCGCGGGGCGGACCACTCCCATCGCAGCTCGTCGCGGACCGGATCCCACAGCCCGACGTCCGCGCGATCGACGGCATCGACCAGCTCGACGATCGCGTCAAGGTCGTCGTGGAAGGCCGGCCGGGACGTGTAGCCCGGCGGAAGGTTCACTCCCCCACGGCCTTCTTGCGCGCCGTGGTCTTCTTCGCGGCCGACTTCTTCGCCGTGGTCTTCCTGGCGGGCGGCTTCCGCTTCGGCGCCACCTCGGCCGGCTCCTTCGTCCCCTTCTTCGCGGCGGCGACGCTCGCCTTCAGCGCCTCCATCAGGTCCACGACCTTCGCGGCAGGCTCGGCCTCGACGACCTCGATCTCCTTGCCGTCGATCTTGGCCTCGACGATCGCGAGCAGCCCCTCGCGGTACTCGTCGGTGAACTCCTCGGGGTTCCAGTCGGCGGTGAGGCTCGCGATCAGCGACTTCGCCATCTCGAGCTCGTTGGCTCGGACCTTCACGTCGACGTCGACGTCGCCGAACTCCGCCTCGCGGATCTCGTCCGGCCAGTACATCGTCTCCAGGACGAACGCGTCGTCGCTGAACCGAAGGGCGGCGAGGTGCTCCTTGTCGCGGAAGCTGACCTTGGCGATGCCGACCTTGTTCTCTTCGTTCATCGCCTCGCGCAGCAACGCGTACGCCTTCGCGCCCGTCTCCTCGGGGATCAGGTAGTAGGACTTCTTGTAGAGCATCGGGTCGATCTCTTCGAGGTCGACGAACTGCTGGATGTCGATCGCGCGGGAGGACTCGACGGGAACCTTGTCGAAGTCCTCGTCGGTCAGGACGACGTAGCGGTCCTTCTCGTACTCGTAGCCCTTGACGATGTGGTCGTACGGCACCTCTTCGCCGTCGATCGAGCAGACGCGCTTCTGGCGGATCCGCCCGCCGTCCTCGTCATGGAGCTGGTTGAACCGGAGCGTCTTCTCCTCGGTGGCCGGGTAGACGGCGACCGGGATCGTCACGAGGCCGAAGCTGATGGCCCCCTTCCACATGGATCGTGGCATCGTGTCCCCCTTCGAGAAGGTCCTGCTGGCCCGATGACCCGCTGGGCTGCGGAAACATCGATTCTAGCCGGTGGGCGTGACACGGCCCGTGGTCACGTTCCGAGGCCCCGCTCCGCACGCTTGCCGCCTCAGATCGGCGGCGCTCCGTGCCATCGGGCCGTCCGACACGCCGCTCGGTATGAGCCGTCGCCGATGGCCACGGGGATCTCGGTCCAGCCGTGGGATCGGCGCCCGGGAGGGGCGGTGAGCCCGCCCATGCCGCTGGCAGGGGTCCGACGTTCGCCCGGCGGAGCCCCGGGGACGAGCCCGGCGAAGACGAGTCGCCCTTGGCGATCGAACACGTTCAGCTGGGTAGATCGGCTCCGGGTCGTCTGGCGCGCGAGACCCGTCAGTCGGACTCCGGACGCTTGCGGAAGCCGTAGAGCGCGCCGAGGACCCCGAGCGCGCCGCCGACCGTCCCGACGATCGCCCCGATCGCGACGCGGGCCTCGAGGGCGCCGGACGAGAACCCGGACGCGATCGCGTCGGCCGCCGATGTCTGCGCGTCGCCAGAGACCTGCACGGTCATCGCGAGCTCCGCGGTGGCGAACCGCTCCGCGAGCGTCGACGGCGAGAAGATCCCGATCAGGCCCGCGGCGAGCACGAGCCCGGCGGCGAGGAGCCCGAGGATCGCCCACCAGATCCGGCCACCGCCGTAGGAGGCGGCCAGCCCGAGGCCGGCGATCACGGCGAGCAGGGCGGCCAACCCGATCGTCTGGCCCGTGACCGTGCCGAACGGATGGACCCGGGAGGAGACATCCGCGGACGCGTTCGAGATCTCCACCCATGCGAACAGGAGCGACACCATGCCGATCGCGCCGCCGAGCGCCAGACCCCACCCTCCGGGGTTCCGTTCGATCCGCTCCATACCGCCCTCCATCCGGTAGCGACGCCGCTTCGTACCACGAAGCACCGGATGCCGTCACGGTCGATACCATCGCCGCATGCCCACGCGGAGGTCCGCCCGGACGTCCTCCACCGCCTTCACGATCGACCTCCCGCATCCGCTCGATGCGCGCAAGGACGGCGACGCGTGGTGGGCGGAGGTGGCCGGTCGCGAGCTCCGCCTGTCGAACCTGAACAAGATCTTCTGGCCGGACGAGGGCTACACGAAGGGCGACCTGATCGCCTACTACTTCAACGTCGCCGCGCTGATCCTTCCGCACCTGACCGAGCGGCCGCTCACGCTGAAGCGGATGCCCGACGGGATCGATGGACCGTTCTTCTACGAGAAGTCCGCGCCTTCGCACGTCCCCGACTGGATCGGCCGATGCAAGGTCCGCTCCGACGACGCGAAGACCGGCGTGATCGACTACATGACGATCGAGGACGCCGCAGGGCTCCTGTTCATCGCGAACCTGGGGTGCATCGAGTTCCACCCGCTGCACTCCCGCTGCGCCGACGTCGAGCACCCCGACTACCTGTTCTTCGACCTGGACCCGTTCCCGCCGTACACCTACGAGGACGTGCTGACGGTCGCGCGTCACGTCAAGGTCGTCCTGGATCAGCTCGGCCTGCCGGCGTTCCCGAAGACGAGCGGCGCGACCGGCCTGCAGATCTACGTGCCGGTCGAGCGGGGCACCTACACCTACGACACGGTGCGCGCGTTCGTCGGGGCCGTCGGGCGCATGATCCGGGGCGCCGACCCCGACCGCGTGACGATGGCGTGGAAGGTCGCCGACCGGACCGGGAAGATCTTCATCGACCACAACATGAACCGCGCCGGCGCGAACATCTCCGCCGCGTACTCGCTGCGGCCGGAGCCGCGCGCGCCCGTCTCGACGCCGCTCACCTGGGACGAGGTGACGGAGGGAGGCTTCGAGCCGCAGGACTTCCGGATCGACAACGTGTGGGAGCGCTTCGCGCGGGTCGGCGACCTGTTCGCCGGCGTGCGGACCGAGGGGGCGGACCTGACGGACGCCCTGGCGGCGGTCGGCGTCGCGATCGAGCCCGAGGATCCGCCGATGCCGGACGTCGACGCGCCGCTCCCCCGCACAGCCGCGCCGTCGACGAAGCGCAGGACCTCCGAGGAGATCGCCGCCGCGACGAGGGACCCGGCGCTCTTCGAGTACGTGCGCCGGCGCGACTTCGGACCCGAGGGCACGACCGAGCCGGCGCCCGGCGAGGCCACCCCCACCGGCACCTCCTTCGTGATCCACAAGCATCGGGCGACACGGCTCCACTACGACGTGCGCCTGGAGCGCGACGGCGGACTCCCGTCATGGGCGGTGCCGCGCGGGCTCCCCATCGCGAAGGGCGACAAGCGCCTCGCGGTCCAGACCGAGGTCCACCCGCTCGAGTACGGGAAGTTCGAGGGCACGATCCCCGAGGGCCACTACGGCGCCGGCGAGGTCCGGATCTTCGACGACGGCTGGTACGAGCCGCTCGAGTGGGAGGAGAAGAAGGTCTCCTTCAGGCTGCATGGGCGACGGTACCCGGGGCTCGAGTTCCATCTCGTGAAGACCCGCACGGACTGGCTCGTGTTCCTGGCCTCGCGGCAGGACGCGCCGCTGATCGACGCCCCGCCGCGCTACCAGCCGATGCTCGCCGAGGGCGGCTGGAAGGCGTTCGACGATCCCGCCTGGTGGTTCGAGCCGAAGTTCGACGGCATCCGCTGCCTCGCCTACCTGACGACCGGCGAGACCCATCTCTTCAGTCGCACGGGTCGCGACGTCACGAAGCAGTACCCCGAGATCCACATGATCCACGAACTGGTCGATCAGGTGAACGCCGTGATCGACGGGGAGCTGATCGCGTTCGACACCGAGGGCAGGAACTCGTTCGAGGCCCTGCAGCAGCGGATGAACCTGGCCAACGAGCGCGAGATCAAGCGGATCAGCAAGCAGATCCCGGTCGCGATGGTCGCGTTCGACCTGCTCTGGCTCGACGGCCGGGAGACCACCGCCCTGAAGCTCGAGGAGCGTCGCGAACTCCTGGGCTTGATCACCGAGAGCGACGAGCGGCTCCAGCTGATCTCGCACGTCGAGGGCGAGGGGAAGGCGTTCGTGAAGGCGGCGAAGCAGCTCCGACTGGAGGGCGTCGTCGCGAAGCGCACCGGCTCCCTCTACCTACCCGGTCGGCGCTCGCCCGACTGGCGCAAGATCAAGCTCGTCGACACGCAGGACTGCGTGATCGTCGGCTGGACCCCCGGCCAGGGCGGCCGCTCGAAGGCGTTCGGCGCCCTGCTGGTGGCGGCGCTCGACGGCGAACGATGGGTCTGGATCGGTCAGGTCGGCACGGGGTTCACGGACCGCATGCTCGCGGACCTGATGGCCGAGCTGGAGCCGCGTTCGCGTCCGACGCCCCCGATCGACGACCCCGAGCTCGCCAAGGTGAAGGGCGCGCGCTTCGTCGAGCCCGAGCTCGTGTGCGAGGTCGAGTACCTCGAGATCACGAAGAGCACCCGGAAGATGCGCGCGCCGTCGTTCAAAGGCCTGCGGCCCGACAAGATGCCGGACGAGTGCGTGCTCGAGCGTCCGGCCGGTTCGCGATGACGCCCGGCTCGGCGCCGGGTCCCTAGCCGCCCGGCGGCCGGTACGCGAGCGACCGATGCGTCGCCTGGTCGATCTGCTCGGGCGTGAGCAGCACCGTCGTCCGCACCGACGCAGCGCCGGAGGCGCCCACCGTCATGCTGATCGCCGCGGCCGTCTCCTGGTCCGGCAGGTCGACGATGCAGTAGACGTCGTCCGCGCCGAACCCGAAGTAGAACGCATCGAGCGTGCCACCAACGTCCGCCAGGAGCTTCGCGATCATGTCGCGACGGCTCGAGCCGCCCTCCTTCATGACGCCCCTGGCGCCGTCGGCCGTGTAGGAGACCGTGAACAGGTACTTCGCCATGCCGAACACCTCCCGTTCTCGGGCGATGGCTACGCGCCCATCGTGCGCCGACGGTGAGCGATGCGCAAACCCGGCGAAGCGGGGCACCCGTCGTCAGGTGGCGCGCGAAGCGCGGAACGCGTCGACGGTGCGGCGCAGCCCCTCGCGGATGTCGACCGCGGGCGCGTAGCCGAGGACGTCACGGGCGCGGGACACGTCCGCGTGGCTGATCCGGATGTCGCCCTCGCGGGCGGGCTCGTGGACCGGGTCGGGCGACGCGCCGGCCAGGCCGGCGACGATCGCGAGGAGCTCGTTGATCGAGGTCGGCGCGCTCCCCCCGCCGACGTTGAAGACGCCACCCCGCGCCTCGGGCCGCATCCGCGCCGCCAGCAGGTTCGCCTCGACGACATCGTCGACGAACGTGAAGTCGCGCGCCTGCTCGCCGTCGCCGTGGATCACGGGTCGCGTCCCGCCCAGGCAGGCGCCGATGAACCGCGGGATCACCGACGCGTACTCGCTCGCGGGATCCTGGCCGGGGCCGTAGACGTTCAGGTATCGGAGCGCGATCGTCGGCACGCCGTAGCCCTCCCACCAGGCGCGGCAGTAGGCCTCCCCCGCCAGCTTGCTCGCCGCATACGGCGACCGGGGCCGCGGGGTCATGTCCTCCGTCACCGGGTAGCGATCCTGGTCGCCGTAGACGGACGACGACGACGCGTACACGACCGCCGCCCCGACCTCACGAGCGGCGAGCAGGACGTGCAGCGTCCCTAGGACGTTCACCTCCGTGAACGCGACCGGCTCGGCCATCGAGCGCGGGACCGACTTCAGCGCCGCCTGGTGGAAGATCACCTGGCACCCGTCGCCCGCGTCGGCCACGGCCTCCGCGTCACGGAGGTCGCCCTCCACGAGGGGCGCGTCGACGCCCGCGAGGTTCCCGACCGCCCCGGCCGATAGGTCGTCGAACCCGACCACCTCGTGCCCGTCGGCGACGAGCCGGCGACACAGGTGGGAGCCGATGAACCCGGCGGCGCCGGTGACGAGGGCCTTCACGATCCCCGGAGCCTATCCGGCGCCCGACTCAGAAGGGCTCGTACCCGGCACGCACGAGCAACGACCGAACCTCGCGCTCGTCCAGGCCGCGGTCGACGAGCTCCTTGTAGAGCCGGACCGCGCCGAGCGAACGGCCGCAGCGCGGACAGAACTGGAAGAACGTCTCGAGCGCCGTCTCGCACCACGGGCAGTGGCTGACCTCGATCCGTCGGTCGGGCTCGAGCCCGGTATCGGCGAGGGCGTCGACGTAGCCCTTGCCGTAGTCCCACTGGATGTACTCCTCCTCCTGGATGTCGAAGGCCGGCTCGTGCATCCGCGGCTCGCCCGTCTGCAGCATGTGCTCGAGGTTGTCCCGCAGCAGCTCCCACTCGTAGAAGTGGTTCGCGCCGCAGTCCTGGCAGGCGATCACGACGCCCTTGACGCCCTGGCCCTCGAAGGTCGACCGCATCGCGGCGAGGTCGTCGAGGTCGGCCTCGACGTCCGCCCGCTCGTCGGGCGACAGATCGAGCGGCTCCTCACGCTCGGGGTCCGGCTCGCCGGGCTCGCGTTCCATCAGGCTCGCTCCTCGTCCTCGTCGTGGTCCCGCAGGTCGAAGGTCCGGAACCCTTCCGCGTACTCGTACCCGGCCTGCTCGCCCAGCTCGCGGGCGCGCTCGCGCACCCAGGGGGCCGCGGCCTCGCCCTCCTCGGAGACGTGGGCCGCGAGCGCCTCGATCTTGCGGTCGATCGTGTCGGTGATGTCCACGTAGGTATCGGGCTCCGCGGACGACAACCACAGCGCCGGGATCTCGTACGGCTCGAGCCCCTCCTCCTCGAGCTCCTGGAACATCACCCGCGTGGGGACGTCCGGCATCACGGCCGTGAGGGCCAGCAGCCCCGCCTGCTTGTGGTCCCAGTGGTTGACGTAGGTCCGGTCCGCCGACCACAGGCGCGACGGGTCTGGAGCCAACAGGACATCGGGGCGGAGACGGCGGAGCTCGCGACAGACCTTCTTCCGGGTGGCCGGGTTGACCTCGAGGAGCCCGTCGAGCTCCCCGAGGAAGGTCACGCTCTTCACCCCCAGGACGTCGGCCGCGGCCCGCTGCTCGGCCTCCCGGACCGGACGCACCTCCTCCCGGGACGCTCCCGGCTCGTTCGATCCGGCCGAGCCGTCGGTGCAGACCACGTAATGGACCTCGCACCCCTCCAGGGCCCATCGCGCCACGGTCCCGCCGCACATGAACTCGCCGTCGTCCGGATGGGCGAAGAGCACGACCGCGCTCGCGAAGGCCATCGGTCCAGCGTAGCGGCTCCCGGCCACACGGCCGGCTCCGGACGCCACCGCGGAGGGTCCCTAAGCGTCGGCCGGTTCCGGCCGATACCTGAGGCATGCCGGAGCTCCACCATCCGGGCTCTCCCGGGACCCCGATCGTGGTCAAGTTCGCCCTGACCAGCCTCGTCGTGTTCGTCGTGATCGGCGTGGCGATCACGAACGTCCGCGCCTCCGACGTCCGGGAGCGCGAGGAGGCCCGGGCCGGCATCCGGAGCGAGCTCGTCGCCAAGGAGATCGTCCGCCCGCTGCTCGCCGGAGCCGACCTCTCGCGCCCCCTCAGCGGCGACGCCCTCGAAGCGATCGACGAGCGGATCCGGGGGATGCGCCGGACCGACCCGCGGTTCATCCGCGTCAAGGTGTGGAGCCTGGACGGTACGGTGATCTACTCCGACGACCCCGTGCAGATCGGCCAGCGCCCCGAGCTCGAGGCCGACCTGAAGGAGGCGATCGAGGGCCGGACCGAGAACGAGATCTCCGACCTCACGGCGGACGAGAACGCGGAGGAACGCATGATCTCGGATCGCCTCTTCGAGACCTACGTCCCGGTGCGGTTCACCGACGGCGGTCCGGTCGAGGCCGTCGTCGAGGTGTATCAGGACTACGCCGTGATCCAGGACGAGGTGGACCGGCTCGCGCGCACCCTCACGATCTCGCTCGGCCTGGGGCTCCTCGCGCTCTACCTCGCGATGCTCCCCGTCATGGTCGGCGTGACGCGCACCCTGCGTCGCCAGAACCAGCAGCTGACCGACCAGGCGAACAAGCTGACGGAGCTCCTCGAGCACGAGCAGCAGACCGTCGCGGAGCTGCGCGAGCTAGACCGGCTGAAGGGGGACTTCGTCGCCGCCGCATCGCATGAGCTCAGGACCCCGCTCACGAGCATCCGAGGGTACGTCGCGATGCTGAAGGACGCGAACCGGGACGCGGATCCCACCACGCGGGAGGCGGTCGCGGCGATCGAGCGCCAATCCTCCCGGCTCCTGCGGCTGGTGACGAACGTCCTGCGTGCCTCCCGGGTCGAGACCGATCCGGGCCTCGACACGACCGAGCCCGTCGACCTCGCCGCGCTGATGCGGGAGGTGCGCTCGGACTTCCTGGACAGCTCCGAGCGGATCCGGGTCGAGGTCCCCGAGGGGTTGCCCGTGGTCCGCTGCGATCCCGGGCGCCTGACCGAGATCGCGACCAACCTCGTCGACAACGCCCTGAAGTACTCGCCCCGCTCGGAGCCCGTGATCCTGTCGGCCGGGGTCGGCACCGACGAGCTCTTCATCCGCGTCTCCGACCGCGGCAGCGGGATCGACCCGCACGACGTGCCGCGGATCTTCGATCGCTTCTTCCAGCTCGACCAGTCCGCGACGCGGATGCACGGCGGCGTCGGGCTCGGACTGCACATCGTGCGGGGGCTCGTCGAGTCGATGGGCGGGAGGATCCAGGTCGACTCCGCGCCCAGCGTCGGGAGCATCTTCACGGTCTCGATCCCGCTCGACGACGACGATCGACGCATCCTGGCCGCTCGCTCCGGCACGCAGGGCGCATGAGATCGCGCGCGCGACAAGGTGTCTCACGCCGCGCCGTGCGGTAGCGTTCCTCGCGAGGGTACTTCGCATCACAGTTGTCGCTGGAAGCAGTTCCCTCCCGGCCCGCGTGGCCGGTCGGCCGACGGACATGCATCGCCGCACCAGGTCCGCAACGGCCAAGGAAGGAGGGAACGCTCGTGGCAACAGGCACCGTGAAGTGGTTCAGCCCCGAGAAGGGGTTCGGCTTCATCACCCAGGCGGACGGACCCGACGTCTTCGTGCACTTCAGCGCGATCGAGGGCGAGGGATACCGCAACCTCGAGGAGGGCCAGACGGTCGAGTTCGAGGTGACGCAGGGCCAGAAGGGCCCTCAGGCGGCGAACGTCAGGGTCGTCTGAGCCTGAGCCGATCCGAACGAGAACGGGCCCCCACGCGTCGCGCGGGGGCCCGTTTCCGTCTCGGAGGGGGGACTCCGAACACGTCTGCCTCCACGGTACGGCCTCGGTCCGCGAACGACGAACCCGCAGGACGCGGAGGCTCGGGGTGATCGCGAGGCGCTACGCGGACCTGCCGGTCCGACCGGTCGACCGGGACGCGAGGCGCTCCTCGATCGCGCCGGCCTGGCGCAGCACGCTCTCCGGCGACGGTCCCCCGGGCGTGCCCCGGGCGGCGACCGACCGCTCCGGATCGAGCAGCACGCCGCCCTCCGGCAACCCGAACGCGGCCCACTCCTCCGGGGTCAGATCGACGAGCGACCGGCCGTCGCCGTCCAGCGTCCGCAACAGCTCGCCCGTGCGACGATGGGCGTCCCTGAACGGCACGCCGGCGCGCACGAGCGCCTCGGCGACGTCGGTGGCGAAGAGCTCCGCGGCGGCGGCCGCCGTGCGCATCGCGTCGCGATCGATCCGCAGCGTGTCGAGCACGCCGACCGTCGCGGCCAGCACGCGCTCGAGGGTCTCGGCCGCGTCGAAGGCCGGCTCCTTGTCCTCCTGCAGATCGCGTTGATACCCGAGCGGCAGGCCGTGCAGCGTCCCGGACACCGCGACGAACGCGGCCGTGATCCGCGCCGCCTTCGCGCGCGAGAGCTCGGCCGTGTCCGGGTTCCGCTTCTGCGGCATCATGCTCGACCCCGTGCTGTACGCCTCGTCGAGCTCGGCCCACGCGAGGGCGGGGTCCGTCCAGCGGGCGAGGTCGGCCGCCAGCCGCGAGAGGTGCGTCGCCTCGATCGTCGCGACGCCGAGGAACTCCTGGACGAAGTCGCGGTCGGAGACCGCGTCGATCGAGTTCTCGAACGGCCGCTCGAACCCGAGCCGGTCCGCGGTCGCCGCCGGGTCCAGCCCGAGCGTCGAGGTCGCCACCGCGCCGGCGCCGAGCGGGGACGTCGAGGTGCGCCCGGCCCACGCGTCGAGCCGGTCCAGGTCCCGCAGCAGGGCCCAGGCGTGTGCGGCGAGGTGGTGGCCGAGCGTCACCACCTGCGCCGGTCGGGCATGCGTCGTCCCCGGCATCGGCGTGTCCGCCTCCTCGCGCGCCCGGCGGACCAGCGTCCGGATCGCCAGGGTCGTGAGCCCCGTGAGCCGGCGGGCGGCCTCCAGGAGCCACAGCCGCAGATCGGTGACCACCAGATCGTTCCGGCTGCGACCGGCGTGCAGCCGGGCACCCAGATCCCCGAGCCGTTCCGTGACGGCGCGTTCCACGACCGAGTGCACGTCCTCGTCGACCTCGTCGATCGCGAGGGTTCCGTCGGCGATCGCCTGCCCGACCTCCGCGAGCGCGGCCGTGAGACGGTCGGCGTCGGCCTCTCCCAGCACGCTGGCGTCCCGGAGCGCCGCGACGTGCGCGATGCCCGCCGCGACGTCGTGGGGCGCGAGCCGGACGTCGAACCCGACCGATCGGCCGAGCGCCGCGGCCTCCGGCGCCGGCCGGATCCCGAACCGCCCGGACCAGAGCGGCCGCTGGCCGTCGTTCACGCGCCGCCCTGCTTCGCCGACCAGACCTTGAGCGGCAGGCCGTAGAGCCGGACGAACCCCTGCGCGTCGGACTGGTCGAACGCGTCCCCGCTCCCGTACGTCGCCAGCGACAGGTCGTACAGCGACGCGTCCGAGCGCCGGCCGACCACGGTGCACGCGCCGGGCTCGAAGCGCAGCCGGACCTCGCCGGTGACCGCGGCCTGGGTCGAGGACACGAACGCGTCGATCGCCCGCCGGAGCGGCGAGAACCACTGCCCGTCGTACACGAGCTCGGCCCACCGCTGCTCGAGGAGCGGCTTGGTGTGTGCCACCTCGCGCTCGAGGGTCAGGTCCTCCAGCGCCCGGTGGGCCGCGATCAGGGCGAGCGCCGCGGGCACCTCGTACAGCTCGCGCGACTTGATGCCGACCAGGCGGTTCTCGATCATGTCGACGCGGCCGAAGCCGTACGAGCCGGCCGTCGCCTCCACCGCCCGGATCAGCGCCGGCAGGGGAACCGGATCGCCTTCGAGCGACACGGGCACGCCTCGCTCGAAGCCGATGACCAACTCGCTCGGGTCCGTGGGCCGGTCCTGCGGGGACGCGGTCCGCTCGAAGGCGTCCTCGGGCGGAGCCGCCCACGGGTCCTCCAGGGGCCCGCACTCGACCGTCCGGCCCCAGAGGTTCTCGTCGACCGAGTACGACTCGGCGACGACGCCGACCGGGATCCCCCACTCCTCGGCCAGGATCAGCGCCTTCTCGCGGGGGATGTTCGCGTCGCGGACGGGTGCGACCACGGCGAGGTCGGGCGCGAGGGCGCCGAACGCGACCTCGAAGCGGACCTGGTCGTTCCCCTTCCCCGTGCATCCGTGCGCGACGACGCCCGCGCCCACCTCTCGGGCGACCGCGATGACCTCGTCCGCGATCAGCGGGCGGGCCAGCCCCGAGACCATCGGGTACTTCCCTTCGTACAGGCCGTTCGCCGCGATCGCCCGTGTCAGGAACTCCGACGCGAACCGGTCGACGGCATCGACCACGCGGACCTCGGCGGCCCCCGCGAGGCGCCCGCGCTCGACGATCTGGCCGAAGTCCTCGTGCTGACCCACGTCGACCGCGACGGCCACCACGTCATGACCGTGCTCCTTCAGCCACCGTATCGTGACCGACGTGTCCAGGCCGCCGCTGTAGGCGAGCACCGCGCGTTCCATGCGATCAGACCTCCATGAGTCGTTCGAACGCCCGCTCGAGCGTCGCGGCCGCGACGCCCTCGCGGGCGAGGACGAGGATCGTGTTGTCGCCCGCGATCGTGCCGGCCACCTCGGGCAGCCCGACCCGGTCGATCCCTTCGGCGAGGGCCGCCGCCGCGCCGGGCGGCGTGCGGATCACCAGGCCGTGGTCGACCCGCGCCGCCGAGAGCGCGAACTCGTCGAGCAGGTGCGTGAGCAGTCGGATCGGCGCCGGCGCGGACCCGTTGCCCGGCACCACGTAGCGCAGCCCGTCCTGGTCGTGCACCCGGGCCAGCCCGAGCTCCTCGACGTCGCGCGAGATCGTGGACTGCGTCGCGGCGAGCCCGAGGACGGCGAGGCGTGCCCGGATCTCCTCCTGCGAGGCCAGCCGGTCGCGCGCGACGAGCGACAGGATCGCCTGCTGGCGCTTCGCCTTCACCGAGGTGCCGCCGCGCGTCACGACGCCTGGCCCCCGGCCTCGTCGGGCGTGATCATCGTGCCGACGCCCTCGGGGGTGAACAGCTCGAGCACCAGGGCATGCTCGACCCGCCCGTCCACCAGGTGGATCCGGGAGACGCCGGCCTTGAGCGCGGCGACCGCGCTCTCGAGCTTGGGGATCATGCCGCCCTCGACGATGCCGTCCTGCGCCAGCAGATCGAGGCACTGCGACGACGAGAGCTCCGAGAGCAGGTCGCCCGTCGGGCCGATCAGCCCCGGCACGTCGTTCAGGTACACGAGCTTCTCGGCGGACAGTGCCGAGGCCAACTCCGCCGCCACCACGTCGGCGTTCACGTTGTACGCCTGCCCGCTGGTCTCGTCGACGGCGATCGAGGCGACGACGGGCACGTACCTGCGCTCCATCAGCGTCGCCACGACGTCACCGTTGACGTGAACCACCTCGCCGACGAACCCCAGATCCGGCATCGTCTGCCGCCGGGCCAGCAGGAGCCCGCCGTCGACCCCGGACAGCCCGACCGCGGGAACCCCGCCGGCCACCAGGTTCGCGACGACCTCCGTGTTGAGCTTGCCCGCGAGCACCATCGTCGCGACGTCGAGCGTGTCGGCGTCGGTGACGCGCAACCCGTCCACGAACGTCGTCTCGATCCCCAGCCGCTCGGAAACCCTCGTCACCTGGGGACCGCCGCCGTGCACGATCACGGGCCTGATCCCCGCGGAGAGCAGGAGCGCGATGTCCTCGGCGAACGGGCGAGCGAGCGGCGCGCGGTCCATCGCGGCGCCGCCGTACTTCACGACGATCACCTTGTCCCGATGTGCCCGCATGAACGGCAGGGCCTCCAGGAGCGTGCGCGCCTTCGCGACGGTGCGCTCGCGGATCTGGGGCGGCAGGTCGGCGGGCGTCACGTCGTGTACTCCCCGTTGATCCGCACGTACTCGTAGCTCAGGTCGCAGCCGAACGCGCGGGCGCGTCCCTCTCCCGCGCCGATCGAGACGCCGATCGCGATCTCCGGCGCGCCCATGGCGGCCCGGGCGAGATCGGCCACCGGTTCGCCGCCGAAGTACCCGGGCGGGATCACGCCGTCGCGCACCACCTCGACGCCGCCGATCGCGATCGCGATGGCGTCGCTGTCCACGTCGGCGCCGGACGACCCCACGGCCTGCAGGATCCGTCCGGGGTTCGGGTCGCCGCCGAAGGCCGCCGTCTTCACGAGCGGCGAGTCGGCGACGGCCTTCGCGACCGTGCGAGCCTGCTCGTCGTCCGCCGCCCCGTCCACGTCCACGATCAGGACGTGGTTCACGCCCTCGGCATCGGCCGCCAGCTGCCGCAGGAGCGACTCGCCGACCTCCGCGACGCCGACGCTCAGCCGTTCCCACGAGGGGTGCCCGGGCTCGACGGGCGGCTCGCCCGCCGCGCCCGACGCGAACACCAGCACGGTGTCGTTCGTGCTGGTGCACCCGTCGACGGTCAGCGAGTCGAACCGCGGCTTCAGCTGCTCGGCCGCGAGCCGCTGCAGGTCGGGCGCCGCCACCGCGGCGTCGGTCGTGACGAACACCAGCATCGTGGCCAGGTTCGGAGCGATCATCCCGACGCCCTTCGCGCAGCCGCCGATACGGACGTGACCCGCGACGGCCTCCGCGCTCTTCGGCACCGTGTCGGTCGTCAAGATCGCCTCCGCGAAGTC
>DATBLY010000016.1:0-8062 GCA_036555125.1 Actinomycetota bacterium | reverse complement strand
ACCCAGACGCGCCTCGCCGAGCTCCTGGGGCTGGCGCTCACGACCGTGGCCGACCACGTCCGGGCGATGGAGGAGCGCCGGCATCTCCGGCGCATGGCGCACCCGAACGATCGGCGGTCGACGCTGCTCTCGCTGTCCGCCGCTGGGCTGTCTGCGCACCGACGGGCTTCGGTGGCGTTCGAGGAGGCCGACGCGGCGCTCGGCCGCCACCTGGGCTCGGAGGCGGAGGCTCGCGCGGCGATCCGCGCGATCGGTGACGCCGCCGAGGCCGCGCTGATCGCGCTGCCCGTGCGGCGGGCAGGCTAGCTCCTCCCCCGCCGCGCCCGGGACGGCGCGTACGCGGACGGGTGCAGGAACGGCACGGCCGGCGCCCGGGCGGTCCGCAGGACCGCCAGGATCGACGACGGCGTCACGACCTCGAGGTCCCCCCGGGTCGGGCGGGCGACGCGCCCGACGTACCCGCCCGGCGTCCACCGCGCCAGCCGGTCGTCGACGACCACCCACGGCTCGCCGTCGAGCAGGACGAACGCGCCGTCCGGCAGGGTGCGCGCCCGCACGCGGTGGAGGCGCCGCGTGCGGGCTGACGGATCCCAGCGCTCGCCGTGCAGGCGATCGTCGATCGCGTCGGCGCCGTGATCGGCGGGATGCAGGGGCTCCCACGACGCGACGAACGCGCGATAGTCCTCGGACCGGCAGAGCGCGCACGGACGATGGCCCGCGGCGAACGCGGTCGCCTCGTCCAGGAAGAAGAGCTCGGTGAACCGGCCCGGCTGCAGCAGCGGGCCACGGTGCCAATCCTTGTACCGGAGCCGGCACGCGATCCAGCGCTTGACCGCGAACGGCCGCCGGATCCGGCCATCTACGTCGTGCAGGCACCCTCGGTTGCCATAGACGAGCCCGCGGGCGGGGTCGGCGATCAGCTCGCCGGTCGGCGCGACCCGGTTCCGCAGCGGCACGTCAGCCCCCGTACTCGGCGTCGTACGCGGCCGCGACGCCCTTCGGCACGCACATCCGCCACGCGTCCAGGACGAGCTCGCGCATCTCGTCGACGTCGATCGCCGCCAGGCGCACCTCGAGCCAGTGGTACCGCAGGTCGCCGCGGCTCGGCATCAGGAACTTGTCGGGCTCGGCCGCGACCATCGCGTCGCGCTCGGCCTTGGGGAACCCGAACCCCATCTGCGTCTCGTCGCGCGAGAATGCCAGGTACACGTACCGGCCCGTGCGGAACTTCACGCGGTCGCGCACGAGGACCTCGGTGCTGCGGGGCAACGTCGACGCGAGCGCCCGCACGTCCTCGATCGTCACCACGGTGCCCGCAGCCTGCCAGGTGACACCGACACGCGCCCGGACGGGACGGTCGCCCGTCAGATCGGGTCCCAGGGGACGGCGTCGTACACCTCCGACACGGCGTCCACGAGGTCCTGCCCTTCAGGGAACCCCAGGTCGTCCACCGCCGCGACCGTCGCGACCCCGCGCGCCGACGTCACGAAGGCGGCCCCGTAACCGGGCAGGTCCGCGAGCCGCACCGGCTCCCGCCTCGAGGGGAACCCCTCACCCGGCAGATCCCGTTCCAGCAGCTGCATCGTGATCCCGTGGAGCTGGGGCGCGTCCGGCCACACGACGCTCGATCCGTCCCAGAACCCGACGTTCGCCGCCCCGCTCTCGGAGATCGCTCCGTCGTCGGCCGTGAGCAACGCGTCGTCGAACCCGGCGAGACGCGCGGCGCGCGAGTAGAACGCGGCGCCGGTCGCGAGGTGCTTCAGGTGCGCGTCGGGGCGCTGGTACCGCACGGAGCGCAGGCGCAGCGGGGACGTGACGCCGGCCGGCTCGCGCACGGTCACCACGAGGGCGGGCTCGGGGTCGCGTTCGTACCCGTAGACGCGCACCGAGGCGTCCGCGGTCCCGTCCAGGGCGTGGCGGATCAGCGCGCGAACGTGGTCGAGATCCAACGACGCGTCGAAGAGCTCCCGGTGGGCGGCCTCCAGCCGCGCCAGGTGCAGGTCCAAGCCGCGGGTGGCCCCGTCCCGTACCTGCATCGCGGTGAAGTGCCCGAACCCGGCCGCGATCGACCACGCGTCCCCGGCTGAGACCTCACGGCCGTCGACCTCCAGGCGCAGGGCGTTCACCTCCGACGGCCAGCCTATCCAGACCTGGTGCCACGGAAGACCCTCCGATACCCTCGCTCCGCACGTTCGGAGGGTGCGGTGGTCTGCTCGAGCTGCGGAACCGAGAACCGGGATGGGCGGAAGTTCTGCTCGAGCTGCGGGACCGCGCTGGCGGTCGTCTGTCCGAGCTGCGGGGCACCGAACGAGCCCGGCGACCGGTTCTGCGGGGACTGCGGCACCTCGCTGGCCCCGGGCGGCGCCGCGGAGCCGAGCCGGCCGCACGCGGTCTCCGAGCGCAAGCTGGTCTCGGTCCTGTTCACCGACCTCGTCGGGTTCACGTCGATCTCCGAGGGACGCGACCCCGAGGAGGTCCGCGAGCTGCTCTCCCGCTACTTCGACATCGCCCGCACCCTGATCGGCCGCTACGGGGGCACGGTCGAGAAGTTCATCGGCGACGCCGTGATGGCGGTCTGGGGAGCGCCCGTCACGCAGGAGGACGACGCCGAGCGCGCCGTGCGAGCGGGGCTCGACCTGGTGGCGGCGGTGACCGACCTGGGTGCCGAGGTCGGGGCCGCCGGGCTCGCGGCGCGCGCGGGTGTCGCGACCGGCGAGACCGCGGTGACGCTCGCCGCCGAGGGCCAGGGGATGGTGGCGGGCGATCTGGTCAACACGGCCTCGCGCATCCAGTCGGTCGCCGCACCGGGAACCGTGGCCGTGACCGACGCCACGCGGCGCGCATCCGAGGCCGCGATCGTCTACGCGGAGCCCGAGCTCCACCCGCTGAAGGGCAAGGCCGAACCCGTCGCGATCTCGACCGCGATGCGGGTGATCGCGCTGCGAGGGGGCGAGCTCCGATCGACCGGCCTCGAGGCACCGTTCGTGGGCCGGGAGCGCGAGCTCCGGATCATGAAGGACCTGTTCCACGCGTCGGCCGACGAGGATCGGCTGCACCTGTTGTCCGTGGTGGGGGTCGGCGGCATCGGGAAGTCCCGGCTCTCCTGGGAGTTCCTGAAGTACGTCGACGGGCTCATCGACGATGTCTGGTGGCACCGCGGACGTTGCCTCGCGTACGGCGACGGCGTCACGTACTGGGCCCTGTCCGAGATGGTACGGAGCCGCGCCGGGATCGCCGAGGAGGAGGACCCCGCGTCGGCCACGCGCAAGCTCCGCGCGTGCGTCGAGCGATACGTCCCCGATGGCGAAGAGCGGTCGTGGATCGAGCCGAGGCTCGCGCACCTGCTGGGGCTCGACGATCGGACCTTCTCGTCACCGGAGGACCTGTTCGCCGGCTGGCGCCTGTTCTTCGAACGGCTCTCCGACGTCCTGCCCGTCCTCATGGTCTTCGAGGACCTGCAGTGGGCCGACGGCGCCCTGCTCGATTTCATCGAGCACCTGGAGGCGACGAGCCGCGATCGTCCGATCTTCGTCGTCACCCTGGCCCGACCCGAGCTGATCGAGCGGCGGACGGGCTGGGGCGTGGGTATGCGCAGGTTCACGTCCCTGGTGCTGGAGCCCCTCGACGACACGGCGATGGACGAGCTGCTCCGTGGCCTCGTGCCCGGCCTGCCGCCCGAGCTCGCGATGCGGATCCGCGAGCGCGCGGAGGGCGTCCCGTTGTACGCGGTCGAGACCGTGCGCATGCTCGTGGACCGCGGGCTCCTGACCCGGCGGGACGACCGCTTCGAGCTGACGGGGACGGTCGAGACCCTCGACGTGCCCGAGTCGTTGCAGGGCCTGATCGCCGCCCGGCTGGACGGGCTGCCGGCGGACGAGCGCACGCTGCTGCAGGACGCCGCGGTCCTGGGCAAGACCTTCTCGCGACCCGCGGTCGCGGCGCTGTCGTCGCTCCCGGACGAGCGGCTGACGGCGGTCCTGGACACGCTGGTGCGCAAGGAGCTGCTGAGCGTGCAGACCGACCCGCGGGCCACCGATCACGGTCAGTTCGGGTTCCTGCAGTCGCTCGTGCAGCGGATCGCGTACGACACGCTCGCGAAGAAGGACCGCAGGGAGCGGCACCTGGCGGTCGCGGACGCCCTCGAGCGCACCAGGGCGGGCGACGAGGACGAGATCGTCGAGGTGATCGCGTCGCACCTTGTCGACGCGTACGAGGCGGCGCCCGACGCCGGCGACGCACCGGAGATCCGGACGCGGGCCTGCGCCGCGCTCGCCCGTGCCGGCGAGCGGGCGCGGTCCCTGGCCGCCCCACGGGCCGCTCGCACGTACTTCCTCCGAGCCGCGGAGCTCACCCAGGCGAACCGCGAGCGCGCCTCCCTCCTGGAGCGAGCCGGCTTCATGGCCGACATCAGCGGCATGCCCGAGGTCGCGATCCCCGAGCTGGAGCGGGCGGCCGACCTCTTCGCCGCCGAAGGGGACACCCACGCGGCCGCGCGCGTCTCCGCGCGGATCGGCGACGCGATGTGGGACCGATCGATGCTCGACGAGGCGCTCGCGCGGATGCAGCCGGCGTTCGAGACGCTGAAGGACGACGAGCCCGATGCCGACGTCGCGATGCTCGCCGCGCAGCTGGGCCGGGTTCAGTTCTTCGAAGGGCACCTCGACGAGGCGATCGAGGCGATCGAATTCGCGCTCGACGTAGCCGAGGCGCTCTGGCTGCCCGAGACGCTCTCGGAGGCGATGAACACGAAAGCGCTGATCACGGCCGCGAGGAACCGCCCCGAGGAGAGCCTCGCCCTGCTCCAGCGGAGCCTCGAGATCGCCCAGGAACACGACGTCCCCAGCGCCACGATCCGCGCGTACATCAACCTCGCGAACGAGATGTTCGAGCGCGATCGCTACGACGACGCCGATCGACTCGACCACGAGGCGATCGCGCTGTGCCGCCGTATGGGATGGAGCGGGCTCGAGTGGTTCGTCCAGATGCACGTCGCGTCGCACCTGTGGTTGTGGGGGCGGTGGGACGAGCTGCTCGCGATGATGCGGGACGCTCCGACGCCCGAGGAGGAGCCCGCCGTGCGTGCGGGCATCGAGGGGATCGCATCCTCGGCGATGCGCGCGGCCGCCGAGCGTGGGCTGGCCGAGGAGGTCGGCTCCATCTGGGCGGTCTGGGACGACTACGAGCGATCGGAGGACGTGCAGGTACGGAGCTTCTACCTCCAGACGCGCGCCGCCTTCGCGAACGCCACCGGGGATCCGGCGGCCGCCCTCCGGGACGCTCGCACCGCCTTCGCCCTGTTCGGCGCCCTGGACCAGCGCCATGCATCGGTGAAGTTCTCCTACGTGGAGGGGGTGGAGGCGGCGCTCGCGCTCGGCGACCTGGACGCCGCGCGGGGATTCGTCGCCACCGTCGAAGGGTGGCCGCCGGGGCACGTCTCGCCGTTCATGCGGGCGTTCACCGATCGGTTCGCCGCGCGGCTGGACCCGGAAGGGCCAGAGACCGACGGCCGGTTCAAACGCGCGGCCGGGCTCTTCCGCGAGCTCGGGACGCCGTTCTACCTGGCCGGCACGCTGCTCGACCACGGGGGATGGCTGCGATCGGCCGGTCGCGCGTCCGAGGCGGAACCGCTCCTGGCGGAGGCGCTCGAGCTCTTCACGGCGTTGGACGCGATCCCGTGGATCGAGCGGACGCGGGCGCTCGTCCCGATCGTGGTCTGACCGGAACGGGTCTTGACGGGGACAGCGTCCCCGTGATCTCACGACCCGGCGGATCCGCCGGGCGGGGCCGACGCCTCGGACGACGCGATGGACTCCACCGCGGCCCGCACCGTGGGGAAGAACCGCTCGGGACCGACCGCCTCCACCGCGCCGGCACGCTCCCACAGCCCGAGGACGTCCAGATCCACGCGCGCGAACGATAGGGAAACGCCCGTCGCGCGGAGCTCCTGCGCGATCGCGATCACGATGTCGGCGCCGTCCGTATCGGTCTGCGAGATCGCATCGCCGTCGATCACGACGGCCCTGAGCCCGTCCCCGCCCGCCGAGACCATGCCCTCGAGCTCATCGTGGAACCGTTGGGCATCGGCGAAGAAGAGCGGCCCATCCAGCCGCACCACGAGGACCCCCGGGATCTCCTCGACACCCTCGTGGCGTCTCGGGTCACGGAAGGTCCGCGATCGAGGGTCGAACCCCAGCCGCCGCGCTGCCGGTCGGGACGCGCGCGCCACCAACAGGAGCAGCGAGAGGACGACGCCGATGACGATCCCCTGGATGATGCCGAAGAAGAGGATCCCGAGCCCGGCGGCGATATAGAAGACCCAGTCGGCCCGGTTCACGCGGTAGTAGCGCGTCATCGGCCCGATCTTGATCAGGCCGATCATGGCATCGATCACGACCGCCCCCAGCGTCGCCTTCGGCAGGTCCTCGAACAGGCTCGCCAGGAACAGGATCGTGGCCAGGACCAGCGCCGCATCGATCAACGAGGCCATCTGGGTCCGCTGGCCGGCGGCGTCGGCCACGGAGGTCTTCGACAAGCTCCCGTCCACGGCGAACCCTCCGACCAGGCCGGCGGCTCCGCAGGCCGCCCCCTGAGCGATCAGCTCCTGGTCGGCGTCGATCCGATAGCCGTGCTTGCTCGCCATCGCGCGCGCGGATGCCAGCGACTCCGAGAACCCGACGAAGATGACCGACAAGGCACCGACGACGAGGTCGCCGAGCCGTTCCCACCCGACGTCGGGGAGCCCGATCGAGAAGAGCCCCGTCGGCACGGTTCCCGTGATCGCGACGCCGCGATCGACGAGATCGAACGCGCCCACCGCCGCGATGGCGAGGATCGCCACGATCAGCGCTCGCGGCCACCTCGGAGCGAAGGCACGACACACGAGCAACACGGCGAGCGAGGCCGACCCGACCGCGAGCGTGGTCAGATCGGTGTCGGACAGCTGTCCGATGGTGCCGATCAACTGCTGGACGTACGTCCCCTCGACCTGGTCGACGCCGAGCAGCTTGTAGCTCTGCTCGATGATGATGCCGATCGCGAACCCCGCGATGAACCCCTCCAGCACCGCCCTGGACAGGAAGTTCGAGACCCAGCCCATCTTCGCGACGCCCAGCGCCGCGTAGAGGACGCCGGCGATCAACGCCAGGGCTGCCGTGTAGCCGACCGCCTCGGCCGTCCCCATCGCGGCCTCCCCCACGATCGCTGCGACGACCGCGAACGACACGGCGGCGGTCGTCGCGCTCGGTCCGGTCACCACCTGCCGGGACGTCCCGAAGATCGCGTAGGCGAGCAGCCCCGCGAAGGCCGCGTAGAGGCCGTACTGGACCGGGACGCCGGCCACCGAGGCATACGCGAGCGCCGACGGGACGAGCAGCGCCCAGACGGAGAGCCCGGCCATCGCGTCGACCGCCAGCCAGCGCCTTCGATATCGGGGCAGCCACGCGAGGATCGGAACGTATCTCGAGATGCCCGCCGTCGATGGTGGGACTTCGCGCACGTCGACCCCTTCACCAGCGTGGCCCGACGGCCGGAACCCGCCCGTCGCACGCAGCCTGGTGCAGCGACGGGCTCTCGACCACGGGCCGAACGGCCCTGCCTCGTTCCGCCACCCGACCCATCTTGGCTCAGCGGGCACGCCATAGGTTCGGTTCGGACGCCCGCGCACTGAGTGGAGGCCTGGCGGCGCCGGGAAGATGGTGCAGGCGAGGCATGACGGATCGGAGGCGGATATGACTGTCGGATCGCTCCCCGTACCGGCACATCTGGGCGGAACGAAGGCCCTCACCACGCATCCGATCGTTGGGACACCGACCCGCCGGGTACCGGATACGTTCGTGCCCGGCGCCGAGGAGCTGCTGCCCGGGGAACTCCGCGTCACCATCCTGGGAAGCGGTGACCCCTGGATCCGGCGGAGCCAGGCGTCGGGATCACTCCTGGTCGAGGTCGGCAACCCGGAGCGCGACTTCTTCTTCTTCGACCTCGGCTCCGGTGCCCTCGCGAACTTCACCGCGCTCGGACTGCCCGTGGAGGCGACGACCAGGTTGTTCCTCTCGCACCTGCATGC
>DATBLY010000119.1:0-2086 GCA_036555125.1 Actinomycetota bacterium | reverse complement strand
TGACCGAGTTCGGCGACCGGCTCGCCGGCACGTACGCCGCCGACGACGTCCTGCCGCGCACCGCGCACGTCCTGGGCGAGGGGGTCGGCGCCGCCCGCGCGACCGTCTGGCTGGCGGACGGGGGCGCACTCGAGCCCGTGGCGACCTGGAGCCCAGACGACACCGTGCCCGACGGCCCCGACGACGAGCGCGCCGAGGTGCGGCATCAGGGGGAGCTCCTGGGCGCGCTCTCCGTGAAGATGCCCGCGAACGACCCGATGGACGCGAACCGGGCGAAGCTCGTGGGCGACCTCGCCGCGCAGGCCGGCCTGCTCCTGCGCAACGTGCGGCTCGTCGAGGACCTCCGAGCCTCGCGCCGGCGCCTGGTCGCGGCGCAGGACCACGAGCGGCGGCGGCTCGAGCGCAACATCCACGACGGCGCGCAGCAGCAGCTCGTGGCGCTCGCCGTGAAGGCACGTCTGGCGCGGCAGCTCACCGGCCGCGACCCGGCGAGGGCCACCGAGATGCTCGAACAGATCGAGGGCGAGACGCAGGCCGCGCTCGAGGACCTCCGCGACCTGGCCCGCGGGATCTACCCTCCGCTGCTCGCCGATCGGGGACTGGTCGCCGCCGTCGAGGCCCAGGCACGGAAGTCACCGGTCCCGGTCGAGGTCCGTTCCGACGCGGTCGGCCGCTTCGATCAGGAGGCGGAGGCCGCGGCGTACTTCAGCGTCCTGGAATCGCTGCAGAACGCGGCGAAGTACGCCGATGCGAGCCGCGTCACCGTCGACCTGCGCGCCGGGGACGGCCAGCTCGTCTTCGAGGTGCGCGACGACGGGCGCGGGTTCGATCCCTCCGCGACCGGATACGGCACGGGCCTGCAGGGGATCGCGGACCGCCTCGGCGCGCTCGACGGGACGCTCGCGGTGGAGAGCTCGCCCGGTGCGGGGACGCGCGTCACCGGCCGACTGCCGATCGCGGCTCGCGCCGGGCATGCGCCGGCTGCACCGGAGCCCGCCCACGTCGCCGCCGCGGAGCTGGTGCCGTGAGCGCCGCCACGGCCACCGTCGGCACCCCGGGAACGTCCCGTCCGCTCCGCTGGCCCTGGATCGCGTTCGGTTCGTTCCTGGTGATGGCCGCCATCGGGATGTGGCTCGTCGCGCTGAACGACGAGAGCCTCGCCGAGCAGGTGCCGTACGTCGTGGCGTTCGCGATGTTCGGCGCGGTCGGGGCCCTGATCGCGAGCCGGGATCGCGGCAACACGATCGGGGTGCTCCTCCTGTGGACCTCGTGCGTCACCGCGTTCTCGTTCATCAGCGGCGAGGTCATCACGTACGCGCTGGAGCACGGTTCGGACGGGTGGTGGCTGGTCCCGATCGGCTTCCTGAACAACTTCGGGTGGCTGTTCGGCGTCCTGCCGTCGCTGTTCCTGCTCCCGCTGCTCTTCCCGGACGGCCACCTGCCCTCGCGACGCTGGCGACCCTACCTCTGGTTCATCTTCGTGTTCCTGGTCCTGCTGGCGTTCTCGCTGATGCTGGGCCAGCGGACGCTCACGGGATCCGGCGACCTGGGGATCGACAACCCGTTGTACGTCGAGGCGGTCGGGAACCTGCCGAACCTCGACCCGGTGATCGCGCTGGTGTTCCCCGCGATGGTGGCGACATCGATCGCCTCGCTGATCGTGCGGTTCCGGCGGTCGGCCGGCGTGGAACGGCAGCAGATCAAGTGGGTCGCGTTCGGCCTGCTCGTCTCGCTCGTCGGGATCACGCTCACGAGCTTCGGCTCGGAGGAGACGCTCCTGAGCGCCCTCGTCGGCGGCACCGCGTTCCTCCTGTTCCCGCTCTCGATCGGGATCGCGGTCCTGCGATTCCACCTCTACGACCTCGACGTCGTCGTGAGGAAGACCGTGGTCTACGCGGCGATCGCCCTGTTCGCGACCGCGGTGTACCTAGCGCTCGTCGTCGGGCTCGGGGCCTGGCTCGGTCGGGGGAGCTCGTTCCTGACGATGGTGGCTGCGGTGCTCGTCGCCGTGACGTTCCAGCCGATCCGGACGTGGTTCACGAGGTTCGCGAACCGCCTCGTCTACGGCAAGCGCGCGACGCCGTAC
>DATBLY010000108.1:0-12326 GCA_036555125.1 Actinomycetota bacterium | reverse complement strand
GCGATGACCTGTTCTCGGAACTCCTTGCCGGGCGTGAACGACGGGAGATCCCGGGGCGGCACCACGATCGGAACGTCAGGGCGGCGCGGGTTCCGCGCGATCCGTTTGTTGCGATGCTTCCGTTCGAAGCTCCCGAAGTCCGCGAGCGTGACCCGGTCGCCGCGGACCACCGTGTCTCGGATCGTGTCGATCGAAGCATCGACCACGCGCCCGACGTCCGCTTTGCTGAGACCCGTTCGCTTCGCGACCTCCGCGACCAGCCCACCCTTGTTCATGCGCGTCACCTCCGCGATCGTTCGCCACCGTAGCCGGACCTCCCGGCAACGGTCAAACTCCCGGAACGTCCTGCGGCGCCGCAGGACCCAGCGGCCCGTTCAAGCGGATCGCGCGTGGGACCGATACCCCATAGGTATGAGGAGAGTCGTGATCCTCGTCGCGTGCCTGAGCCTGGCGCTCACCGCGTGCGCGAACGCTCCGTCCACGGGGTCCGGGACGACGGGTGAGGGGGACACCGACCTCGTCGCCGTCCTCCGCGATGCCTCCGAGCGCACCTTCGAGGCGGGCTCGGCCCGGATGACGTTCGACTTCGACCTCTCCGCCGCCGGCCGCACGCAGTCGATGAACGGGGCGGCGGAGATCGTGTTCGGCGACGGCGACCCCGCGTCCCTCGAGGCGCACATGTCCTTCGAGTATCCGGGCATGGGCTCGGGGGTCCCCGGCGGGAAGATGGAGATGATCGTCGCCCGCGGACCGGTGATCTACCTGAACGCGGATGCGCTCGCGGCGATGTTCCCCGTGGAGACGCCGTGGATCAAGCTCGACCCATCCACCATGGGCGGCGGATGGAGCGACATGAGCTCGCTCGGCGGCGGTCAGACCGATCCGTCATCGACGTTCGGCTTCCTGTACGGGGCGTTCGACGTCGAGGAGATCGGCGAGGAGACGATCGACGGCGAGCCCGCGACCCACTACCGCGCGACGATCGACCTCGAAGCAGCGCTCGACCAGGTCCCGACCGCGCAGCGGGGCACCCTGCGCAAGGCGATCCGGTCGCTGCGCGAACAGGCCGGGGGCACCGTCCCCGAGCTTCCGGTGGACGTCTGGGTCGCCGCGGGGCTCCTCAAGCGCATGAGCTACGGGTTCACGATGGATGCGCCGAACGGGATGGACGGGACCGTGACGATGGCGGCCACGATGACCCTCTCCGACGTGGGAGCGTCGTTCAAGATCGATCCCCCGCCCGCCGATCAGGTGACGGACCTGGGGGACCTGGCCGGGATGTGGGGCGACGCGCTCGACGAGGCTCCGGCCTCCTGATCGGCCTCGATCGGCCCTGACGCCGGTTCCGGCTGGGGCGCAAGGATTCGAACCTCGACTAACAGGGCCAGAACCTGTCGTGCTGCCATTACACCACGCCCCATCGCAGCCACGGCACTGTAACAGCCGGCCCCCGTCGGCCCCGGGAGCCGACGACGGGCATCGGCGCCGACCACGGTCACCGTCCGAGCGGCCAGGGATCCAGGATCAGCGGCGGGATCGGGTCTTGGGAGAAGTCGAAGTCGTCGGCCAGGTCGCCGAGGATGCCGACGTCCTCCCGCACGGTGGGACGGGAGTCGGGCCATCCATCCGTGCGCGGATCGAGGCGATCGCCGCCCAGGAACCGATCCTCGATCAACTTCAGGTAGGCGTCGTACGAGTAGGTCGCGTGATCGATCCACCCGCCCCTCGCCCAGGGGCTGATCACGAGGCTCGGGACCCGCAAGCCCCAGCCGTTCTCGTCCACGACGGGCGGCTTCACGTGGTCGTAGAAGCCGCCCCAGTCGTCCCAGGTGAGGAAGATCGCCGACCGCTCCCAGTCGGGTCCCCGCATCACGGCGTTGACGATCTGGGTCACCCAGGCCATGCCCGGCCGGATGTCCTGCGGTGGATGATCCGAGCGGTTCACCACCGGCATCACCCACGACACCGACGGCAGGGCGCCGTCCTCGGCCGCTCGGAAGAACTCGGTGTTCGGTCGGATCTCGCTGAGCTGGCCCGTGGCCTGGACCGAGCGGAAGCCTGGCAGCGGGTTCTGGATCGGGATCGTCTCGATCCCGTCGAGCCCCTCGCACGGCGGGGCGACGCACGTGCCGGGCCCGACGTAGTACGACCAACTGACCCCGTGCGTATAGAGCAACCACGTGATGTCGCCCCAGGCGTAGGGGCGTGGCCCTCCGTCGGCCGGCATCCAGATCTTGCCTCGCCGCGCGAGGTTGCCGCCGGGGAACACCTGATCCGAGTAGCAGCTCATCGGATCGTCGGGGTCCGGGCACGTCGCCGACCATCCCGAGACCAGGAAGAGATGTGCGGGTAGGGTCCACGAGTCCGTCGGCGCGAACATCCGGTCGTGGAGGGTGTAGCGCTTCGCGTACGCCCAGTAGTTCGGGATCTCCTTGGCGGTGTGGTACCCGAGCACGTCCGGCTGCCCCTGGGGCCCGGGACGTCCCAGGCGACATTCGAAGAGATCGGGGTTCTTCATGCACCCGTTGCCGATCTCGCGCAGGGCCCTGACGGCACCGTCCATGCGACCGCCGTCGATCGTCATCGCCGAGGCGTCCTCGCCATGGGGTCCGCCCTGGTCGTAGGTGTTCGTGTCGTGGAACGGGCGTTGGCAGACGCCGGGCCGATCGGGGTCCGGCAGGCAGGTCGTGAACCGGCCCTGCTCGTCGCGGGGCAGCCCGTCGGCGCCCGGGAACGTCCCGAAGTAGTGATCGAACGAGCGGTTCTCCATCACGATGAAGACCAGGTGGTCGAGGTTGAAGATCCCCAGGTCGGGGTCGATCGGGCGGTCCGGATCGGGAGCCGGGCTCGGCTCCGGCGGGTCCTCCAGGAAGGTGGTGTCCACCCCGTCGGGCGCGGCATCGGGATCCGGCTCGTCGCGGAGATCGGGCGCGCCGAGCACGGTACGCGGGCCGGACGAGGGCGTCGCCGTCGGTGTCCCATCGGGGCTGGCCAGCGTCGGCGTCCCGGAGCCACGCGACGGACCGGTCCCGGTGGCCCCCGGGTCCGTGCAGGCGGCGGCGAAGGCGGCCAGCGCGACCACGAGCGCCAGGGGACCGAGAGGTGAGCGTCGCTTCCGCATCGGGCGGCCGATGCTACCCGATGGCCGTCGGCCGGCCCCGGGTCCGTCCCGCTACCCGTCGGGCCACGGATCGAGGACCAGGGGCGGGATCGGCTGCTGGGAGAAGTCGAACGAGTCCTGCAGGTCCCCGAGCTGCGAGGCCTCCTCCCGAACCGTCGGCCGGGAATCGGGCCACCCGTCCGTGGCGGGATCGAGCCGCTGGCCCCCGAGGAACCGGTCCTCGATCAGCTTGAGGTAGGCGTCGAACGACAGGGTCTGGTGCTCGATGCCTCGCTCGGCCCAGGGGCTGATCAGGATCCCGGGCACCCGGATCCCGTAGCCGTTCTCGTCGATCTTGATCGGCGGGACGTGGTCGTAGAAGCCGCCCCAGTCGTCCCAGACGATGAAGATGGCCGAGCGCATCCACTGATCCTGGGGGCCCCTCATCACGGCGTTCACCACGCGGGTCACCCAGGCTTGGCCCTTCGCGATCGAGTCGGAAGGGTGCTCGCTCTTCCCGAGGGTGGGCACCACCCACGACACCGAGGGCAGGTCACCCGACGCCGCGGCCCCGAAGAACTCCGTGTTCCCCTTCACGTTCTTGAACTGCTTCGTGACCTCGACCGTCTTGAACCCCGGGAGCGGGTTCATGATGGGGTTCGTGCTCTCCTCGGAGTGGCGCACGCCGCACGGAGGCTTGATGCACGTGTCGTCGCCGACGTAGTACGCCCAGCTGACGTCGTGGTTGTACAGGAGCCAGGTGATGTCGGCCCAGACGTACGGGCGCGGCGCCCCATCGGCCGGGACCCAATACCGGTGACCCTCGGCCGCGGCGTTGCGCCCGGGGAACTTCAGGTCGGACCGGCAGTTCATCGGGTCGAACCGGGGGCAGGTGGCGGACCATCCCGACACGAGGTAGAGGTGCGCGGGCAGCGTCCAGGAGTCCGCGGGCGCGAACATCCGGTCCTGGAGCTGATAGGCCCGCGCGTACGCCCAGTAGTTCGGGATCTCGTGATCGGTGTGGTAACCCATCACGTCGGGCGTTCCGTTGGGTCCCGGCGTCGCCTGCTTGCATCCCTCGCGGGCCGGGTTCACGCGGCACGCGTTCCCGATGATCTCGAGCGCGCGGACGTACCCGTCCATCCGACCGTGGTCGTAGGTGATCCGGGTCGCGCGCTCGTTGTGCGGCCCCCCGGCATCGAAGACGTTGGTGTCGTGGTACGGACGGCGGCATCGATTGTTGATCGTGGGGTCGGGGACGCAGACGGCGAACCCGTTGCCCTCGCGCGGGATGCCGTCGGCGCCGGGGAACGTCCCGAAGTAGTGATCGAACGAGCGGTTCTCCTGGACCACGAAGATGAGGTGGTCGAGGTTGAAGATCCCGAGCGCCGGATCGATCGGATCGGCGGAGACGGCGGCCGCCGGCGTCGGCGACGGCTCCCCCTCGGCGACGAGCGCGACGAGCATGGTCAGGCCGACGAGGGCAGCGAGCATGCGGATCTGCCTCATGAGCGCACCACTGTACCGGCGGGGCGGGCCGCGGCCGGGAGGCGAGTCGATAGCATGGGCGTCCCCCGCCCGATGGTGGCGGAAGAGGGAGGACGATCGTGGCCCAGATCCCGGTAACCCTGATCCCCGGCGACGGCATCGGCCCGGAATGCGTCACGTCCGCACGACGGATCGTCGAGGCGGCCGGCGCGCCGATCGCGTGGGAAGAGGCCGAGGCCGGTGCCGAGGTCTTCCGCAAGGGCCTCCCCTCCGGCGTCCCCGAGGACACGATCGCGTCGATCTCGCGCACCCGGGTCGCGCTGAAGGGCCCGCTCGAGACCCCGGTCGGGTTCGGCGAGAAGAGCGCCAACGTGACGCTCCGCAAGCTCTTCGAGACCTATGCGAACGTCCGGCCCGTGCGCGAGCTCCCCGGCGTGAAGACGCCGTACTCGGGTCGAGGCATCGATCTCGTCGTGGTCCGGGAGAACGTCGAGGACCTGTACGCGGGGATCGAGTACCTGCAGACGCCCGGCGTCGCGCAGTGCCTGAAGCTGATCAGCACGAAGGGCTGCGAGAAGATCGCGCGCTTCGCGTTCGAGTACGCGAAGAGCGAGGGACGCACGAGCGTCGCATGCGCGACGAAGGCGAACATCATGAAGATGACCGAGGGCACGCTGAAGCGCGTCTTCGAGCAGGTCGCGCCGGACTACCCGGGCATCGAGTCCTGGCACGTGATCATCGACAACTGCGCGCATCAGCTGGTCAAGCGCCCGGAGCAGTTCGACGTGCTCGTGACGACGAACATGAACGGCGACATCATCAGCGACCTCTCCTCGGCCCTCGTCGGCGGTCTCGGCTACGCCCCCTCCGCCAATATCGGCAGCGAGGTCGCGATCTTCGAGGCCGTCCACGGATCCGCGCCGAAATACGCCGGGAAGAACGTGATCAACCCGACGGCGGTCATCCTGTCGGCGGTGATGATGCTGCGGTACCTCGAACTGTTCGAGCAGGCCGAGGCGATCGAGCACGCCGTGCTGGTCACGCTCGAGTCCGGGGTCCTCACGGGCGACGTCCTCGGCTACGACCGAGGCACGCCGACCACGGAGTACACGGAAGCGATCATCGGCAACCTCGGCCGCCGCTCCGAGAGCTGGACCGTTCGCGAGCACGTGCCGCTGCAGCTGCCCAAGCTCTCCCCCGACCCGGACTACGTCAAGCCGACGTCACGCGCCGTCGTGGGCCTGGACGTGTTCGTCGAATCGCCGCTCACGGCGATCGAGCTGGGCGAGTCGCTCACGACCCTCACGGCTGATTCGAAGCTCGAGCTGAAGCTGATCTCGTCGCGGGGTACGCGCGTCTATCCACCGACCGGCGCGATCACGGACACGCTCGACCACTGGCGGGCGCGCTTCATCATCAAGGAGGATCCGGGCGATCTCCCGGACGAGGACGTCCACGACCTCCTGCAGCGGATCTCCAGCCGGCACCGCTGGATGCACATCGAGAAGCTGCAGGAGTTCGACGGCGAGCTCGGGTTCACGCGGGACCAGGGCGAGAACTGAGCCGCGGATGGGGCGCGCCGCGGATGCCGGTTCGTCCGCTTCGGTCTCGGTCCGGCTGCGGCCCATGACCCGGGCGGAGTTCGCCGACTGGTCCCCCTGGGCCATCGAGGACTACGCGCGCGAGATCGCCGAGGAGCAGCACGTGCATCCCGAGCGTGCCCTCCAGCTCATGCGACGCTTCCTGGCGGAGCGTCTCCCCGAGGGCGCGGAGACCGCCGGCCATCGGCTACGGATCGCCGAAGCCGACGGCGTGGGGCGGGTGGGGTACCTGTGGTTCGGGCCGAAGGAGACCGACGCCGGGGTCGTGTGCTGGCTGTACGACCTGTGGGTCGACGAACCGCATCGCGCTCGTGGCTACGGTCGCGCGATGATGCACGCGCTCCAGGACGAGGCTCGGGCCGCCGGGTTCTCCCGGATCGAGCTCAACGTCTTCGCTCGCAACCACCGGGCCCAGGCGCTCTACGCCTCGCTTGGGTTCGTCGAGATGACGCGGCAGTACTACCTGGAGCTCTGAGCCCGAGGGGGGCGGCCCGAGGCCCGACCCCCCTGGTGGATGAGCCGGAGGGGGCCGGGCCCAGGGACGTCTCAGCGGCCGGCCGGCCGCCGGGGCGGGGAGGTGACACGCGTCCCCCGCGCACGGCGGGACTCCGCGTGACGCCGCTCGCGCTCCGCGATCTCCCTGAGCTCGCGCTCCTTGGTCCGGAACTCCACGGACGCTCCGATCGGGATCATGGCACCTCCTTCCGATGATTCGGTGATCGCTACAACGTTTCAGGGTTGCGAGGATACGGGCTTGCCCGACGATGCGGAAGCGATTAAGCTAACCCGAAATCATGGCCAGCCCGAACGTGCAGGACGAGCCCGCCGCCCAGATCCGGTTCGCCTTCTCCCCGATCTGGGAGCTCGGCATGAGCCTGATGAAGCCGATGCGGGACCCCTCGAAGCACGCGCTCCACCTGCCGTGGGTCCGCGAGGCCACGGCCGCGATCGAGGGCCGGGACCTCGGGGTGCTGCTCGCGCTCTTCCACGGCAAGGACTACATCCCGGACTTCCTCACGCCCTCGCCGCAGACGCCGTTCCCCGACCTCGACGAGGAGCTCGACCGGATGCTCGACACACCGCCGGCGACCGTCCGCGCCCACCTGGAGCGGCTCCGGGCCTCGTCGGGAACGCTCCCCGAGCCCGCCCAGCGCCTCGAGGACGACCCGCGCGCGATGATGCCCCGGCTGGCCGAGCAGATGCGGGAGTTCTGGAAGCTCACGATCGAGCCGCACTGGCCCACGATCCGCGGCCTCCTCGAGAACGACGTGATGTACCGGGCGCGTCAGCTCGCGCTGGGGGGCCCGGAGCTCCTGTTCGAGGACCTGCACCCGAAGGTATCGTGGCGCGACGGCGCGATCCACATCGAGAAGCAGTGCTCGTTCATCCTCGATCCGGCGGGACGGAGCGTCGTGCTCGTGCCGTCCGTGTTCGCGTGGCCGGGGACCGCGGTCCTGCACGACCCGGAGCTCTCACCGTCGCTCGCGTACTCGCCGCGGGGGATCGCGAGCCTGTGGGAACCGGCGCCGCCCCGCGCACGCGGTGCGATGGACGAGCTGATCGGTGGCACCCGTGCCGACATGCTGCGGGCCCTCGAGGCTCCGATGACGACGACCGAGCTCGCGCGTCGCCTGCACCTCACGCCCGCCGCCGTGTCCCAACAGCTCGGCGTCCTGCGACGCTCGGGCGCGGTCGAGGCCGACCGCGTGGGGCGAGGCGTCTACAGCCGGCTCACGCCTCTCGGCCGGTCCCTGCTCGACCTGCTGGGCTAGGCGCGCGGCGGCGGCGCCAAGCGGTCGAGGATCCGGCGATCGTGGTCGTAGGTGAGCGCGGCGCGCGCCCCCTCCAGCGGGAACCAACGGGCGTCGTCGATCTCGTGAGCCGGGCGCAGCGGCTCGCCGTCGTCCACCCGCATCTCGTAGTACCGGACGATCTTCGGTCGGCCCTTCGTGTCCCGATAGGCCACCGTGCCGAGATCCTCGCCGAGCGCGGCGCGGAGCCCGGTCTCCTCGTCGACCTCCCGCAGGGCGGCCGTCGGCTCGTCCTCGCCGCGTTCGAGCTTCCCCTTCGGGAACGACCAGTCGTCGTAGGCGGGTCGGTGGACCAGGACGATCTCCGTCCCCTCCGGGCCACGCCGCCAGACGATCCCGCCGGCGGCGCGGACGATCCTCACATCCAGGCCTTGCGGTCGACGCCGGCCAGCCGTCGCCAGGCCCGGCGCCAGGTCCGGCGGGCTCGGTCCGCGGACGCCCGTTCGATCCCGGCGAGCATGCCCGCCGCGAACGTCGCGTCCCCCGAGCGCCCCTCCGCGGCCCAGCCCCGCAGCCACGCCTCCGCCACGACGGCGTCGTTGTGCTCGCCGAGGACCGTCTGGAGGTCGGCGGCGGCGACCGCGAACCGCTTGGCCGGACGCCCGAGCAGCGGCTCCACCAGGTCGGCCGCGTAGCGCACGCGCTTCGTGAGGATCCGGATCCGATGCAGCTGCGGGTCGGTGGGACGAGCGCCCACGGCCCGCACCTCGCGGCGCAAGGCCTTCCACGGCCCACGGACGAGCCCGGGGAGGACCTGCGCCGCGGGCAGGTCGGCCGCGAGCAGCAACGCGGGCTCGTTCGCCGCTTCGACCAGTCGGTCGAGCAGGGCGACGTAGCGCTCCCCACGGATCGTCCCCAGGAGATCCGAGTGCGCCTGCTTCCGTCGCTGCTCGAGCACCTCGACGATCTGTGCCGCCCCCGGTCGCTCCGTGGCCGGGACCTGCGCGGCCCGGCCGCGCATCCGCTCGAGCAGCACGTCCGAGTCGCGGGTCCGACCGAGGACCCCGCCCAGCCAGCTCAGCTCCTCGCGGAGCGCGAGGGTCCACTCAGGGTCGAGCACGGAGCGGAACGTGCGAAGGTCCGAGCGCAGGCGACGCGACGACACGCGCGCCTGATGCACGCCTTCGGGATCGATGTCGAGGCGCATCACGACGTCGTGACGCATCAGGTGCGCGACCGACGTGGCGATCGACCGTCGTACGACGTCACCCGCCGTGGCGCCCGAGGAGAGCGGGGCCGTGACGATCTCGGGCGCCTGGGTCCCGAGCGGTCCGACGGCCCGCACGTACTTCGGCGTCGGGTCCGGATCGCCCGCACCCGCTGCCCGGAGGCGGCCGAGGACGTCGGCGAGCAGTCCGGGTGGTGTGTGATCGCCGATCTCCACCTCGAGCTCGCGGAACCGAGCGGCGATCCGGCGGCCCGATAGGACGGAGACCTCGTCGTCCGTGATCTCGGCGACCTGCCGGTCCTCGAGGTCACGGGCGCGGATGCTCCGCCGCACGGTCCGCAGGCGCACCACCGGGCGCAGCTCGGCCGTCCGGACGTAGGCGCGGATCGGGTCGAGCGCCTCGGCCGGACATTCCCCCGGGTCGTCGCCGGGGAATGCGTACTCGCCGCGGACGATCAGGTCACCGTCGATCATCGGCGGGAGCTTCACCGTCCACCCCTGTCCCGACCGGTGGCGGAGGCTCACGCCCCACCGCGCGAGGCGGAAGTCCGGCGTGTCCAGGTAGATCGTCTGGTAGCGATCGAGGGTGGGAGGATCGACGGTGATCCCCTCGCCGAGCTCGTCGAAGGTCGGCATCCGGAACGTCGCGGGAGCGGCGAGCTTGACCTCGCGCTCCTCGCTCATCCGAGCGCCCGTCCCTCGGCCAGCCGGCGGAAGACCAGCTGCGACTCGACCCCGTCGCGCGTCCGCACCTTCGACCAGCCGTCGGGCCCGAGGGACCACGCGAGGACGTCGTCCTCCAGGTTGACGCGCAGGATCTCGTCCAGGCGGTCCTTCAACCCCTCGTCCACGATCTCGGTGATGCATTCCACACGGTGATCGAGGTTGCGCGGCATCAGGTCCGCCGATCCGATGAATACCCGCATGCGGTCGTCGCTGCCGAACCGGTAGATCCGCGAGTGCTCGAGGTACCGGCCGACGATCGAGCGGACGCGGATGCCCTCCGAGAGACCGGGCACCCCGGGCCGCAGGCAGCAGATCCCACGCACGATCAGGTCGATCTGCGTGCCGGCCTGCGACGCCGCGTACAGCTCGTCGATCATCCCGGGATCGACGAGGCTGTTCATCTTCATCACGATCCGGCCGTCCTCGGCGTCGGCCTGATCGCGGATCAGCTCCGTCAGCCGGTCGCGCATCGTGACCGGGGCGACCAGGATCCGCCGGTACTCGGTCTGGTGGCTGTAGCCGGTCAGGTAGTTGAACAGGTCGGAGACGTCCGCCGTGATCTCCGGGTCGGCGGTCAGCAGGCCGATGTCCTCGTACAGCTCGGCGGTGCCCGCATGGTAGTTCCCCGTCCCGACGTGGCAGTAGCGACGGATGCCGTCGCCGTCGTCGCGGACCACCAGCATGCATTTCGCGTGGGTCTTCAGCCCGACGACCCCATACACGACGTGGACGCCCGCCTCCTCGAGGACCCTCGCCCACTCGATGTTCGTCTCCTCGTCGAACCGCGCCGTCAGCTCGATCAGCGCCACGGTCTGCTTGCCGGCCTCCGCCGCGCGGGCGAGCGCGCGCATGATCGGGCTGTCGGTCGCGGACGTCCGGTACAGGGTCTGCTTGATCGCGAGGACGTTCGGGTCGCGCGCGGCTTGCTCGATCAGCATCGAGACGGACGTCGAGAACGCGTCGTAGGGGTGCTGCACGAGCACGTCGCCGTCGCGGAGCACCGCGAAGATGTCCTCCCGCCCGTTCGCGGGAGGCTGGAGTCGGGCCTGCGTCGTGCCGCTCCACGACGGGTACAGCAGATCCGGCCGGTCCAGCTTCACCAGCTCGAAGAGCGAGGAGAACCCCAGCATCGACTTCGTCACGTAGACGTCCACCGGCTCGAGCTTCAGCTCCTCCTCCAGCAGCGATCGCACCGGCTTCGGCATCGACCGATGCACCTCGAGCCGAACCGCCTCGGGGGACCGCTCCCGCTGTCGGAGGATCGATTGGATCGCCGCGAGCAGGTCGTCGGCTTCGTCGATCTCGATCTCCAGATCCGCGTCGCGCGTCACGCGGAACGGGTGCACGGCCTCGATCTCCATGCCCGGGAACAGCGTGTCGAGGTTCGCGGCGATCACCTGCTCGAGCGGGATGAACCGGTCGCCGCCCGGGAGCCGCTGGAAGCGAGCGATGTTGGGAGGAACCTTCACCCGTGCGAACCGCCGGACGTCCGTCTCGAGGTCACGGACGACCACCGCGAGGTTCAGCGAGAGATTGGAGATGTAGGGGAACGGGTGCGCGGGGTCGACGGAGAGCGGGGTCAGGATCGGGTGGACACGTTCCTCGTACTTCCGTCGGAGGTGTTGCTTGTCCGACGCGCTGAGCTCGGACCAATCGAGGATGTGGACCCCGTTCGCCTCCAGTCGCGGCCGCACGCTCTTGGCCCAGATCTGATGCTGCCGCGTCTTGAGCTCTCGCACCCGCTCGCTGATCGCGTCCAACGCCTCGCGTGGGGTGAGCCCGTCCGGTGAGGTCGGCATCGTCAGCCCGACCGACAGCTGCTCCTTCAACCCCGCGACACGGATCTGGAAGAACTCGTCGAGGTTGCTGCTGAAGATCGCGAGGAACCGCACCCGCTCGAGGAGCGGCCGGTCGAGATCCTCCGCCAGGGCCAGCACCCGGCCGTTGAAGTCGAGCCACGAGAGCTCACGGTTCGCGAATCGCGTGGGCTCCGGTGGCGGTGCGGCGACGACCGGCTCGATCAGGGTGGCCATGGGTCGGGCTCTGGCTCCTTCGGTCGACGGGGTAGGAGATTAGCTTGACCACCGCCCCGACCGGGCGTCAAGGCGGCGTCCTCCCGATGCATCGGCTCGGGACCGCCCTGAGGCAAGATGGTCGTCGATGACGCCCGGCGAGATGCTCCTGGTCGTGCTCGTCGGCCTCGCGGCGGGCGTGCTGTCGGGCCTGTTCGGGGTCGGTGGCGGGATCGTGATGACGCCCGGGCTCTCGGCCGCCGGCCTGGCGCCGATCACGGCCGTCGCCACGCCGCTCCCCGTGATCCTGCCCACCGCCGCGGTCGGCGCGGCCACGTACGCCCGCGCGGGAGAGGTCGACGCCCGCGCGGCGGCGTGGATCTCGGTCACGGGAGCGGGCGCCTCCGCCGTGGGCGCCGC
>DATBLY010000065.1:0-6578 GCA_036555125.1 Actinomycetota bacterium | reverse complement strand
TGGGGCCAGATCGACGTTCGAGACGAGGCCCTCCACGGTCGCCGCTCGACGTCCGGGGACGCGGACGGCGAGCGGCGTGTGGACGCACTCCTCGTAGGGGCAGCGCTTGCCTCTGATCCCGTGCTCGCCGAACGCGTAGCCGTTGTCCGTCAGGTACACGATCACGGTCCGGTCCAGCTCCCCGCGAGCCTCCAGCGCCTCGACGATCCGTCGCGCCGCGTCGTCCATGCCCAGCAGCGTCTCGCGCTGACGGCGCCGCTCCTCCTGGAGCCTCGCGATCTCGGGCTTCGTGTACGGGCGCTTGCGTGCGATCCACCCGGGCTTGTCGGAGCGATCCCCCTCGGTGACGCTCGGCGGAACGTCCAGCGCGACGTCATCGAAGGTCCCGACGTCATCGGGCGCGGGGGTGAACGGCGAATGCGGTGCGCTCGGCGCGAAGTAGAGGAAGAACGGACGGTCCTTCGGAGCGTCCTGGATGAACGCGACGGCGCGGTCGGCGAAGAACGCCGTGGCGTAGGTGTCCGGAGCATCGCTCACGCGCATCGCGACGCCCTGATCGACGAAGCCGTAGTCGTAGTACGTCGTGCTCACCAGGGTGTTCCGCTTCGCGATCCAACGATCCCACCCCGGTGGGATGTAGGGACCTCGGTCGAACGGATAGCGATTGAGGTACTTCCCGATCAGCGCGGTGGTGTAGCCCGCCTCGTGCAGCCACACCGGGAGCGTGTCGGACTCGTCCAACCGCTCTCCCTGCTCGTTCCTGCGGACCCCGGTGTGATGCGAGTACAGACCGGTGAGGATCGATGCCCGCGATGGGCAGCAGAGCGGCGTGTTGATGAACGCGTTCGGGAACCAGAGCCAATGGTCCTGCGGGTCGGCGATCCGGGCCTGGAGCCACGGCATGGCCGGAGGGTCCGACGGCAGCGTGTCCGGAGCCTGGTCGTCCGAGAGGATCACGACCAGGTTCGGCCGGGTGCCACGCCGGTGAGGCGCCGCCGGCTCGGCGAGGACGAGCGTCGCGGCCAGGGCGACCGCGGCGACGAGCAGCGCGGCGATCGACCGCGTCCTCATCCGATCGCTCATGCCGGCCGCGCGTCCGGATCCGGGGCGATCCGAGGGATCACCGGTCCAGCCAGCCGCCGCCCCGGCCCTCGCGCGCCGCGACCAGGCCGGCGGCGATCGACAGGGCGATCTCTGCGGGAGCCTTCCCGCCCAGATCCAGTCCCAACGGGGAGCGGATCCGCCCGACCGCGTCCTCCGGCAGCCCCATCGACCGGAGGGTCTCCAGGTACGGCGCGACGTGCCGCCGGCTGCCCATCACCCCGATGAACGCGGCCGGGGTCCCGAGCAGGGCGGCGAGGAACGTGGCCACGTCGGGCGCGTCGTGGTCGGTGAACACGGCCGAGGTGCGCTCGTCGATCGGCACGCCGTTCGGGGAGGACGCGAGCTCGTCCGCGGCGGCGCGGTGTTCGGCCGAGACGCGTTCGGATCGCGGTTCGACCAGCACCGATCGGTAGCCGAGGGAGCGAGCGAGCCGCAGGACCTCGAGCGCCACGGGGGTCGCCGACACCACGAGCAGGATCGGCGCGGCGAGATGGGGCTCGACGAAGACCTCGAGGTCGCCGAGGTCGTGGTGGAAGGTCGCCGTCCCGGGCCCGGAAGCCGAGCGGAGGGCGTCGATCCCCGCCTCCAGGGCCGCGGCGTCGAACTCGGCGCAGCCGAGCGTCCCCGACCGCGGTCCATCCGCGCCCACGACGATCTTCGCGCCGACCGGACACGGCGGCTCGCCGATCCGCCGCACGGCCGTGACGGTCACCGTGCCCGCCACGTCCCCCAACGCCGGATCGCCCGCACCGGAGGGCTCTGGGCCCGCCGCTCGACGCGCGTGACCGGTCGGATGGTGCCCCGTCGCCCCGGACAGGAGCTCGACGGCGTGCGGCAGGATCGGCATCACCGCCTGCAGGCCCTCCACGACGCCGGCCGGGCTCCCCGGGAGGTTGACGATCAGGGTGGCGTCCACGCTTCCGACGACCCCTCGGGAGAGCGCCGCGAGCGGCGTGTGCCGCAGTCCGTCGGCCCGCATCAGCTCCGCGAGGCCCGGCGCCTCGCGCTCGATCACCGCTCGCGTCGCCTCGGGCGTCACGTCGCGGGGACCGAACCCGGTGCCCCCGGTCGTGACGACCAGCGCGTGCTCGGCGGCGAGCGCCCGGAGCCGCGCCTCGATGGCCGGCCGCTCGTCCGCCACCACCGTTCGGGTCCGGACGTCGAAGCCGGCCGATCGGAGCAGGCGCTCCGCCTCGTCGCCGGATCGGTCGTCGCGGGTGCCCTGCGAGACGCCGTCCGACACCGTGAGGACCGCGGCCGCGGTCGCATCCATGCGCGGCATCCTCCCACGGACGAGCGCGGGATGGCCCGAAGCGACCGCGCCGGGTAGGCTGGCCGTCTTCCCATGAGCGAGCCCACGCACCACCAGCCTCCGGCCGAGGGTTCCCTGCTGGACACGTTCGGCAGGGTGGCCGACGACCTGCGGATCTCGGTCACCGACCGGTGCAACTTCCGGTGCACCTATTGCATGCCGGCCGATGGACTCGCCTGGCTCCCCCGCGAGGAGCTCTTGACCTTCGAGGAGCTGACCCGGCTGCTCGCGCTCTTCGTGGGCCTCGGGGTCCGGTCCCTCAAGATCACCGGCGGGGAACCCACCGTCCGGGCCGACCTGCCCGTCCTCGCCCGGATGTTCCGCCACGCGGGGCCCGACCTCGACATCTCGATCACGACGAACGGCGTGCTCCTGGACCGGCTCGCTGCACCGCTCGCCGAGGCCGGGGTCGACCGAGCCACGGTGTCGTGCGATTCGCTCCTGCGCCACCGCTTCGCCGACATGACCCGCCGGGACGCGCTCGAGAAGGTCCTAGCCGGGCTGCGCGCGGCCGAGCGGGCAGGCCTGACGCCGATCAAGATCAACTGCGTCGTGATCGGTGGGACGAACGACGACGAGGTCGTGGACTTCGCCCGGTGGGCCCGAGAGACGGACTACGCGGTGCGGTTCATCGAGTACATGCCTTTGGACGCGGAGCACGCGTGGGAACGGGCGAAGGTGGTCCCCGCCGCGCGGATCCTCGACGCGATCGACGGCGTCTTCCCGTTGATCGGAGAGGGACACGGCACCGAGCCGGCGACGAATTATCGGTTCGCGGACGGCGCGCCGGGTTCGATCGGCGTGATCGCGAGCGTGACGGAACCGTTCTGCGACACCTGCAACCGCCTGCGTCTGACCGCGGAGGGTCAGATGCGCAACTGCCTGTTCGCCCTCGAGGAAACCGACCTGCGGGGCCCGCTCCGCGACGGTGCCTCGGATGCGGAGCTCACCGCCTTGATCCGGGAGAACGTGTGGGCGAAGTGGTCGGGCCACCGGATCAACCATCCGGACTTCGTGCAGCCCGCCCGCAGCATGTCGATGATCGGCGGCTGAGCCGCCCGGTCATCGACGGCCACCTCCACGATGCAGAACGGGGGGCGGTCGCCCGCCCCCCGTTGTGCGTCCTTCCGGCGTTGCCTCGCTACGACGCGGGGGCCACCGCCAGGTGGTCGAGGGCGGTCATGCCGCCGAACTCATCGAACGAGTGGTTCACGATGTTCGCCGAGTAGATCTCGTTGATGTTCGTGAACGACCTCGGCGCCCAGGGAACCACCTCCTCCATCAGGTACTTGTCCAGGTCCGCCCAGCACTGCGTCCGGGCGTCGCCGACGGGCGTCGCCGCGCACGCGGCGAGCTTGTCGTCGACGCTCGGCACGGACGTGATGCCGTAGCCCCACTCGGTCAGCTGGTCGGCCGTTGCCCCGAGCGCCGAGTAGTTGCAGCACGCCGGGTACAGGCTCTCCGAGCCGAAGAGCGGCGGTCCGAACGTGTAGGCGTCCGGGTAGTCCTGGATCCAGCCGACCGCCAAGCAGAGCGGGATCCGCTCGGTCAGCGTGTAGCACTTCGCGTACATCGTGGTCGTCTGCAGCTCCTTGACATCCAACGTGATGCCGAGCGGCTTCAGGTTGTCCGCCCACAGCTGCGCGGCCTGCGGCGCCGGGGCCGTGGTGCTGGTGATCGCCAGGATGTCCTTGCACGACGGATCGTCGCACACACCGTCCCCGTCCGTGTCGTACTTCGACTGGGCCATCTCGGCCATCGCGAGCTCGGTGCTCCCGCCGTCGTCCGGCGTCGCGTACGGGTTGTAGTCCACCAACAGGTTGTTGAGGAGCCCGTTCGGGAAGATGTGCCCGGCGTTGGTCCCCGTCAGCGGCCCGCCGGCCAGCTGCCGGCCACCGGCCTTGTCGATCGCCAGGTTCACCGCCTTGCGGACATGGATGTCATCGAACGGCGCGACCGCCAGGTTCATCGACATGTAGCTGACCGCGTTCTGCGGGTAGGTCGTCATGAAGCCCTGCAGGTCGGGATCGGTCGCGTACTTCTGCAGGACGTCGGCCGGAGGCACGGCGTCGAGCACGTAGTCGAGGTCTCCGGTCTCCACCTTGTTGTACAGGTCGTTCTCGTTGCCGCCGATCGTGGCCTCCAGCCGGTCCGCGTACGCCGGACGGAGCTCGTCCGTCGCCGGATCCCAGGAGGGGTTGCGGACCAGGACGATCTGCCGGCCGGGGATGTAGCCTGCGGCGGGCTGCTGATCCTTGGCCGGAACCGAGAAGTCCATCTGGTCGGCGCCCTCGAACATGTACGGGCCGGTCGCGACGAGGAAGCGGCCGAAATCCTTCGTGTGGCCCTCGGCGACGCCCAGGCGCGCGGAGGGGTCGTCGGGGTTCGGCGGGATCGGTGCGGCGGCCGGCATCGCGAAGCGCCAGCCGAGATCGCCCGTGGGCGCGGTGACCTTGACGACGAGCGTCTGGTCGTCCGGCGCCGAGAGCCCGGAGATCGAGTCCGCATCCCCGGCGCCGAAGTCGTCGAACCCCTCGATCGCCGAGTAGTAGAAGCTGTACCCGCCGGCGCTCGCCTTCGGGTCGGCCTCGCGCTCCATCGCGCGGATGATGTCCTGCGCCGTCACCTGGATCGAATCCAATGGCGGCGCGTAGTAGACCCCGGTCTTCAGCGTGAACGTCCAGGTCAGCCCGTCGTCGGACACCTCCGGATCGCCGGCTGCGATGTCCGGGAGCAGGTCCGATCCTCCCTCGTCGACCGGGAACCCGTTCGTGGAATAGAGCGTCCGCAGCAGGCAGCACTTGAAGTACTCGAACGACAGCTGGTAGTACTCCTTCTGCGGATCGAACGCGGAGCTCACGTCGCCGACGGCCGCGAGGTGCACGGTGCCGCCGGTCGGGATCGCGCCGGTCTCGCCGGTCGCCCCGCTCGCGCCGGTGCCCGTCGCACCGGTAGCACCACCTCCGTCGTCACCACCGCATGCCGCCGCGATGATCGCGAGGACCCCGACCACGGCTACGAGACGCGCAGCCTTCTTCATGCGCACTCCCCCTCTCAGCAAGGCGCTGCCGGATGTTCGCACCGGACCCGCCGGGTGTCCAGCCAACCCCTAGTACGACCGGGGCGACCTGGTGAGGTTGCCGAGGACGAGCCCTCGTTCCCGGATCGACCGTCCGAGCGTCATCGGGCGTTCACCCGCCCCTCCTAGGGTGGGCCTCGCCGAGAGGTGTCGCGCCCCCTCTCCGGCGCGGGGGCCGGGCCCGGCCCGGCCCCCGCGACCCCCTCTCCGCGACGCCAGGTCAGGCGGGATCCGGCGGGAGGTTCTCGACCCGGACCGGTTCGATCGGGTCGCCGGGCTCGAACCCGAGGATCTGCGCGTAGAAGGACAGCTCCGCCTCGGCGGCCCGCACGATGTGCTCGGCTCGGCGGAACCCGTGCTGCTCTCCTTCGAACAGCAGGTAGGCGTACGGAAGGGCCTTCGCCGACAGCGCCGCCACCATCAGCTCCGCCTGCGCCGGTGGCACGACCTCGTCCTCGGCGCCCTGCAACACGATCATCGGGGCCGACAGCATGTCCACGGAGTGGATCGGGGAGCGGGCTCGGTACCGCTCGGCGAACTCGGGATACGGCCCGATCAGCGTGTGCTCGTATCGGGACTCGAACTTGTGCGTCCCGCCCGGCTGCGCGAACGGTTCCAGGTCGGCGATCCCGTAGTAGCTCGCGCCCGCACGGAAGTCATCGTGGAACGTCAGCGCGCACAGGGTCGTGTAGCCGCCCGCGCTCCCGCCCCGGATCAGCAGCCGTGCGCCGTCCACGAGGCCCCGGTCGGCGAGGAACCGGGCGGCGTCGATGCAGTCCAAGGTGTCCACGACGCCCCAGTTCCCCTTCAGGCGCTCGCGGTAGGCGCGCCCGAACCCCGAGCTCCCCCCGTAGTTGACGTCGACGACGGCGAACCCTCGGCTCGTCCAGAACTGCGTCTCGAGATGCAGCTCGGGGGTCGCCTCGCCCGTCGGGCCGCCGTGGCTCATCACGATCAGCGGGGGACGTTCACCGGGCGGACCGAGGAAGTCCGGGTTCGCCGCCGGGTAGAACCAGGCGTGCGCCTGCCTACCGTCGCGGGTGGGGAACTCGATGGCTTCGGGCACCGAGAGATATGCGGGGT
>DATBLY010000055.1:0-13919 GCA_036555125.1 Actinomycetota bacterium | reverse complement strand
AGGGCGAACGGCTCGGTTTCGGGCGGCTGTTCATCCCCGAGATCCCAGGCGGCCGGGACGCGGTCGCCACGCTGAGCGCGCTGGCCGACGTCGCGGGGGGGATCGGCCTCGCGACGGGCATCCTGCCCATGACCGCGCGGGAGCCGCTGGTGACCGCGATGGCCGCTACGACCCTGCAGGAGCGCTCCGGCGGCCGGTTCGTGCTTGGGCTCGGCACCGGCCCCGCCGCGCCCGGCGCCCTCGCCCGGCTCGGGGATCTCGTGGCCGTGCTCCGCGGGCTCCTGCGCGGCGAGGCCGTCGAGGTCGACGGACGCCGGCTGCGGCTCTCCTCGCCGCCCGAGCCGCCGCCGCCGATCTGGCTCTCGGCCCTCGGCCCGCGCGCCGTGCGCCTGGCCGGCGCGGTGGCCGACGGCGTGCTGCTGAACTGGTGCACGCCCGAGCGCGTCGCGGCGGCCAGGGCGGAGCTGGCGGAGGGAGCGCTGAAGGCGGGCCGCGACCCGGGCGACATCGCCATCGGCGCCTACATCCGGGCCTGTCTGGCGCCGGACGAGGCGGCCGCGCTCGCCGCGATGCGGGTGTCGGCGGGCGAGTACGCGTCGATCCCCGCGTACCGGCGTCAGGCGGCCGCGCTCGGGCTGGGCGCGGAGGCCGACGCCGCCGCCGCGGCCTTCCGAGGAGGCCGCCCCGACCAGGTCCCGGAGGGGTTCGTCCGGGCGCTTGGCCTGTTGGGGGACGGGGAGGCCGCCCGGGCGCGCATCGCCCGGTTCCGCGAGGCGGGCCTGACCCTCCCGATCGTCTACCCGGTCGCGACCGCGGATGCGGTCGGCTCGACGCTCGACACGCTCCGGGCGCTCGCGCCCGCCTGACCCCGACGGCGGACCCTCACGCCGGGACCCATGCCTCGACGGAGGTCCCGCCGCCCTCGCGGCTCGACACCGAGAAGCGTCCACCCGCGAGCTCGGCTCGCTCCCGCATCGTCTGCAGCCCGAGGTGGCCCGGAACGGTGGCGGAGGCGGCGCCCGAGGCGCCGGGGACACCGCGCCCGTCATCGTGGATCACCATGAGGATCCCGCCGTCGACCTCGCGCAGGGACACGCGGACGTGCCGGGCGCCGGCGTGCTTGCGCACGTTCATCAGGGCCTCCTGGGCGATCCGGAACAGGATCACGCGCGGCTCGTCCCCGGGTTCGGCTCCGAGCCGATCCTCGAGCTCCCACGAGATCGAGAGCTCGTCGGCGAGCTCGCGCAGGTTCGACCGGAGGGTCTCGGCGAGCCCGTGCTCGTTCAGCATCGGCGGCCGCAGGTCGAAGGTCAGCCGGCGCAGACGCGACGTCGCGGCCGCCACGACCTCGGCCAGCTGGCGGACCTCCGCCTCGAGCCCCGGGTCCGCGACCTCGCCCAGGAGCATCTCGAGCCGGAGCTGCACCGCACCCATCACCTGGAGGGTGTCGTCGTGGATGTCCTCGCTGATCCGGCGGCGCTCCGCCTCCTGTGCGGCGACGAGCAGCGACGCGAGCCTTCGCCGCTCCTCGTTCGCCTGCTCGAGCCCGTCGCGCTCGTCACGGATCTCTCCATCGGCCCCGCGCAACCCGTCACCCCCCCGGACCGCTCGCCGCGGCAACGGCGAGCGCGCTGAGGGTACCCCGCGACGACCCACCGAACTTGCGAGACGCGGTACGGCGCGTACACTGTGGTTTGCACGGTCCCCACCGTGCAAATCGGAACAACGGTCGACCGAGAGACGGACGGAGAGGTGGAGCGGAGATGACCTACACGATCTGCGAGCCCTGCATCGACGTGAAGGATCGCGCCTGTGTCGACGAATGCCCGGTCGACTGCATCTACGAGGGTCCCCGCATGCTCTACATCCAGCCCGACGAGTGCGTCGACTGCGGGGCCTGCGAGCCGGCCTGTCCCGTGACCGCGATCTTCTACGAGGACGACGTCCCCGGCGAGTGGAAGCAGTTCACCCCGATCAACGCGGAGTGGTTCGCGGACAACGTGACGGGTCTCGGCTCCCCCGGTGGGGCAGCCCAGGTGGGCCCGGCCGCCGTCGACCACCCCGTGGTCGCCGCCTGGCCCGCGATGTAGCGGTCGCCCGAGCCCGCTCCTGCGCCGTCCTCACGGGGCCGCGGGGTTCACGTCGCCCCCGGGCAGGAACACGCGGAACGACGCGCCCCCGCCGTCGCGCTCCTCGACCCACGCCCGCCCGCCGTGGAGCTCGGCGAAGCGCCGCACCAGGGTGAGGCCCACGCCGACGCCGGGCGAATGCTCCCGTGCGCCGGCCCCCTGCTGGAAGGGTTCGAAGATGCGCTCGCGGAGCTCCGCCGGGATGCCGGGCCCGTCGTCCTCGACGAGGATCGTCACGCCCTCGTCGCCTCCGCGGACCGACAGCCACACGTGGCCGTCCGCGGGCGTGTGCCGGGCGGTGTTCGCGAGCAGGTTCTCGACGATCCGCTCGACCTTGGCGGCATCGATCGCCGCCACGACCGGCTCCAGCTCGACGGTCAGCCGCGCGGTCTCGACGGGCTGGCTCTCGTCGAGCACGCGGCGCACCAGCGCCGCGACGTCGGTCGCCTCGAGCTTCGGTGAGACGATCCCGCGCGCGAGCCGGTCCATGTCGAGCAGGTTGCGGACGAGCCGCTCGAGCCGCCGCGCGTTCTCCGCGATCCGATGCGCCAGGTCGCGCGCGTCGCCGGCCTCGAGGCGGACGTCCGGCCGCTCGAGCGTGACGGCGAGCCCGAGGATCGCGGCGAGCGGGGTGCGCAGGTCGTGGGAGACGGCCTGCAGGAACGTGTTCTTCATCTCGTCGAGCGCGCGCAGGCGGTTCGTCGCCTCGCGCTCGACCTCGAGGGCCTGGGCCAGACGCTCCTCCGCGCGCTTGCGCTCGGTGATGTCGAGCAGGAACCCCTGCCAGTAGGGGTCGCGCCCCTCCGGATGGACGAGCGTGGCCTCGTCCTGGACCCAGACGATGTCCCCGTCCTTGCGGATCATCCGGTACTCCATCGAGAAGCGGCCGCCGTCGTCCTGTCGGTTGCTCTGCGCGTCGGCGGCGAGCACCCGCTCCCGGTCCTCGGGATGCAGGATCTTCCGCCAGAGCCCGGGATCGGCCTCGATCTCCTCGGTGCTGTACCCGATCAGGTCCGTGTTGCCCGGGGCGATGTAGACGGTGTTCGACAGGGACGGGTCCCGGGGGTCGATCTCCTGCGTGTAGAAGATCGCCTGGTTCTGCTCGACGATCGTGCGGAACTTGAGCTCGGCCTCCCGGAGCTGCTCCTCGGCGCTCTTGCGCTCCGTGATGTCCAGCAGGAACCCCTGCCAGAACCCGCCGTCGGGCGTCTCCAGGAACGTCGACTCGTCGTGGACCCACACCCACCGGCCGTCCTTCGCCAGGAGCCGGTAGTCCATCGAGTAGGGCTGCTTCGTCCGGTTCGATCGCTGGTCGACGTCCCAGACCTGGTCGCGATCGTCCGGGTGCACGTGATCGATCCAGAAGTCGGGCGTCCACGTCCACTCGTCCACGCTCCACCCGAAGACGCGCTGCACCTGCGGGCTCAGGTAGAAGCGCTCCGGGTCGGCGTCGGGCGATTCGACGTAGACGACGGCGGGGATATGCTCGACGAGCGCCCGATAGCGGCGCTCGGCCTCCCGGAGTCCCTGCTCCGCCTCCATCCGACGCGTGACGTCGAGCATCACGCCCTGCCAGAGGACGGGCTCGCCGTCCTCGTCCCGGATCAGGACCGACTCGTCGTGGAACCAGACCACGCGTCCGTCGGCGGCGATCACCCGGTAGTCCTGCCGGTACGGCTCACCGGAGAGCGCCGTGCGCTCGCTCTCGGCCAGCACCGCCTCCCGGTCGTCGGGATGCAGGATCTCGAGCCAGAAGTCCCCTTGGTCGTTCCAGCGCTCCATCGGGTAGCCGAGGATCGTCTCGACCTGAGGGCTCAGGTACGTGAAGCTCGAGGCGATGTCGTAGGCCCCCTCCGAGGGGAGCTCCTGGTAGACGATCGCCGGGGTCTGCTCCACGAGCCGTCGGAAGCGCTCCTCGGCGAGCCGCAGTCCGCCCTCGGCCTCCTGGCGTTCCGTGATGTCGGTCAGGAAGCCCAGCCAGTAGATCGTCCGACCCCACCGGTCCTCGATCGGCGCCGAGATGTCGTGGACCCAGACGACCCGGCCGTCCGCGGCGATCATCCGGTACTCCTCCTCGAAGCGCTCCGGCGCGCGGGCGGCCGCGATCACCCGATCGAGGTCGTCTGGATGGACGCGGGAGAACCAGAACTCCGGATCGTCGAAGTACCGCTCGCGCGGGAACCCCAGGACCTCCTCCATCTGGGGACTCAGGAACTCGAGGCGGGCGCCGTCCTCCTCGACGATGTCCGTGTAGGTCACCGCGGGGATGTGCTCCACGAACGCCCGGTAGCGGGCCTCGGTCGCCCGGGCGTGCTCGTCGAGGCCTTGGCGCGTGACGGCCGCGCCGAGCACCGTCGCCGCCGCTCGGAGCGCCTCGAGCTCGGCGCCGGACCAGTCGCGCAGCTCGGCGCAGTCGTCGAAGCCGATCACGCCCCACCAGTCGCCGTCCGCCTGTACCGGCATGCACACCATCGAGACGATGTCCTGGGCCTCCATGGCGGGGCGCTCGGTCTCGGGCAGGTCCGCGACCGACCCCGCGATCGAGTCTCCGGCGCGCATCAGCCCCGGCCATCGGGCGAAGCCGAACTCCGCCCAGGGCGTGCGTTCGAGGATCGGGTTGCCGAACTGCGACCGGATCCCCGGCGAGCACCACTCGGCCACCTGGGCCGCACAGTCGCGATCCCGGTCGTCGATCACGTTGCGGATCAGGTAGGCCCGGGAGACCTCGGCGGCCTCGCCGAGCCGCGCCAGGACCTCGTCGATCGCGTCGCGCCAGTCGGGCGAGAGCAGGAGGCGCTCGGCGGCGAAGGCGATCGCCTCCAAGATCGCGTCACGGCGGAGCGAGACCCCGCCCTCGGCGTGTGCCGTGTTCACCATCCGCCTCCGCCTGCCTCCTCGCTCGTCCGGGCGCGCCGGAGGAACGCCCGTCCAGGGTCCCCTCGTCAGGTATCGGCGCCCCGCGGCGCGGGATGAGCCGGACGTTCCGGGCCGCCGTGGGGCCCGGGGCCAGGTCGGACGGTCAGACGGGCTGCGGGAGGAACCCCGGGCCCGGGTCGGCGCCGCCCGTCGCGTCGGGCCAGCGCTGGCGGGACCTCGCGGCGAGCTTGAACATCAGCTCGACCGCCTTGGGATCCTCGGTGGCGGGGCGGGCCTCGATCACGCCGTCGGCGAGGGCGCGGTCCCAGATGTCCTGTCCTCGCTCGGTGCGCACGATCGTCAGGGTCCAGCCCTCGGACTGGCCGAGGCCGCCGAGCGAGATGTCGGCGTGCTCGGCCGCGAAGTCCGGGCAGTGCAGGCATCCCGGTCGCGTGTACGCGTGCGCTTCCTTCAGGGAGTAGGTCAGCTCGTGGCCGTCTTCGGTGTAGAAGAGGAGCTTGCCCTTCACGTTCACACGGATCAGGCGGTCGAGGTCGATCCCCAGCTCCTGCTGCGCGATCCGGTCCATCAGCCCGTCGTAAGTGAACGTCTTGGAGCACAGGAGTCCGAGGGTCCAGGCGATCTTCCGGCGCCACTTGTTGATCCGACGCGCCTCGAGGGACCCCGTGACCGACGCCTGGCAGCTCATCCCCACCAGGGCCAGGCGCGACAGCCCCATCTCGGCGGCCTTCACGAGCGCGAGCGGGTTCGCGGAGTACGTGTAGCGGCTCCCGGCGGTCGCGAGCACGCCGGCCTCGTCCGTCACGACGGTCGGCTCGGCGTCCCAGGGCCGATCGTCCGAGAGCTTCGAGGCGAGCGCGCCGTCGATCTCCCCGTTCCGCAGGCCCCAGACCAACAGCGCCGAGACGACGCCGCCGTCCTGTCCCTGGGCCAGCTGGCCCGGGTCACTCGCGCGCGCGAGCACGATCTGGCGGTACTGCCCGATCACCTCCTCGGGCGTGCGGGTCCGGCCGAAGAGGGAGACGTCGATCTCGCCCTCCCACTCACGGAACCGCGGACACGCGCGGGTGCAGATGTCGCAGCCCTTGTCGCCGTGCGTGCACGCGTCCGGCCCCTCCTCCTGCAGCTGGACCGGGACGTCGTCCTCGTACCCCAGCACGTGGAACGGGCACGAGACGATGCACGCGGTGCACCCGGTGCACAGGCCGGTCATGACGACGTCGTGGTAGAGGTCCCGCCACTGGGTCTTGTCGGCCGAGGAGGGCATCGGCCCGAGTATAGGTGCGCCCTCGCAAGCCGCTCGTGGCCGCGGCGCGTACTCCCTGCATCCACGGACGATCGGGAGGCACCATGCGGACGAAGGCTCGGTGGATCATCGTGGCCGCGGCGGCCGCGGCGCTGATGACGCTCGCCGTCTCCTGCAGCAGCGACGACGGTGGTGGTGGCGACGCGACCGGCGGCGGAGGCGGACCGACGGTCACGATGAAGGACCTCGCGTTCGATCCCACGACGCTCACGGTGACGGCCGGCCAGGACACCACGATCTCGCTCGTGAACGAGGACGGGGTCGAGCACAGCTTCACGCTCGACGACGACAGCGCGTCCCAGGACGTCGAGGGTGGCGAGAGCGCGAGCGTCACGATCAACGTGTCGGAGACGATCGGCTGGCACTGCGAGTACCACCCCGACACGATGAAGGGCACCGTCGAGGTCGCGTAGGGGAGCTCTCGCGAGCGGCGGTCGCCGGTCGGTCAGATGCTGAACGAGTCGCCGCAGGCGCACTCGTGCGTGGCCCGGGGATTGCGCACCTTCAGTCCGCCTCCCATCAGGGCGCCGTCGAAGTCCAGCGTGCTCCCGGCGACGATCGGGATGCTGGCGGGATCGATCAGCACCCCGAACCCGTCCGGCGCGCGGACGACGGTGTCGCGCTCGTCGGGCCGATCCTCGAAGGTGAGGCTGTACGTGAACCCCGAGCACCCGCCGGCCAGGACGCGGAGCCGCAGGTACGCCTCGGGACGCCCCTCGCGGGCAGCGAGCGCGCGGGCCTTGCGGGCGGCCGCGTCGGTGACCGCGATCGGGTCGAGGACGTCGCTCGCCAGGTCGTCCGTCGCCTCGGTCGTCCGCTCGTTCGTCATGGGGCCAGGATACGTCAGCCCAGGCGTTCGGCTAGGCCGACGAACGCACCCTTCACCGACTCCGAGAGCGTCGGGTACGCGTGGATCGCGCCGGCGACGGCCGCGACCGGGACGTGACCGACCATCGCGACCGCGATCTCGTGGATCATCGCCCCCGCGGCCTCGCCGACGACGTGGCCACCCAGGAGCTCCCCCGTGTCCGCGTCGGCGACGAGCTTCACGAGGCCGAAGAGCTCTCCCTCGATGTGGGCACGCTCGTTGTCGGCGATCGACGACACGCTCGTCACGAGGGCGTGCCCGTCGTCGGCCGCCTGGCGCTCCGTGAGCCCCACGCTCGCGACCTCCGGGTCGCAGAACGTGACGCGGGGGACGACCCGGTAGCTGCGTGGCCGCGGGATCCCCAGGATGTCGTCGACCACCAGCTCGGCCTCGTACGTCCCGACGTGGGTGAACAGGAGCTCTCCCGTCGCGTCGCCCGCGGCCCAGACGTTGTCCGCGGTGCTGCGGAGCGTCTCGTCCAGGACCGGCCGGCCGTCCGGGAGCAGGTCGATGCCCGCCGCCTCCAGGTCGTGGCCGTCGAACACGGGCCTGCGTCCCGTGGCCACCAGCACCTCGTCCGCCGTGAGGACCTCGTCGCCGACGAGCGCGACGGACCAGGCTCCGTCCCGGTGCTCCGCGCGATCGATCCGGACGCCGGCCCGGACGTCGATCCCGTCGGCCTCGAGCGCCGGAAGGAGGGCCGCGGCCGCCTCCGCGTCCTCGTTCGGGAGGATGTGCGGAGCGATCTCGACGAGCGTCACCGCCGAGCCGAACCGCGCGAAGATCTGCGAGAACTCCACCCCGATCGCCCCTGCTCCGATCACGACGAGCCGGGCGGGCGCGGCGTCGGGCTGCCAGATCGCCTCGCGGTTCGTCCAGTACGGCCCGTCGGCCAGGCCCGGCACCGGCGGGAGGCTGGCCTCGGTCCCGGTCGCGAGGACGATCCGGTCGGCGTGGATCGCGGTCCCGTCGGCGAGCTCGAGATCGTGTGGGCCGGTCAGGCGGATCTCCTGGAGGAAGACCTCGACGCCGCGCTCGAGGAACGGGGCCGCCCCGGCGCCGGACTGCTCGTCGATCACGCGACGGACGCGATCGCGGACCGCCGGAAGGTCGACGGCGACCGGACCGGGCACCCGAACGCCGAAGCGTTCGCCGTCCCGGGCCGTGGCGGCGACCTTCGCGCTCTTCAGCATCACCTTCGTCGGCACGCAGCCGTAGTGGTTGCACTCGCCCCCCAGCCGGTCCCGCTCGGCGATCGCCACGCGCAACTCGCTCCGATCGGCGAGCTGGAAGGCGATCTCGGAGCCCGTTCCGCCCCCGCCGATCACGACGACGTCGAACCGCTCGGCCCTCACGCCGCCCCGCAGAAGGCCACGAACAGCCGGGCATAGACCCGGGCGGCCGTGACCAGCTCGTCCACCGCGACGGATTCGTCCGCGGAGTGGGCCACCGAGAGGGAGCCCGGTCCCAGGATCACCGACGGGATCGACGCGTCGTTCAGGTAGAAGCGCGCGTCGGTGATCCCGGTGAACCCCACGTCGGCGGGGTCGTGCCCCGTCTCGGCCGCCACGGCGGCGCGCGCCAGCATGGCGACCCGGTCGTCCGGTGGGGCCTCGGCGGCATCGCTCCACTCCCGGAGCTCCACCTCGATCTCCACCTCCGGATGCTCCGACCGCAGCCGCTCGACCAGGCGGGCGAACGGCGCGCGGACCGCCTCGGGGTCGGTCTCGCCGGGCAGGATCCGACGATCGATGTCGACCTCGCATCGGTCCGGCACCACGTTCGGGCCGCTGCCCCCGGCGATCAGGGCCGCGTTCACCGTGGGTCGGCCCACGAGCGGGTGCTCCAGGTCGGGGAGGGCCTCGGGCAGCCGCAGCAGGAACCGCGACATCGCGGTGATCGCGTTCACGCCGCGGTCGGGCTGCGAGCCGTGGGCGGCCCTCCCGTGGGCGATCGCCGTGAGCCAGGCCCCGCCCCGCTGGGCGAGCCCGAGCCGGAGCTCGCTCGGCTCCCCGACCACGCACGCGTCCTGCGTCAGGAGGCCGCGCGCGTGCAGGACCCTCGTGCCGTGGATCCCGCCCACCTCCTCGTCGGCGACGAGGTGGAACGTGAGCGCGCCGGCCAGGTCGATGCCGGCGCGCCGGAGGCCGCACGCGGCCGCGAGCGCGGCGGCGATCCCGCCCTTCATGTCGACGCTCCCGCGGCCGATCAGTCGCCCGTCCTCCACGATGCCGGCCCACGGATCGTGCGTCCACGTCTGCGGGTCGCCCGCGGGGACGACGTCGAGGTGCCCGTTCCAGGCGAGGCTCGGCCCGGCGCCGGCGCCGATCGACGCCACGACGTTGGGGCGGCCCTCCTCGGAGCGGACGATCGACGGCTCCGCCCCCAGGTCCGCGAGGACCTCCGACGCGACCGCGGCGGGGAGCTCCTCGGTCGCGCCCGGGTTCTCGCTCGGAGCCGCGATCAGGGCCCGGGCGATCCGGAGGACGTCGTCGGGATCGACCGCGTCGGCGGCGGCGCGGAGGACGGCCTCGGCCCGCATCTCCCTCTTCTACCATGGGGCGATGCACGCCACCGACGTCCGCGGACGCCTGCGCGCGGCCCTCGATCCGGACCCCGCGATCGACGTCGAGCCCGAGGAGCGCGTCGCGGCCGTGCTCGTCCCGGTGATCGAGGCGCCCGAGCCCGCGATCGTGTTCACGCTCCGCGCGGCGCACCTGTCACGTCATCCGGGCGAGATGTCGTTCCCGGGCGGTGTCCGCGACGAGGGCGAGGCGCTCGTGGACACGGCCCTGCGCGAGGCGTCGGAGGAGATCGGCCTGGACCCGCTCCTGCCCGACGTCTTGGGGGCGCTCCCGCCGATCCACACGCGGGTCAGCGGGTTCCTCGTCGTCCCGTTCGTCGCCGCGATCGCCTCGTCCCCGGCGCTCGCCGCGAGCGACCACGAGATCGAGGCGATCGTCCAGCTCCCGGTCGCGCGCCTCGGCGAGGCCGAGCGGCCGATGGAGCTCCCCGTGGACGGCGGGCGGACCTGGACCGGGTGGGCCTACGAGGTGGACGGCACGACGGTCTGGGGGGCCACCGGCTGGATCCTGCACACGCTGCTCGAGATCGTCCGGAGGGAGACGCCGTGGCTGACGTAGGGCCCCCCACGGGCGATCCGGCGCCGGTGAAGCCCGACGATCGAGAGCTCCGGGCCCTGCTCGGTTCGGCTCGCACGATCGCCGTCGTGGGGTTGTCCTCGAGGCCCGACCGCCCGTCGCACGACGTCGCGGCCTACCTGCAATCGCACGGATACCGCATCGTGCCGGTGAACCCGAACGAGCGAGAGGTGCTGGGGGAGCGCGCCTACCCGTCGCTGCGCGACATCCCACCGGAGATCGGTGTGGACGTCGTCGACGTGTTCCGCCGGGCCGAACACGCGTCGGAGATCGCGCGCGACGCCGTCGCGATCGGCGCGAAGGCGCTGTGGCTGCAGCAGGGGATCGTGGACGACGAGGCCTACCGCATCGCCAGCGCGGCCGGGCTCGACGTGGTGATGGGCATCTGCATCCGAACGACGAAGCGACGACTCGACGAGGAGGACTGACGTGCAGGCATGGGAGTACTTCGTGGCTCCGCTCCTGGAGCACAACCCGGGTGAGATCCTGAACAGCTTCGGCGAGGATGGCTGGGAGCTCGTGTCGGTGGTGCAGCAGGCGACGCCCGCCGGGGGGACGAGCCTGATCGCATACCTGAAGCGTCCCGCCGGCGCCTAGGGGTCCGGCGAGCCACCACCGGCATCGGGTCGATCCGGGTGGTCGCGACCGTCCGCCGACCGGAGGCGGCGCCCAGCGACGAGCCGCAGGATCAACCCGACGGCCAGCACGAGGGCGGCGGCCACCGGGACCCAGGCCGGGGTCGAGCGTCCCGCGTCGCCCGCATCGGTGCTCGGCGCGGCGCTCTCCGGGATGAGGCTCGCGGAGGGGGTCTCGCTCGCGGGGGAGGGGGCCGTGGAGGGTGAGGCGCTCTCGTCGGCGCTCACGCCGCCGAGCCGCCAGATCGCGTCCGCGGTCGCCGCGTACAGCGCGCCGTCGGGTCCGGTGGTCACGTCCGTGATCCCGGCGGGCAGGCTCGCGGCCACGGTCGGCTCGCCGAGCCGCTGGCCGTCCGACGTCAGCGCGAAGCGGTAGAGGGCGCCCGTGTTGAACGCGCCCACGTACAAGGCGTCGCCGGCCACCGCGCACCCGGTCAACGCCACGGTGTCGGGGAAGACCGCCTCCGGGTCCGTGAACCGTGGGTCGTCCGCCACCCCGGTGACCTCGGGCCATCCGTAGTTCGCGCCGGCGACGAGCCGGTTGACCTCGTCGTCGACGTCCGGCCCGTTCTCCGTCTCCCAGATGGTGCCGCGCACCACGTCGGCGCAGAGCCCGAACGAGTTTCGGTGCCCGAGGGTGAAGGCGGGGTTCCCGGGACCCACGGGATCGTCGTTCGGGACCGAGCCGTCCCGTGCGATCCGCAGGATCTTCCCGCCCGGATCGTCGGGATCTTGCGCGCGGTCGGCATCGTGCGTCTCACCGACGGCGACGAGCAGGGTGCCGTCGGACAGGAACAGGAGGTCGCCGCCGTTGTGATAGCCCGTGTCGGACGGGAGCAGGTCCAGGAGGGTCTGCGGCGCTCCGGCCGCCCGGTCCCCGTCGGCGCGGATCCGCACGAGCCGGTTGCGCCCGTCCCGCGCGTCCGACAGGTACAGGTAGACCCACGGGTCGATGCCGAAGTCCGGATCGAGCGCGATCCCGAGGAGACCGCGCTCCGCCTCCCCCACGACGTCGAGCTCCACGAACGGTCGGTCCAGCAGGCGACCGTCGCGGACGATCCGGACGCGCCCGGTCTCCTTCTCGGTGAAGAACAGCCGTCCGTCGGGCGCGAACGCCAGGTTCGTCGGGAACGCGAGGTGGGCGAGCCAGGACTCCGGCTCCGCCGCCACCTGGGCGCGGGCCGCGACCGGCTGCGCGAGTACCAGCGCGATGCACGCCGCGGCGGCCGCGGCGCGGCGGGTTCGAGCCATCACCTCGACGGTACACGGGGCGCCGAGATCCGGTTCCGTGTTCGTGTGGCACGCTCTCCGCCGTGAAGCGCATCGACCACGTGGTGCTGGCGGTCCGCGACCTCGACGCCGCCGCCGAGCGGCTGTTGCGGGATCACGGCCTCGGGTCGGTCCCCGGTGGCCGGCATCCGGCGTGGGGCACCGTCAACCGGATCGTGCCGCTCGGCGACGACTACCTGGAGCTCGTCGCCGTCGAGGATCCGTCGGTCGCGCGAGCGACGCGGTTCGGTCGCGCGATCGAGCGGCTGTCGGCCGATGGCGACCGTTGGTACGCCGTCTGCCTGGCCGACGACGACCTCGAGGGGACCGCCGCGCGCCTCGGCCTGTCCGTGTCGGCCGGGGTCCGCACCCGTCCCGATGGGATCGAGCTCCGATGGCGGAGCGCCGGGGTGGATGCCGACCGGGAGGACTGGCTCCCGTTCTTCATCGCGTGGGACGTCCCGCCGGCGGACCATCCGGGGCGGGCTCAGGCGGCGCACCGGGTGCCGGTCGACGGCATCGACCGGGTCGAGCTCGCCGGGGACCCGGAGCGTCTCCGCGCCTGGGTGGGGGATGAGGATGTTCCCCTGTACGTGGACGGCGACGGCGCGCCCCGGGTGCGCGGGGTGCGCGTCCGGGTGACGGGCGGCGGCGGCCTGGTCCTGTAGCGGGGGGAGCCGCCCGACGACGCCCTCAGGCGAGGGCGTGCGCCAGGTCGGCGACCAGGTCGTCGGGGTGCTCGATCCCCACGGAGAGCCGGATCAGCGTCGGCGGGACCTCCAGGGCCGAGCCGGCCACGCTCGCGTGGGTCATCGGACCCGGCACCTCGATCAACGACTCCACGCCGCCGAGCGACTCCGCCAGGAAGAACAGTCGTGTCCGCTCGACGACGGCGAGCGCCTCCTCGGCCGTCTCGACCTCGAACGACACCATGCCGCCGAAGTCGGTCATCTGCCGGCGCGCCACCTCGTGCCGAGGGTGCGCGGGCAGCCCCGGGTACCAGAGCGCCCGGACCTTCGGGTGCTCGGCCAGGAAGCTCACGACCGCCCGCGCGTTGCGGCAGTGGGCCTCCATCCGCACGGCGAGCGTCTTCAGGCCACGCAGGGCGAGGTAGGAGTCCATCGGCCCGGGCACCGCGCCGACGGCGTTCTGCAAGAAGGCGAGGCGTTCCAGCCAGTCCTCCCGGTCGGTCACGATCGCCCCGCCGATCAGGTCGGAGTGCCCGCCCAGGTACTTCGTCACGCTATGGACCACGGCATCGGCGCCGAGCTCGAGCGGCCGCTGCAGCGCCGGGGTGGCGAACGTGTTGTCGACGACGACGCGCGCCCCGGCCTCGTGGGCGATCGCCGCCACCGCCGCGATGTCGACGATCTTCAGCAGGGGGTTCGACGGCGTCTCGAGCCAGACGAGCTTCGTCGCGGGACGGAGGGCGGCGAGGACCTCGTCCGGCTGCGCCAGGTCCACGGCGTCCACCTCGAGGCCCCACGGGCCGAGCACGCGCGTGAGCAACCGATAGGTGCCGCCGTAGACGTCGTCGCCGATCAGGACGTGGTCGCCCGGCGACAGGGTCAGCAGGAGCGTCGCCTCCGCGCCCATGCCGCTGCCGAACGCGTAGCAGCCACGCCCCCCCTCGAGGGACGCGAGCGCCACCTGGAACGCCTCGCGCGTCGGGTT
>DATBLY010000045.1:0-4808 GCA_036555125.1 Actinomycetota bacterium | reverse complement strand
GTCGCGAGCTGCGGCGTGTAGCCGCAGAACCAGGCATCGACGTACTCCTGCGCCGTGCCGGTCTTGCCCGCCGCCGGGCGTCCGATGTTCGCCGCGGTGCCGGTGCCCCCGCTGATCACCCCTTCGAGCGCGTACGTCACGAGGTCGGCGTCGTTCGGGTCGAGCACCTGCACCGGCCGGGACGCGACGTCATCGATCGGGCGGCCGCGCCGGTTCGTCACCTCGACGAACGGCGTGGCCCACCGCCGGACGCCGCGTGCCGCCAGCGTCGCGTACGCGTTCGTCATCTCGAGCGGGTTGACCGCCTCGACGCCGAGCGTGATCGAGCAGACCGGCTGGAGCTCGCTGCGGATCCCCAGCGCGTTCGCCATGTCGGCGACGGTCTGCGGCCCGAGCTGGGCGGCGACCTGCGCGAACACGGTGTTGACCGAGTAGGCGGTCGCCGCCTTCAGCGTGAAGGTCCCGCTCTCCTCGTCGGACGCGTTCGAGAGGGTCCACGGCTCGCCGTCCGTGTAGCACTCGGGATCGGGGATCGTGATCGTGCCCGGCCCCTGCCAGTAGGCGTTCAGGTCGTAGTTGTTCGCCATGGCGGCGGCGAGCGTGAACGGCTTGAACGACGAGCCGGCCTGCCGCCCCGTCCCGCCGAAGTGCTTGCGGCCGATCTTCGCCCCGCTCACCGCGAGGTTCACCTGCGACCGACGGAACTCGCGCCCACCGACCATCGCGAGGATCTCGCCGGTCGTCGGGTCGATCGCGACGAGCGCGCCCTCGGGGTCCTCCGGGCTCGGCAGGTGCGCGCTCACGGCCTCCTCGGCCGCCCGCTGGAGCTCGAGGTCGAGCGAGGTCGTGACCCGGTAGCCGCCCCCGAACACCTGCGCGCTGCCGTACCGCTTGATCAGCATCCGCTTCGTGAAGTCGACGAAGTACTCGGAGTCGAGCGGCGAGCTGAAGACCTGGTTCGGGGGGTCGGTGAGGACCCGCTTCGCCTTCAGGCGATCGGCTTCGTCACGCTCGAGGTAGCCGTAGCGAACCATCTGGTCGAGCGCGTAGTCGCGCCGGATCTTCGCGTCGTCCGGGTAGGCGATCGGGTCGAACAGCGAGGGGGCGGTGATGATCCCGGCCAGCGTCGCGGACTGCCGGACGTTCAGCTCGCCCGCGTCGATCCCCCAGTAGGTCTGCGCCGCAGCCTGCACGCCGTAGGCCCCGTTGCCGAAGTACACCGTGTTCAGGTACCGCGCGAGGATCTGATCCTTCGTCAGCTCGTGCTCGACCTTGACCGCGAGCATCACCTCGCGGATCTTCTCCTTGATCGTGCGTGGCGGGATCACGTACTCCTCGGTCCCGTCCGGCTGCTCCACGTACGAGCCCGCGTACACGAGCTTCACGAGCTGCTGGGTGATCGTGGATCCGCCCTGCACGACCTCCTTCTTCACGAGATCCGTCCATGCCGCGCGGATGATCCCGACCGGATCGAACCCCGGATGCTCGTAGAAGCCGTGGTCCTCGACGGCGATCACCGCGTCGCGCAGGGACTGCGGCATCTCGTCGAGCGGGATCACCGTTCGATCCACGGCGCCGTGGATCGAGGTCAGCAGGTCGCCGTTGCGATCGTAGAGGTAGGTCGACTGGATCGGGGGGAGCGCCTTCGGGAGCTCGATCTGCGAGTACGCGTAGACCAGCGCCCCGCCCACCGCGATCACGCCGAGGATGGGGACGACGAGGAACACCCACCAGAACCGCCGGAAGAACCCCCTCTTGGCCTTCGGCTTTCCCTTCGGGGCGTGCTTCGGGGCGTGAGCGCCGCCCCGGGTGGAAGGTGATGCGGTGTCCGTCGACACGTTCCTTGCCATCCTACCCAGCGTCCGGGTGCTCCATGCCAGGGAGCGGTTGCATTCGTGTGGAGGCCGGAGCCGGGGGCGGGACGAGGCGGCCGGGCGGACCGCTCAGCCCACGGCGGTGCGGCGCGCCGTGAAGGACTCCCGCAGGTGGTTCCAGTGGCAGGCGTTGCAGACCTCGACGACGTAGCAGGCGCTGCCCGGGTTCCCGGCGGCGATCTTCAGGCCGGTCTCGATCGACCAGACGCGCCCGTTGTCGTCGCGCAGCCCGTCGCCGTAGACGTACGCGAGCAGGACGAGCTTCTGCTTGCCGCAGACCGGGCAGTCGTTGCGCGTGGGCTCGCCCACGTGCTTCGCGGCGCGGACCAGCTCGGGATGCGCGTCGCACAGGTCGGTCATGCCGAGGACGCCGAGGCGCGCGTCGCGCAGCAGCGCTCGCTTCGCGAGCGTGTAGTCGATCACGCCGAGCTGCGAGCGGTGCGTGCGCCCGAGCGGGGTCCTCTTGGGTCCGGCCATCGCAGAAGCATACCCCCGACCCCCGATACGGGGGACCCGCCGAAGGTCGCTCCCCGGGTAGCCTTCGGGCGGAAGCCGACGGACTCGCGAGGAGCACGAGGTGGGGCGGATCACGATGGTGGATGGGTCCTCGGCGGCGTGGTCGCCGCTGGAGGGGTCGCCGGGCGAGATCCCCTCGCCGGCGTGGGAGATCGAGGCGTCCACGAGCGACGACGGGCGGTGCGAGACGGGCCTGTGGCGGCGCGAGCCGGACACGTGGGCGTTCGAACGGCCCTACGACGAGGTCGCGTTGATCCTGTCGGGAGCGGCCACGATCGAGACCGCCGACGGGCGAACGCTCGCCCTCGGTCCCGGCGACGTGCTGATCACGACGAAGGGCTCGAAGGGGGCGTGGCGGATCTCGGACACGCTCACGAAGTTCTACGCGATCTACCGTCACGACGACCCTCCGGCCGACCCCGACGTGCGCGTCGTGGGGACCGATGAGCCGCTCGCGTGGGCCGTCCTCGAGAACCCGCCGGGGGACGACGCGCCGCCCGGGGAGGAGGTCGTCATCTCGCGCTCCGCCGATCGGCGGTTCGCGACCGGCTTCTGGCGGCGCGCGCCCGAGACCGGCACCTTCGAACGCACCTACGACGAGATCGCCCTGATCCAGGAAGGGGTCGTCGACGTCGAGCCGACCGATGGGGGGACGCTCGCGGTCCGCTCCGGCGACGTCCTGGTCACCCCGATGGGCTCCTCCGGCGTCTGGCGCGCCCACGAGGCGGTCCGGAAGTTCTGGGTGGTGTATCACGCCTAACCCGTACGGCGGGTTGGAGCCGGGGGCGGAGCCGGACGATCGGGATCCGCCGTTCCCCGAACCGGGTGGGATGACGGCGCTGCTCCGCGGCCTCCGCAAGCGGTGTCCTCGCTGCGGCGAGCGGGACGCGTTCCAGCGCTACTTCCAGCTTCGGGCGCGATGCCCACGGTGCGGGCTGCGCTTCCTGGAGGAGGAGGGCGGGTTCCTCGGCGCGATGACGCTCAACTACCTGATCGCCGTCGGCCTGTGGCTGCTGATGGTGACGGTCTGGCTCGTCCTCACCGTGCCCGACGTGCCCGTCGTGCCGCTCCTGCTCGCCAGCGTCGCGGTGCTCGCGGTCGTCCCGATCTGGTTCTACCCGAGGTCGAAGATGGTGTGGGCCGCGATCGAGTACCTCGTCGCGCGCGCCCAGCCCGACTACCGGCCGCCCGCGCGGAGGGATCCCCGGGCCGACGAGCTCGAATGAGCGGTCTCCCGACCCGCCTCGGGTCTGAACCAGACTAGCCGGGAGACGGACGGCGCTCGACGTGGCGGCGCAGCGACTCGAGCCGCTGATCCCACTCCGCGCCCACGTCGACCATCCACCCCATCGCATCCGTCAGGGGGCCGGGCGTCACGCGGAAGCGTCGGGCCCGCCCCTCGGCGCTCGCCTGCACCAGGCCGGCCTCCTCGAGCTGCTCGAGGTGCTTCGACACCGCCTGGCGCGAGACGGGCAGCCGCGCCGCCAGCTCGGTCGACGTGGAGGGCCCGTCCTCCGAGAGCGAGCGCAGCACCTCACGGCGCGTGCCGTCGGACAGGGCGGAGAAGACCGCGTCGACCCGCGGGGCCTCGCTCATCGCCCCCCGCTTCCCGAGCCGAGGAGCATCTCGGTGTCGGGGGCGAGGACGCCCGGCGACTCGGTCACCGTGACGGTCGTCCGCCCGGCGCCGGCGAGCTCCAGCTCGAACGCGACCCGCGACACGTCGCCGACGCGGACCCCGTCGGGACCGAGCGAGACGCTCCGCCAGCGGAAGGCGAACCGGCGCGGGGGATCCACCGCTTCGACGACGCCGCGGCGGGCGGTCCCGTCGGGCATCCGGAACGCGATCGCGCCTCCCGCTCGCGGCTCGAGCTCGACCTCGGCACCGAACCACGCGCCCAGCCGCTCGGGGACGAGCAGCGCGTCCCAGACCTCCAGGGGGGACGCCGCGAGCGTGACCCTGCGCCGGATCGGTTCGCCTCGGCCGCCCTCCATGCCGCTCCTCCCCGATCCGCCGCGACCGTCGACACGGATGCAACCGAACGGTTGCGACGCGGTGCTCCCGGCGGTACCCTGACCGTCGGCGCAACCAGATGGTTGCGACCAAGGCCCACGATACCCGAGGAGGCCGCTCCATGACATCGCTCCGGAACCAGCTCGTGCCCACCGTCGTCGAGCCGAGCGACCGCGGCGAGCGGGCCTTCGACATCTACTCCCGGATGCTGCGCGAGCGCGTGGTCTTCCTGGGGAGCCCGATCGACGACGCGGTCGGCAACCTGATCGTCGCGCAGCTGCTGTACCTCGACGCCGAGGATCCGGGCAAGGACGTCGCGCTCTACATCAACTCGCCCGGCGGGGCGACGACGGACCTGTTCGCGATCTACGACACCATGCAGCACCTGATCTCTGAGGTCGCCAC
>DATBLY010000034.1:0-4481 GCA_036555125.1 Actinomycetota bacterium | reverse complement strand
CCGGACCACCCCCGCCGCGGCCAGGCGGTTCAGGTGCCTGCGGACCCGAGCGAGCGGGAGCTCCAAGGCCTCGGCCAGCTCCCGCGAGCCGGCGTCCGCGCGCGCGAGGGCGCCCGCGACCCGCAGGCGTTCCGGGTCGGCCAGGGCGCGGAGGATCTCGTCGGGGGTCTCGGCCATGTCGTTCCCCAGAACTACCATGCGGCCGTGCTGCTCACGGATCCGCAGCGCCGGACCCTCGATCGCCTGATCGGCCAGCAGGAGCGGCCGGTGTTCGCCGCCGACCTCCCGGAGCGGCTCGCCGGCCGGATCCGCGACGAGCTGTCGGACCTGGTCCTCGAGCCGCCGCTGTGGCTCGGGAAGGAGAAGCTGAAGGATCACGACCGCTGCCCCGGGCTGTTCGACGCGAAGGTGTCCGGCGCCGGCGCGGCGGCCCCCTTCGAGCACGGCGAGCGCTCCGCGACCGGCGTCCTGCTCCACACCGCGATCGAGGTCGAGGTGGGCGTCCGCGACGAGCTCGACGCCCACGCCCTGGCGGCGAAGGCGGCCGACCGGCTCGTGACGCGCGAGGAGCGGTTCGCGGAGTTCTGGGAGCGGACCGAGCCCGTCGAGCGCGACCTGCTCCTGATGGAGACCGTGCGGGCGATCGAGCTGTTCCGCGCGTCGTTCCCGCCCCTGCGCGAGCTGCGCGGCGAGCTGACCCCGATGACGGAGTTCCGCGCGAAGGCCGAGCTGTTTGCCGGCGGGCTCATCCTGTCGGGCAAGATCGACCTGATCCTGGGTCGGCAGGCGAAGGACGACCCGGCCGCGCGCCGCCTGGTGATCGACCTGAAGAGCGCGGGCGCGCATCCCGAGTACGTGGAAGACCTGCGGTTCTACGCGCTGCTGCTCACGCTCCGGCTCGGCGTGCCGCCGTACCGCGTGGCGTCGTTCTTCCTGGACAGCGGGGAGTGGCAGGCCGAGGACGTGACCGAGGAGACGCTCGGGCGGGCGGTGGACCGGGTGGTCGACGCGGCGCGGACCGCGGCCGGCCTCGGCGACGGCCGCGCGCTCGAGCTCAACCCCGGGCCCTGGTGTGGCTGGTGCCCGGTGGCCGAGACCTGCCCGGCCGCCGACCCGCCCGACCGGGCGGCGGCGATGTCCTCGCGATGACGGCCTCGGCTGCCGATACTGGGGGGGTCACCGACACGTCCGGGAGGACGACGACGATGGGTTCGATCTCGCGTGGGTTCCGGCTCGCCAAGGCGAGCTGGGCGGTGGTGCGACAGGACCGCGAGCTCCTGTGGCTCCCGGTGCTCTCGTTCGTGTGTTCGCTCGTGGTGATGGCGGTCTTCGCCCTCGGCGCGTGGGGGATCGGCATCCCGGAGCAGGGGCAGTCGGTGAGCCCCGCGCTGTACGTCCTGGGGTTCGTGCTGTACGTGACGCTCGCGTTCGTGGCGATCTTCTTCAACGCGGCCGTGATCGGGACCGCGATGCGCCGGCTCGAGGGGCACGACGCGAAGATCTCCGACGGCCTGGCGCTCGCGCGCCGGCACGTCGGGAAGATCTTCCTGTGGGCGCTGATCACCGCGACCGTCGGCATGATCCTGCGCTCGCTTCAGGAGCGGTTCGGCCTGCTCGGGCGGATCCTGATCGGGATCGTCGGCGTCGCGTGGAACGTGATCACGTTCTTCGTCGTGCCGGTCCTGCTGTACGAGCCCCTCGGGGTCGGCGAGTCGATCAAGCGGTCGGCCTGGATCTTCCGCCAACGCTGGGGCGAGCAGTTCATCGGCAACGCCACGATCGGCCTCGCGATCCTGATCGTCTCGATCCCCGTCGTGCTGATCGGCGGGGCGCTCGCCGCCGCGGCCCCGGTCGTCGGCGTACCGGTCCTGGTGCTCGCGATCGGTGCGCTGATGGCGATCGGGGCGGCGCTCTCCGGCGTGTTCAACGCGGCGCTGTACCGCTACGCGACGACGGGCGACGCGTCGGGGGCCTTCGGTGAGGAGGACCTGAACGCGTCGTTCCGGCCGCGCCGCGGCGGCGCTTCCGGGGCCGGGATGCTCGGCCGGATCCCGGGCTCGACCGGCGGGTTCGCCGGACCGCTCGACGGCTCGACGCTCCCGCCCGCCGGCGGGGCCGGGCTGCCCGAGCCCCCGCCCGGCGGCGGCGCACCGCCGCCGCGGCCCGACGCCGGGTAGCCGTCCCGCGGCTCCCGGCGGCGACGCGCCCCTTGCTAGGGTGCTGCCGACCGTCGGCCGACGCGGAAGGTGAGAGCCATGGCGAAGGACCTGTACGACATCGGCGAGCTGCCCCCGATCGGCGAGGTGCCGGCTCGGATGCACGCCCAGCTCGTCCGTCCCGACCGGTACGGCGAGCCGCGCGACGCGATCGTCGACGAGGTGATCGACGTCCCGGAGCTGGGGCCGCACGACGCGCTCGTGATGGTGATGGCGGGCGGCGTGAACTTCAACAACGTCTGGGCCGCAAGGGGTCTGCCGGTCGACGTGACGAAGACCCAGGCGCGCTGGGGCGAGCCGACGGACTTCCACATCGTGGGCTCCGACGCGTCGGGGATCGTCTACGCGGTGGGCGATCAGGTCACGGACGTCTCGGTGGGCGACCGCGTGGTCGTGCACGCCGGGCAGTGGGACCCCGACGATCCGAAGGTGCTGGCCGGGGGCGACCCCGGGCTCGCCGAGTCGTTCCGCGTCTGGGGCTACGACACGTGCTGGGGGTCGTTCGCGCAGTTCTGCAAGGTGCAGGCGCACCAGTGCCTGCCGAAGGCCGACCACCTGACGTGGGAGGAGGCCGCCGCGCCGACGCTCACCGGGGCCACGGCGTACCGGATGCTCTTCGGCTGGCCCCCGCACGTGGTCGAGCCGGGGGACGTCGTCCTGGTCTGGGGCGGCTCGGGCGGCCTGGGCTCGCTCGCGATCCAACTCGTGACGAACGCCGGCGGCAAGGCGGTCGCCGTGGTCGGGAGCGACGAGAAGGGTGCGTACTGCGAGCGGCTCGGCGCGGTCGGCTACATCAACCGGAGGAACTTCGACCACTGGGGCGTGCCGCCGGCGTGGGACTCCCCGGAGTGGAAGGCGTGGTTCGACGGCGCGAAGGCGTTCGGCAAGGCGATCTGGGACGTCCTGGGCGAGCGCCGGAACCCGCGGATCGTCTTCGAGCACCCGGGGCAGGACACGATCCCCACGTCGAACTTCGTCTGCGACCGCGGCGGCATGATCGTGATCTGCGCGGGCACGAGCGGCTACGACACGATGATCGACGTCCGCTACCTCTGGTACCTGCAGAAGCGCTACCAGGGCTCGCACCTGTTCAACGACGAGCAGGCGGCCGCGTTCAACCAGCTCGTGATCGACGGAACGGTGACGACCACGCTCGGCGAGACGTACCGCTACGAGCAGACCGGCCACGTCCACCAGCTGATGGGGGACGGCGAGCTGCCGGAGGGGAACGTCGCGATCCTGGTCCAAGCGCCCCAGCCCGGCCTGAAGGACCTGCCCTAGCGTTCCTGGACCAGCTCCACGAGCACGCCGCCGAACGTGCGCGGGTGCACGAAGGCGATCAACGTGCCGCGGGAGCCGGGGCGCGGCGCGTGGTCGACCAGCTGGGCGCCCTGCCTTTGCAGGTGCTCCAGGGCGTCGACGACGTTCGCCACCCGGTACGCCACGTGGTGGACCCCTTCGCCGTGCTTCGCCAGGTACCGGCCGACCGGCGTGTCCGGTCCGAGCGCGCCCAACAGCTGGACGTACGAGGATCCCGCCGCGAAGAGCACCTCCTCGACGCCCTGGTCGACGACGCGCTCGCGATGCACCGGCTCGACGCCGAGCAGCGTCCGGTACCGCTCGACGGCCGCCTCCAGGTCCTCGACGGCGATCCCGACGTGATCCAGGTCGGTGAGCTCGAGCGTCACGCCCTGCCTCCCGGGTCGGGCTGCATCCGCGCGATCAGGTCCTGCGCCTGCGCGACGTGGTACGCGGGCAGCGCGAGCGCGCGCGTGACCGCCGCGATCCCCTGGGCGCGCAGGTCCGCTTGGGGCTTGCCGTCGGCCCGCGGCGCCCCGAGCACGTAGAACTCCACCAGCGCCAGGAACTGCGCGAGCGACGGGACCAGGCCCCCCCGCTCGTACGCGTAGATCGTCTGCCGGGACGCCGGGGATCCCTTCGTGGACGCGGCCGCCTCGACCGACCGGTAGCCCGCGGCCCGGCGCAGCTCGCGCAGGAGCGCGCCGATCACGGCTCGGTCCCTCGCGGTCACGTTCGGGCTGGCCGTGCGCGCCATCCGCGAACCCTAGCGGGTGTCCGGCCCGGACGGGCGGGGTCACCCGGTCCGCACGGGCACCCCGCCGTTCGGACCGGTCCGAGCGACCAACGGCCGATGTGCGGGGGAGAACCATGGGCGTAGCGTCGGTCGTGCGCCGTGGGCGCATCGACCGACACAGGGGGCCGCCACCCGTGACCGACGAACACCGTTCCGCGATCGCTCCGTTG
>DATBLY010000026.1:0-7144 GCA_036555125.1 Actinomycetota bacterium | reverse complement strand
CTCGCGATCCGCGCCCTGATGGGCGACGCGACTGCCGACGGGTCGCCCGACGCCCTCACGTTCGAGGACACCGGCGGCTCGGGAGCGTGCGGCACCTGGCGCGTGCTCGACCTCGCCGCCAACGTGCAGGTCTTCAAGCGGAAGACCTGCGACACGACCATCGACCTGTCCGCCGACCCGGTCGGCCTGTCGATCCGCGAGGCCGTCTACGGGCCCGGCGACGCGCACTGCTGCCCGAGCGCCATGCGGACCTCGATCCTGACGTTCGACCCGGCCACGGGCGACTGGATCGTCGCGTCGACCGAGACCGAGCCGACCTGATCGGATGCCCGCCGCACGGATCCTGTGCACCTTCGCCGGCGGCGCCGGTCACGCGGATCCGCTCGTCCCGGTCGCGGCGGCCATGCGGGACGCGGGCCACGAGGTGGCGTTCCACGGCCGGCGTTCGGGGGCTGGAACGGCGATGGAACGCGGCTTCCCCGTGTTCGTCGATCCCGAGGAGGCACCGGGCGACCCGAGGACGATCGCGCCGCTCGAGCCGGTCGATCGCGGACGGGAGGAACGCCTCCTCACCGGGTTCACCGACCGCATCGCGCGCGCTCGCGCGACGAAGATCATCAGGCTCGCGGCCGCCTGGCAGTCAGACCTGATCGTGTGCGACGAGGCGGATTTCGGCGGGATGCTCGCCGCCGAGCGGATCGGCGTCCCGCACGCGGTCGTCCTGATCAACGCGTCGGGGTCGTTCGGACGGACGGAGGTCGTCGCGCCCGCGCTGCGGCGGGTGCGCCGCGACCTAAGCCTGGATCCCGACGGCGTCGAGTCGATGCTCCGGGGGAGGCTGACGCTGAACCCGTTCCCGCCGAGCTTCCGCGATCCGCGGTTCCCACTCCCCGAGCCGAGCGCCTCCTTCCGTCCGGAGCCGATCGTGGCGTCGGACGCAGCCGTCCCAGCGTCGATCGAGGGCCTGAGCGGCGACCGACCGACGATCTACGTCACGCTCGGGACGATCTTCCCCGCGGAGTCGGGCGACCTCTTCCCGCGGCTGCTGACGGCGATCGGGGGCCTCGAGGTGAACGCGGTCGTGACGGTCGGTCGCGAGCTCGACCCGGCGCGGTTCGGTCCCCAGCCCGACCGCATCGTCGTCGAGCGCTTCGTGCCCCAGGACCTGATCCTGCCGCGCTGCGACCTGGTCGTGAACCACGCCGGCTCGGGCAGCATCCTCGGTGCGATCGCGCACGGCCTGCCGATCGTCGCGCTGCCGCTCGGCGCCGACCAACCGTGGAACGCCGACCGCGTGGAGGCGCTCCGCCTGGGCGTCGTCCTCGACGCGATCACGGCGACGCCCGACGACCTCGCGGCCGCGATCGGGGCCGCCTTGAGCGACGCGGCGATGCGCGACCAGGCGGCGGCGATGCGCGGCGAGCTCGAGCGGTTGCCCGACGTGAAGGCGACGGTCCGGATCCTCGAGCGGCTCGCCGACGCCTCGGGTAGCGGCGCGCCCTGAGCCAGGACGCGAGGCGGGGGCGGTGGTGCGCGTCCTCCGACGCGCGCCGCCGCCCCCGGGCGCCTTCCTCGCAAGGGTTGGGGTCTACGCCTTGAGGCCGTCCCCCATGTCCATCGGGGCTCCGGTCTCGAGCAGCGACTTGAGGTCGCTGAGCACCCACGCCCAGCCGCCGCCGGCCCCGGTCTCCTCGGCCTGGCCGCCGACGATCAGCGCGAGCTTCGGGGCACCCTCGAGCTCGTGGGTCACGGTGAGCTTGGACACGCCGCCCCTGCCCTCCGCGATCTCGAACGTGATGCGCGTGAAGCCCTCGTCGGCCGTGTCGGGATCCATCAGCATCCGCCAGGTCTGGACGAGCTTGTGCGGCGGATCGACCTCGATCACCTCGCCGTCGACCACGACGTCGGGGAGCGGGATCCCCATCGCCTCGGCGCCGCGCTTCATCGGCTCGCTGGGGTAGGACCGGTAGGCGCCGCCGGGCCGCAGGTCGTAGTCGGCCCGGTTCGTGTAGCCGTAGCGCTCGGTCCACTCCGGCTGGGTGATCGCGTCCCAGATCGCCTGCGGGGTGGCCTTGATCCAGACGCGGTGGACCTGCGTGGTCACCGCGGTGTCCGTCGTTACCGTCATGCCAGCTCCTTCCCTTCCAGCTCGTGCTTCAGGTCGGCGAGCGCCGAGACCCGAGGCTCCCGGTACTTGTCGATCCACCGGTCGTGGATCAGCCGGATCGGCACGGGGTTCAGGAAGTGGAGCTTCTCCCGTCCCTGCCGCCGGGTGATCACGAGACCGGCCTCCTCGAGCACCCGCAGGTGCTTCATCACCCCGAAGCGCGTCATCTCCAGCCCGAACTCGAGCTGCCCGAGCGTGCGGCCGTCGCGCTCGAAGAGCCGGTCCAGGAGGTGGCGGCGGGTGGGGTCCGCGAGCGCCTTGAAGATCCGGTCGTCGTCGTTCACGGGGCGAGGATAGGTGACTAATCAGTCACATGTCAACCCCCGAGCCGGCGAGCGATTGTCGGGTCCACGGGGCCACCGGCAGGATGGAGCGACCGATCAGGGAGGAGCGAGCAGGATGAGCGACCAGACGCCGCCCACCGGGGTCGTCTCGGCCCACAGCGACGCGAACGGCATCACGATCGTCCGGATCTTCGACGCGCCGCGCGAGCTCGTCTTCCAGGCGTTCACCCGCAAGGAGGACTTCGCGCAGTGGTTCGGCGAGTACGGGTCGAGCGTGCCGCTCGAGACGATCGACATGGACGCGCGGGTCGGCGGTCGGTGGAACCTGATCATGCTCCACGGTCCCGATCGCCTGGAGCTGCCGTTCGGCGGCGTGTTCCTGGAGATCGAGGAGCCCGAGCGCGTCGTGATGACGATCGAGGTGCCGGGCGAGATGGACGACGTCGAGCACCCCGAGGTGTTCACGGCGGTGCTGCGCGACCTGGGCGACGGTCGGACCGAGCTGACGCTCACCCAGACCGGGGGCAACCTGCCGGCCGACGAGTACTCGCGGGCGCTCCGCGGCGAGCTGATCTTCACCGACCGCCTGGGCGAGCACCTCGCGAGCCTCAAGGCGCGGCACGACCAGGAGGAGGAACGGAGCTCCTCGGGTCCGCAGCGGTAGTCCGGGCCTCCGCGGCCGCGTCACCCGGGCGGGATACGCTGCGGTCATGGCGCGCATGTTCGTGGAGGGGTGGGCCCCCGAGTACGGGGCCCCGTTCGATCCGGACGAGCAGCTCGCCCCGGCCGAGGGCGAGGTCGACCCGACCGTCGAGCGGAGGGACTGGGAGCCGCTCGAGGGTGCCGACGACGGCTGCGAACGCATCGCGTTCGTCGACGGGGTGCGCCGGGTCGACGCACGCCTGCTGATGGACGACCCGGCCTCCGGTCCGATCCCCGGGATCTGCGGGACCTTCGCGGTCGGCGCGACGGTGTGGCACCGGTCCGACCGTCGCTCCGAGATCCGCGACGTGAAGGTGGAGCGGTGGGCGGTGCTCGCCGGCGGCCACGCCGACGAGCTGCCGGCGGTCGCGCTCGAACCGCCCTACCGATCCACGACCACCCCGTCCGACGATCCGTCCCACCTCGTCGCGGTGCTGCACACGCGCATGCGCCGGGCCGAGGGCGAGCTGGCGTCGGCGCTCGCGGCGGACGCGTTCGTCGTGGCGGACGGCCCGCTCAACAAGCCGCTCGCTCCCCTGCCGGTCGTCGGGTACGTGAAGACGCACCGCGTGACGTACCTCCCGGCCGAGCAGAACGCGGTGATCGCCGAGCTGGCGCCCGCGCAACGGACGCCGCTGTTCACGATCGCGGCCGACCGGCCCGACGTGTGCCGGTACTCCTGGTACGTCCGGCTCGCGATGCTGCGGGGCGGGCACTCCTGGACCGGGATCGTGCGGTGCGAGGCCTCGGGCCGATGGTCGAAGGACGACGTCCGCACGATCGCCGACCGGACGGCGGCGCTCCTGCCCATCGTGGGCTCCGAGCCCCAGATCGACCCGCGCGCTCCGCAGAACCTGGTGCCGATCGGGGCGCTCGAGCGCGAGCTCCGTCACCGGATGGGCGACCCCGGGCTCGTCTACCGGGCGCTCCGGCACGCGGTCAGCGAGCGCGAGGCATCCTGAGGGGCTCGCCTCCCCGGGGGCGTCGGCACCCGGGGCTACGATACGGACCCATGAGGCGAGGGGGCCGCTGGGTCGGCCGAGGCGGGCCATGGGCGTGAGCGACGACGGCGTCGGCCGGGTCCTCGGCTCGGAGCACTCCTCGACCGCCGCGTTCCGGGTCGTCCTCGACGACGACGACTTCCTCCAGCTCGACGACCTGGTCGTCGTGCGGACGCAGGTCCCGAAGGCCGGCGAGGTCAAGACGTACGGCGTGGTCACCGAGGCCGAGGCCGTCTACGAGGGCGCGACCTACGAGTCCGACACCCACCGGGTGGCCGAGCTCGGGATCATGCCGGCCGCCAAGGTCCGCACCGCGCGCGTCGCCGTGACGCGGGTCGACCCGGAGGTCTGGGTCTCCCCCGACCCCGGCGAGATCGTCGAGCGCGCGACCGGCGAGGAGCGCGCGAAGGCGCTCTACGTCGACGAGATGGGCCGGCCCCTCGCGATCGGCATCGGGCGCGACGGCGACCCCGTCTGCGTCGATCTCGACTTCTTCGACGGCCGCAAGGGCGGCCACATGTCGATCAGCGGGATCAGCGGCGTCGCGACGAAGACCTCGTTCGCGCTGTTCTTCCTCCGCATGCTGACCGCGAACCCGCGGACGCTCGGCGAGGGCGCGGCGAACCTCCGGGTGCTCGTCTTCAACGTCAAGGGCGAGGACCTCCTGTGGCTCGACAAGCCGAACAAGCACTTCGACGACGAGGCCGCGGCCGGCTGGGCGACGCTCGGCGTCGAGCCCGGCCCGTTCCCCTCGGTGCGGTTCTGGGCGCCGCCGCGCCAGCGCTCGGGCGACGTGATCGTGCCCGACACCGGCGGCCGGCTCGAGGGCGTGGACGCGTTCGCGTGGACCCCGCGCGAGTTCGTCGACGAGGACCTGCTGCAGTTCTGCTTCACCGACGCGAACGACACCCGCAATCAGCTCCCGTTCATCCGCGAGCGCGTGCAGGCGCAGCTGAAGCGGTTCGCGGTCGACGTCGAAGGGAACCCCGGCGCGATCGTGCTGCGAGACCCGCGCGGATCGCCCGACGGGACGTGGCGCGGCCTGACCGTCGGCCCGCAGGCGGGCGAGCGGATCGTGACCGACCTCGGCTCGCTCGTCGACGCGCTCGAGGAGTTCCTGGAGCCCGAGACCGGAGACGAGCCCGACCTGGCCTGGAGCGGGCGCGTGCAGGCGGGCACGGTGTCGGCGTTCATGCGCCGCCTCCACGCGGCGGCCGGGCGCATGAACCACCTGGTCCGCGCCGGCGAGAGCCGCCGCATCGACCGGACCGCCGCCAGCGTCACGGTCGTCGCGATCCAGTCGCTGCACGAGCAGGCGCAGCGGTTCGTGGTCGGGGCGCTGCTGAACGAGGCGTTCCACGAGAAGGAGCAGACGGGCCAGCGCCTGCCGCTGTCGGTCGTGGTCCTGGACGAGCTGAACAAGTACGCGCCCCGCGACGGTTCCGGCCCGCTGAAGGACATGCTGGTGGACATCGCCCAGCGCGGGCGCTCGCTCGGGATCCTGCTCGTCGGCGCGCAGCAGACGGCGTCGCGCGTCGCGTCGGAGGTGCTCGAGAACGCGGCGATCCGCGCGAGCGGCCGCCTGGACGCGGCCGAGGCCGAGCGCGCCGAGTACGGGTGGATGCTCCCGTCGACGCGCGCCCGCGCCCGGTTGCTCAAGCCCGGCACGATGGTGATCTCGCAGCCGGCGATCCCGGTGCCGCTCGTCGTGACCTTCCCGTTCCCGCCGTGGGCGACCCGGAAGGAGGAGGTGGCGACGGACGCCGGCGACGATCCCTTCGCCGGGCTCTAGCGGGCGCCGGCGCACCGCCCTCCCCCCGACATGAGGATCCTCCACACCGCGGACTGGCACATCGGCAAGCGCCTGGGCCGGCACGACCGCATGCCCGAGTTCCGCGAGGTGCTGAGCGAGGTCGAGCGGATCGCCGAGGAGCAGCGCGTCGACCTGGTGATCGTGGCCGGCGACGTCTGGGACCGGGCGATGCCGCCGGTCGACGCGCTCGCGCTCGGGCTCGAGGCGCTGCAGCGGCTGGCCGCCCACGCGCCGGTGGTCGCGGTCGCGGGCAACCATGACTCCCCCGAGCTGTTCGAGGCGCTCGCGCCGTACCTGCGCGAGCAGGGCAAGGGGGTGCACCTGATCGGTCGGATCCGCGGCCCGCGCGACGGCGGGATGCTCGGGCCGGACGTGCTGGGTGTCCCCGCGGTCGTGGCGTCGTTCCCGTTCCTGCGCGAGGGCCGCGTCGTGGACTTCATGCGCGACGCCGGCGAGTGGTACGGCGCGTACGCCACGAAGGTGGGCGCGATCACGACCGCGTACAACGAGGCCCTGGTGGATGCCGCCGGCGACCACGCGGTGCCGATCCTGGTGGCCCACTTCCTGGTGAACGGCGTGAAGGTCGCGCGCGGGGCGCCGCGCGGCGAGCGCGAGCTCCACATGGGCGACGCGTACGCCGCCACGCCGCAGGCGATCCCCGCCGGGCCGCAGTACGTCGCGATGGGCCACATCCACGCGCCGCAGCCGGTGCCGTCGGCCGCCGTGCCGGCGCACTACGCCGGCTCGCTCCTGCCGCTCGACTTCGGCGAGGCCGGCGAGGAGAAGCGCGTGGTGATCGTCGACGTCGAGCCCGGGACGCTCGCGGCCGTGACCTCGATCCCGCTCGTCTCCGGCCGGTCGCTCCGCCGGGAGACCGGCACCTGGGACGAGCTCGCGGCGCGAGCGGACGAGCTCGCGGACGCGTACCTGGACCTCACGGTGCAGGTCGGCGGCGCAGACGTCGATCTGGGTCGGCGGGCTGCGGAGGCGTTCCCGTTCCTGGTCAACGTGCGGGCGCAGCGCCCCGCGGCCGAGCGCCCGGTGCGCTCCGCCGAGGACCGGCCGACCGACGACGGCCTCTACGCCGAGTTCGTTCGCCGGACGACCGGTGCGGATCCGCCGGCCGAGCTCCTGAGTCTGTTCCGCGACGTCCTGGACGAGGCGCTCGATGCGACCG
>DATBLY010000015.1:0-32303 GCA_036555125.1 Actinomycetota bacterium | reverse complement strand
ATCGCGATCGGGACGACGCCGTCGACCCGGTTCATCGCGAGGGCCGCCGCGCCGGAGCCGATCGTGCCGAGCTGCAGCGCGGCGAGCCGGCCGATCCGCGTGTCGGCTTGATGGCCCCACAGCGGGTTCGCCACGATCCGGGCGAGCGCCATCGCGGCCAGCACGAACCCCACCTGCGACGCCGACAGTCCGCGCGATTCCAGGTAGATCGCGAGGAACGGGAAGAATGCCGCGATCACGAAGCCGAAGACGACGAACAGGCCGTTCACGGCGACGTCGGGAGCGACGCGGATGCGGATCACGCCGCACAGGATGCGGGCGAGACCCGCGCGACCGCAAACCGGAGCCCGGGAGCCCGGGACGGCGCCTGGGATGATGCCGCGGCATGGGCGCGACGGACGAGGAGATCGGGAGCCAGCCGGACGCGTGGCGCCGCGCCGTCGCGCTCCTCCCCGAGGTCGCGCCGGCGCTGCCCGCACCCGGCGAGCGCGTGCTCGCGATCGGCTGCGGGACCTCCTGGTTCATGGCGCAGAGCTGGGCGGCGGCGCGCGAGGCGGAGGGTCTCGGCGAGACCGACGCGTTCACCGCGTCCGAGCTCCCCGGCGGACGGACCTACGACCGCGTGCTCGCGATCTCGCGGAGCGGGACGACGACCGAGGTGGCACGCGCGCTCGCCGCGTCGCGGACGCGGTCGGTGGCGATCTCGGCCGTCGCCGGCACGCCGATCCCCGACGGCGCCGACGAGCGCGTGATCCTGGACTTCGCCGACGAGCGCTCGGTCGTGCAGACACGCTTCGCGACCACGACCCTGGTGTTGCTCCGCGCCCACCTCGGGGTCGATCCCGCGGGCGCGATCGCGGATGCGGAGTCGGCGCTCGCGACGCCCCTGCCGGTGGAGCCGACCGCGTTCGACCACTTCGTCTTCCTGGGGCACGGCTGGACGGTGGGGCTCGCGCACGAGGCGGCCCTGAAGCTCCGCGAGGCCGCACAGGTCCACAGCGAGTCCTACCCGGCGATGGAGTACCGCCACGGGCCGATCAGCCTGGCCGGGCCGACCTCGCTCGTCTGGGTCCTCGGGACGCCGGACCCGGCCGTGGCGGACGACGCGGTGGCCGTCGGGGCGACCGTCGTGACCGCCGCGCTGGACCCGCTCGCCGAGCTGGTCCGGATCCAGCGGGCGGCCGTCGCCCTCGCCGCCGCCCGGGGACTGGATCCCGACCGGCCGCGGAACCTCACGCGGTCGGTCGTGCTCCCCTGAGCGGGACGGCGAGTCCCGCCGCGCCCCGGGCGGACGTCGCGAACGCGGCGCCCTCGCGCGCCAGGAGCTCGACGGCCAGACGCGCCCGCCGCACGCGCTCCCGGCTCATCGCGAGCGCGGTCGCCTCCAGGTGCGCACCGTACGGGTACAGCGGCGGCGCGTTCCGCAGGCCGAACTTCAGGTAGATCGGCGAGGCCACGCGGATCAGCTCCCCGATCTCGTGCAGGCGCACGAACCCGCCCAGGTCGTCTGGTGACTCGACGTACAGGTCGAGCGGGACCGACACGGCGGCGCGGATCGCGGCGACGTGCGCGACCGACAGATCGCCGGCGACGTTGATCGTGTCGGCGCCGAGGTCCTCCAGGACCCGGGCCGTCGCCGGGTTCGTCGTCGGGAGCATCACCGAGGCCTTCACCTGCATCTCGGGCGGCAGGTCGCCGGCGCGGCGCATCCGGTCGAACGACGCGAGCGCGCCGAGGTCGGCGATCAGCACGCTGCGGATCCCGTGCTCGGCCGCGCGCACGGCGTCCTGCAGCGTCGCCCGGAGCTGCTCGGGGCCCCAGGCCGCGGCGGCGAACGCGCCCCCGGCGGGGGCGCGCGCCGCCGCGGACGTTCCCCAGCCGGCGCCGGGCCGCGCGAAGAGGCTGACCTCGACGCCGGCGTCGGCGGCGAGGCCGGCGAACCGGTCCAGCTCGTCGTCGGTGAGCATCGACACGCCGCTGCCCTGCGAGACGCGGTGCACGGGGACGTCCAGCCGCTCGGCCTCGGCCAGGATCGCCGCCAGCGCGTCCGGCGTCTCGGTGCTCGGGATCTCGATCCGGAACGCGGCGCCGTCCGGGAACCGGGCCTCGGACGTGACGGGCTCGGCCGGGTCGCTCATCATCCGGCCCCCTCGGCGAACCCCGGGAGCCACGGCGCCTCGGCCTCCAGCATCCGGTCCACCATCTCGTGGATCTGCGGGAGGGTCGCCACGGCGCTCGTCAGCGGGTCCAGGGCGACCGCCGCGTGCACGAGGTCCCGGTCCCCGGTCAGGGCCGCCTCGACGGTGAGCCCCTGCACCGCGATCTGCGTCCGGTTGAGCGCCGCGCAGGCCGCGGGCAGCGCGCCGTACCGTCGCGGGCGCACGCCGTTCCCGTCGACGACGCAGGCGACCTCGACACAGGCCTCGTCGGGCAGGTTCTCGATCGCGTCGCCGTTGCGGACGTTCCCGTACACCACGCGCGGCGTCCCCGTGAGCAGGCTGTCGACGATCGGGGCCGCGAACTCGCCGCCGTGGCGGATCCCCTCGCGGGCGGCCTCCTCGATCAGGCGTTCGTTGCTGTCGCTCGCGTCGGAGGACCGGCAGACCTCGAGGTAGTTCCACTCGCGATCCAGGTACGCGCGCACCAGCTCCGGGGTGCGGCGGAACCACGCCCAGTACTCGCTCGCGTGGTGGCTCGACTCCGTGTGGAAGTAGCCCGTGAGCATCATCAGCTCGGCCCGCACCCGCTCGTTGCTCTCGTACGGGTCGTCGGAGCGCGGCAGCATCGGGATCGACCCGTCGACGTGGCGGGCCCGCATCACCTCGCGGATCCGCGGGATCAGGTCCTCGTCCCCGCGGCGGAACGTCGTGAACCACGCGGTGTGGTTCACGCCGGCGCAGTCGAACGTGACCTCGTCGTACGGCACCTCCAGCTCGCGCGCGAGCAGCTCCGACGTGCCCTGCACGCTGTGGCACAGGCCGACGATCCGCACGCCGGTCCGCTCGGTCGCCCAGCAGTTCACCGCCATCGGGTTGGCGTAGTTCAGGAGCCACGCGTCCGGGCAGACCTCGAGCATCGCCTCGGCCACCTCGCGGAGCGGCCCGACCGTGCGCAGCCCGCGGAACACCCCGCCCGGGCCGAACGTGTCCCCCACCGTCTGGTCGATCCCGTAGGCGCGCGGGATCTCGATGTCGAACCCGTACGCCTCGACCCCGCCCACCTGGAACACCGTGATCGCGACGTCGGCGCCCGCGAGGGCCTCGCCGAGCGTCCGCGGCACCTCGACCGTCGCGGCCAGCCCCCCGAGCTCGATCAGGCGCCGCGCGTCCGCCGCCGTCCGCTCGGCGGCGGCGACGTCGATGTCGTACAGGACCAGGCGCGCGCCCGCGAGCGAGGGGAACGACAGCAGGTCGCGCGTGAGCTCCATCGGGAACACCCAGCCGCCGGCGCCGACGATCACGACCCGTGGATAGGTCGCGCTCATCGGCCCCGCCGATCGCCGCTCATCCGATCGCCTCCCCGCTCGCCAGGTCGAACACGTGCACCTTCTCCGGCGCGATGCCGAGACGCACGCGGTCGCCGGGCACCGGCTCCGCCGCCGGCCCGAGGACGGCCGTGACGGGGGCGCGCCGGTCCTCGAGCGCGAGCGGGATCTCGGTCTCCTCCTCGGCGCCGCTCTCCACGGGGGTTCCGGCGACCGTCCCGTGCACGACGATCTGCTCGCCGAGCGGCTCGACCACCTCGACGTCGAGGTCGAAGGCGGGTCCTTCTGCCGGATCGCGGACGACCGACTCGGGCCGGATCCCGATCGCGACCTCGCGATCGCCGACCGCGAGGTCGAGCACCAGCTCGCCGGCCGTGATGCGCCCGTCGGATGCCGTGCCGCGAAGCAGGTTCATCGCCGGGCTGCCGATGAACCCCGCGACGAACAGGTTCGCGGGACGACGGTAGACGTCCTGGGGCCGCCCGATCTGCTGCACGCACCCTGCCGACATCACGACGATCCGGTCGCCGAGCGTCATCGCCTCGACCTGGTCGTGCGTCACGTAGATCGTCGTGATCCCCAGGCGCTGGTGGATCCGCTTGAGCTCGGCGCGCATCTGGACGCGGAGCTTCGCGTCCAGGTTCGACAGCGGCTCGTCCAGCAGGAACACCGCGGGCTCGCGCACGAGCGAGCGCCCCATCGCGACCCGCTGCCGCTGCCCGCCCGAGAGCTGCGCCGGCCGGCGCGTGAGCAGCTCGTCCAGGCCGAGGATCGCGCTCACCTCACGGACCCGGCGTTCGATCTCGGGCTTCGGCGTGTGCCGCTGCTTCAGCCCGAACGCCAGGTTCCGCCTCACGGTCATGTGCGGGTACAGCGCGTAGTTCTGGAACACCATCGCGATGTCGCGGTCGCGCGGCGACACGTCGTCGACGATGCGGTCGCCGATCCGGATCGAGCCGGTCGTGCACCGCTCGAGCCCGGCGATCAGCCGCAGGGCGGTCGTCTTGCCGCAGCCGGACGGGCCGACCAGGATCAGGAACTCGCCGTCCTCGACCTCCAGCGACAGGTCGTCGAGCGCGACGTGCCCGTTCGGGAAGCGCTTCGTCACGCGGGTGAGCTCGACGTCGGCCATCGTCAGCCCCTCACCCCTTCAGCCCCGATGTCGCGATCCCGCGCACGAAGTAGCGCTGGGCGAACAGGAACAGCAGCAGGACCGGCAGGACCGTCATCACGTTCGCCGCCATCAGCAGGTTCGTGTTGGTCTGGTGCGCGCCCTGGAACGTCGCGAGGCCGAGCTGGAGCGTCATGTGCTCGGGCGAGTAGATCGTGATCAGCGGCCACAGGAAGTCGTTCCACGTCCAGAGGAACGTGATCACGGCGAGCGTGGCGAGCGCGGGCCCCGAGAGCGGCAGCACGATCTTGAACAGGACGCCCAGGCGGGTGCAGCCGTCGATGCGCGCCGCCTCTTCGAGCTCGATCGGGAGCGTCCGGAAGAACTGGCGCAGCATGAAGACCCCGAACGCGCCCGCGAGGTTCGGCAGGATCAGGGCGCCCAGCGAGTCGATCAGGCCCAGGCTCCGCACGATCAGGAACTCGGGGATGATGATCACCTGGAACGGCACCATCAGGGTGATCAGGAGCAGGACGAACACGACCTCCCGCCCGAAGAACCGGATCCGCGCGAACGCGTAGCCCGCCAGGCTGCAGAACAGCAGGTTCCCGAGCACGACCAGGACCGTGACGATCAGCGAGTTCACGAACCAGCGGCCGAACGGCGCCTGCGTCAGGACCTCCGAGTAGTTGCCGAACTCGAGCGAGGACGGCCAGAACGTCGGCGGGTAGTGCCGGGTCTCGTCGAGCGTCTGCAGCGACGTGACCACCATCCACACGAGCGGCAGGATCATCGTGACCGCGACCGGGATCAGCACCAGGTGCCATGGGCTGAACAGGAACCGGTGCCGCACCCGCTCGGGCTCGGGCTCGGGCACGCCGGTGCCGGCCCGGGTCAGCGCGTCGAGGACCGGCGTCTGGCTCACGAGGCGTAATGGACCATCCGCTTGCCGATCAGCAGCTGGACGACCGTGAGCACCAGGATCGCCGCGAACAGGACGTACGCGATCGCGGCCGCGTATCCGGCGATGCCCTGCAGGAACGCCAGCTTGTACAGGTACAGGACCGGCACGAGCGTCGACGTGCCCGGCCCGCCGTTCGTCGCCAGGAAGACCTCGTCGAACAGGTGCAGCGCGTTGATCGAGGACCACACGACCAAGAACAGCGTGACCGGCCCCAGCAGCGGGAGCGTCACGTTGCGGAAGATCCCCCAGGTCCGTGCGCCGTCGATCTCGGCCGCCTCGACGAGCTCCGGCGGGATCCCCTGCAGCGCCGCCAGGAAGATGATCACGTCGAACCCGATCCACCCCCAGACCGTCATCGCGACGACCGAGTAGAGCGCGCCGTCCGGGCTCTCGAAGAAGCCGAAGGGCCCCAGCCCGACCTTGCCGAGCAGCCAGTTCGCCAGGCCGAAGTGCGGGTCGAACACCCACAGGAACACGATCGCGGTGGCGATCGTGGAGACGACGACCGGGACGAACACCGCCGTCCGGTACCAGCGGATCCCGCGGATCCGGCGGTTCAGCGCCACCGCGACGAGCAGCCCCAGGGTGACCGAGAGCGGCACGAACAGCGCCGTGTAGATCGCGGCGTGGATCATCGACTCCTTGAAGAACGGGTCCTTCGTGAACGCCCGGTAGTTCGCCAGGCCCACCCACTCGGGCGGCGCGAGCAGGTTCGACTTCTGGAACGAGAGCACGGCCGACCACACGATCGGGACCAGACCGAACACGACGATCAGCGCCACCGCGGGGAAGGCGAACGCCCACCCCGCCACGTGGTCGGAGCGCAGGGCCCGCCGGACGCCGATCGCCACCGGCCGCCGCCCTACTGCGGCACCGCCAGGACGCCGTTCGCCTGCTCGGCCGCCTGGTCGAGTGCCTCCTGCGGCTCGGCCTCGCCGAGCAGCACGCTCACGATCGCCTGCCCCAGGAAGCTCGAGATCTGCGGGTACTGCGGAACCTGCGGCCGGGCCTTCAGCACGTTCTCGAGGTTCGCCGCGAAGTCACCCACCCCGGGGAACTTCGTCTCGAACTCCGCGAACCCCGGCATGTCCTGCACCGAGGCGCGGATCGGGAGGTGACTCGTCATGAGCGCGTCCTGCAGAACGATGTCGGGCGAGACCAAGAACGACAAGAACTCCCACGCGGCGTCCACGCGCTCGGGTCCGTTGTCGAAGATCACCCAGTTGTCCGGACCGGCGATCGTCTCGTGACTGCCGCCAGGATCGAACGCCGGCATCACCTGCACGCCGTAATCCACGTCCGGGAAGCCCGACAGGTCCCACGGCCCGGTGATCACCATGCCGATCTTGCCGGAGTTGAACAGCTGGCCGTACTTGCCCGAGTCCGGCCGGAAGTCGAGGTAGAGCGAGCCGTCCTGCTGCGCCTGCTGCAGCACCGTGAGCGCGCGCACCCCCTCGGCGGAGTTGAAGATCGCCTCGGTGTTGTCCTCGTTCAGGATGTCGCCGCCCGCGGCCCACAGCATCGCGATGTACTCCCAGACGGTCGTCTCGCTGCCGTCCGCGGGGAAGACCATGCCGAAGGTCTTCGTGTCGGGATCCGTGATCGCCGACGCGGCCGCCAGCGCGTCGTCCCAGGTCCAGTCCGGCGTCGGCTCCGGCACCCCGGCCGCCGCGAACAGGTCCTTGTTATAGACGATCGCCAGGTTGTCCACGAGCGCCGGGATCCCGTACACCTTGCCGTTCACCGTCGCGACCGCGCGCTCGCCCTCGAAGAAGTCGTTCCAGTCGAAGTCAGCCTCGCCCACGCGGTCGGTCAGGTCGACGAGCTGCGGCGAGGTCGCGAGCTGCGGCATGTTCGTGCCGTACTGGTAGGAGATGTCGGGAGCCTGCCCCCCCTGCAGCGCCACGGTCGCCTTCTGCAACGCGTTGTCGCTGTTGACGTACTGCATCGTGACGTGGATCTCGCCCTCGTGTTCGGCGTTGAACTGGTCCACGATCGCCTGCAGGGAGATGTTCTCGAGCGCCTCGTCCTCGGGCGGCGGGGGCGTGTACCCCATCCACATCGTGAGCTCGACGGGTCCCGAGCCGGTGGCCCCACCCGTCTCGCCGCCGGTGGCGCCCGTCGTCCCACCGTCGTCGTCACCGCCCGTGCATGCCGCCGCGACCAGCACGAACGCGAGCGCGACCGCCGCCGTCCATCGCCTCATCCCGCACCTCCGTTCCTCGTCGTCCCCTCGGTCATCCGAACCCCAGCACGACCTTGAACCGGCTCCCGTCGCCGTCGACCAGCTCCTCGAACGCCCGCTGTCCGTCGGCGAGCGGCGCGCGAGTGATCCAGCCGTCGACATCCACCGTTCCCATCGCCAACCAGTCGAGCGCGACCCTGAACTCCCGCTCCTTCCATCCGTACGAGCCTCGGATGACCGCCTCCTTGTTCAGGACGCGGAAGTAGTCCAGCGAGCCAACGGGCGCGCCGAGGCCCACCTCGACGATCGTTCCCCCCGGGGAGACGGCTTCGAGCGCGGAACGCCAGGTGGACTCCAACCCGACCGCGTCGATCACGACGTCGACGCCCCACCCGTCGGTCGCGGCCAGGATCTCGTCGACCGCCGAGTCGGCGCCGAGGACCTCGCCGCCCTGCCGCCGTGCGAACTCGAGCCGGCCTCGATCCACGTCCGTCACCCACACGCGGCGGGCCCCGAGGAGCGGCGCGGCGGCCACCATCGATGCACCGATCGGGCCGGCGCCGATCACGAAGACGGACGCGCCCTCGCCGACGGCCTTCGAGGCGACGTGGACGGCGTTCGCCAACGGCTCGGCCATCACCGCCACGTCGTCGGGCAACCCCTCCGGGAGCGGCACCGCTGCACCCGACGGGACCACGAAGCGCTCGGCGAACGCCCCGGGAAGATCGCGACCGACCAGTCGCCCTTCGCGACACAGGTTGATCGACCCCGCGGCGCACATCGGACACGTGCCGCAGCCGAGGATCGGCTTCAGCACGACCCGCTCACCGATCCGCGATGCGTCCACACCCGGTCCTACGGCGTCGACGGTCCCGACGGCCTCGTGCCCCATCACGAGGGGCGGGACCCGGCGCGGGCTCGCCTCGCGGAACCCGTGCAGGTCCGAGCCGCAGATCGCCGCCGCCTGCGTCCGGATCACGACCTCGCCGGGCCCGGGCTCGGGATCGGGCAGCTCCTGCAGGTCCATCCGCCGGGGCCCGAGGTAGACGAGGGCCCTCATCGGTCGCCCCGTCCCGCCACGGCGAACGGCACCTCGCGGTGCGCGACCAGGACCGCGACCGCGCGTTCCTCCTCCTCGGCCGCGTGCACGACCGCGGCCGAAGACCCGAGGTTCCCGACGAACAGGTCGTGGTGCATCGGGACCAGGGTCCGCGCGCCGATCTCGGCCGCGAGCCACGCCGCCTCGCGCTCGTTCAGGTTCCCGACGATCCCGCGGGCCTCGCGCTCGGCGTGACGCCCGTTCACGGGCAGCAGCGCCACGTCGAGGTCGAACGGGCGCAGGCCCGCCTCCATCCCCTCGTAGTGGATCGTGTCGCCGGCGTGGTAGATCCGCACGCCTCCGGCGTCGATCACGTACCCGAGGAACCGGATCCGTCCCCCGGAGAGCTCCTCACCGAAGCCGTACGCGTCCGCCATCGTCACGCCGTGGCGCGCCGGGACCGCGTGCACCGTCACCGGCCCGAGCTCGACGGGCTCACCCGGCTGCATCCCGACGACGCGGTCCGGCGCGACGCCCGCCTCGGTGACCATGTCGACGATCGGCGACGGCACGACGAACGCGGCGCCGGGCGAGGCCTCGGCGATCGCCGGGACGCTGCCCGCGTCGAAGTGATCGATGTGTTCGTGCGTGCAGAGCACCGCGTCCACCCCGGTCGCGGCGGCCGGAGGAAGCCCCGTCTCGTAGCGCCGCTTCGGGTACGGCGAGAGGAACGGGTCGACGAGCAGGGTCGCGCCGCCGGCTCGGATCGCGAACCCCGCCTGCCCGAGCCAGACGAGCGCGGCCCGATCCTCGCGGTCGGGGACGGTTCGGAGCGCCTCGAGGGGGGTCGTCATCGCTCACATCACCGCCGTCTGTCCGCCGTCGATCACGAGCGCCGCCCCGTGAACGAACGAGGCATCGTCCGAGGCGAGGAACGCGTACGCCGACGCGACCTCCTCGGCCCGTCCGCGCCGCCCGAGCGGGATCTGCTCGCGCTCGTACCGCTCGAAGTCGGCCTCGTCGCCCAGCGCCCGGTTCAGCGGCGTGTCGATGAACCCCGGACACAGGCAGTTCACGCGGACACCCCGATCGCCGAGCTCCACCGCCATCGTCCGCGTCAGCTGGAGCACGCCGCCCTTCGAGGCGTTGTAGTGGGCGTACTCCGCCTCGCCGCCGAGCGCGTTCGTCGACGCCATGTTCACGATCGCGCCGCCGGCGCCGTCCGCGACCATCAGCCGCGCGACCGCCTGGGCCACGAGGAACATCCCGCGCAGGTTCACGGCGACCATCCGGTCCCAGCGCGCGACGTCGAGGTCGAGGAACCACGTCTTCTCGGCGATCCCGGCGTTGTTGATCAGGACGTCGATCCGTCCGAGCGCGGCGGTCGCTGAGGCGACGAACCGCGCCACGTCGTCCTCGCGCGCGACGTCGACCGCGACACCCTCGACCGCGACACCCTCGACCGCGCCGTCGCGCCCGCGCAGCTCGGCGAGCGCCGCGCCGACCTCGCCGGCGTCGACGCCGCCGACGAACACGCGGGATCCCTCCTCGAGGAACCGGCGGGCGGTGGCAAGGCCGATCCCGCTCGTCCCGCCGCTGATCAGGACCCCCCGGTCGTTCAACCCGCGCACGCGGGCGCCTCCCCCTGGTTCGTTCGGCCGCATGCGTTCCGTCCTGCGGAACGCTGTTCTGTCGGACGCCGCATCATCCCGCCGTCGCGTTCCCGCGGTCAAGGCCGGTACCCGCCAGCACGTCGGCCCGCGTGGCCCGCACCAGCTCCTGGGCGAGTGTCCGCATCCGCGCGACCGGCATCCGTTCCTTCGGCGCGGCGATCGAGACGGCCGCGACCGGCGTCGATCCCCCCAGGAACACCGGGGCACCGACGCATCGAACCCCCGGCTCGCTCTCCTCCATGTCGACGGCGTATCCATCGCGACGGATCTTCGCCATCTGGGCGATCAGCGCGGGCGGATCCGCGACGCTCTGGCGCGTCTTGGCCTGCAGCGGCCCCACCCGGTCGATCCACGCCGCGATCGCATCGTCGGTCGGGTACGTCCAGGCGAGCAGCGCCTTCCCGACGCCCGTGCAGTGCGCCGGGTTCCGCCCGCCGACCTGCGACGTCAGCGTCACGGAGTGGGAGGACTCGAGCTTGTCGACGTACACGACGTCGGCCCCGTCCAGGACGCCCAGGTGGACGGTCTCGTTGCAGGCGTCGCGCACGCGCTCGAGCAGCGGTCGCCAGATCACGCGCACGTCCATCCGGTCGTAGAAGCCGAACGCGATCCGCAGCAGCTCGGAACCGACCGTGTAGCGCCCGTCCTCGCGCTGACCGGCGAACCCGCGCTCGCGCAGCGCCGCGAGGGTCCGGTGCAGGGAGCTCTTCGGCAGCCCCATCGACTCGGCCAGGTCGTCGAGCGAGATCCCGGCCCCGTGGTCCGCCAGCTCGCCGAGGACGCGGAGCGCCCGGTCCACGCTCTCGACCGACGGCCCGTCGTCGCGTGCCATGCGCGGGATGCTAGTCCGGCGTCCCGCAGAGCGGAACCCCGTTCCTCAGACCGGGCGCGCGATGCCGTAGAACAGCCGGCGGCCGCTCGCGTGCAGCGCGGCCGACCACCCGAGATCCGCCAGGGCGTGCTGGAGCTCGCCCGGGGTCCAGTAGCGCTTCACGATCGTGTACGTCCGGTCCCCCAGGGTGCGACGCTGCGGGTGCGAGCCGTCGGTCACGGGGACGTCGGAAGCCGGACGGTCACGTCCGACCGACTCGTCGACCAGGAAGACGCCGGCGCCCGGGCGGAGCCAGGTCGCGAGGCGACCCCAGAACGCCGTCCAGCGCTCGGCGGGGATGTGCGAGACGATGAACCCGGCGAGGGCCGCATCGAACCGCTCGGGCGGTTCCCACGAGAACAGATCCGCGAGCACGTACTCGACGGACGCCCGGCCGAAACGCTCGCGGTTCAGCTCGATCATCGCCGGCGAGCTGTCGACGGCGACCAGGCGGCGGGCGCGCGGCGCGATCCGTCGCGTCCACACGCCGGACCCGCACGCGAGCTCCAGCACCGACCCCGAGAGGTCGAACGCGTCGACCGCGGCCTCGACGATGGCCGTCTCGCGGAACCAGGCCGCGTCCTCGTCCGCGCCCAGCACGTACGCGCCGCGCCGGAACCAGTAGTCCTCGTACTCGGGCGCGCGGTCGTCGTAGTACCGGATCTGCTCGTCGATCAGGTCCTCGTCCGTCATGCGACCGCGTCCCTCACGCCGGGCGGATCGTGGCCTCCGCCGCCAGGGCGGCCGCGCGCGCCGGGTCGAGCCGGCCCGCGCCCGGCAGCTCGGCGTTCGCGGTCGCGGCGCCCAGCGCGAGCGCGAGCGCCGCCGGCCAGTCGTCGCCGCGGTCGAGCCCCGCGACGAGCCCCGCCAGGAACGCGTCGCCGCTGCCGACCGGGTAGCGGCCCCGGACGTAGAGCGCGCCCTCGTACAGCGTGCCGTCGGGTGCCGCCACGACGACCCCGTCGGCGCCCCGCGTGACGATGCCGGCGTGGCCGTGCCCGCCGGCCAGGTCGCGCAGCTTCTGGGCGGCCGCGAGCGCCTCGTCGCGGCGCGCCGTCGGCACGCCGAGGAGCTCGGCCGCCTCCACGGCGTTCACCTTGACGACCTCGGGCCGGCCCCCCAGGGCCACGCGGAGCCGGTCGCCCTCGGCATCGAGCGCCACGGGGACCCCGGCCGCCCGCGCCTCACGCACGATGTCGCGGTAGCCGTCGTCCGGCGCGCCCGCAGGCATCGACCCCGAGATCGTCAGCCAGCGCGCGTCGGTGAAGGTCCCGGCGACCGCCTCGACGAGCTCGGCCCAGGCCGCCGACGGCACCTCCGGACCGTGCTCGTAGAACTCGGTCAGCCCGCCCGTCTCCCGGTCGGCGACCGAGAGCGACGCGCGGTTCTCGCCGTGCGTCCAGACGAACGTCCCGCGCACGCCCTCGGCGGCGAGCGTCTCCTCGAGCCACTTGCCGGTGTGCCCGCGGAACAAGGCGACGACGCGGACCTCCGCCCCCAGGGCGGCCGCGGCCCGGGCCACGTTCAGCCCCTTGCCCCCCGCGGTCTGCACGAACCCCGACGGACGATGGATGTCGCCGCGGATCAGCCGCTCCACCTCGAAGAGCTTGTCGATCGAGGGGTTCGCGGCCAGGCAGACGATCATCGCGACGCCCCCGCCAGCTCCAGCGCCTCATCCATCGTGGAGAGCGCCGCGGTGCCGCCAGGGGCGCCCACCGCGGCCGCCCCACAGGCGTTGCCGACGGCGAGCGAGCGCTCGAGCGGCTCGCCGGCGAGCCAGGATGCGAGGAACCCGGCGTCGAACGCGTCCCCCGCCCCCGTCCCGTCCACGACGGGCACCACGTGCCCCTCGATCCGGACGATCCCGGACCCGTCGGCGGCGACCGCGCCGTCCCCGTCGCGCTTGACCACGACGACGCCGGCGCCGGCCTCGCGGAGCCGTGCGATCGCGCGGTCCAGCTCGGAGATGTGCGCCAGGCTGAGCGCCTCCATCTCGTTCGGCAGGAAGACGTCGACGGACGCGAGGAGCCGCAGCAGCGCATCGTCCCAGCGGCCGGACGGGTCCCAGTTCGGGTCCACCGACGTCGTGGCGCCTGCGGCGCGCACCTCGGCGAAGATCCGCGGGAGATCGGGTGCCAGGCTCCGCTGCAGGTAATAGGAGCTCACGTGGACGTGTCGCGCCTGCGCCAGGATCGCGGGGTCGACCCGGTCCGCGCGCAGGTCGCCGACGGTCCCGAGAGCCGTCAGCATCGCGCGATCGGTCGGCGTCGACAGGACCACGGTCACCCCCGTCGGCCGATCCTGATCGGTCACCACGCCGTCGGTGTTCACGCCGTTCGCCTCGAGCTCCTCGCACATGTAGCGCCCGAACCGGTCGTCCCCCACGACGCCGACGAACGCGACGGAGAGGCCCAGGCGCGCTGCGGCGCACGCGAAGATGCCGCCCGACCCGCCGACCGTGAGCGTCGCCTCGTCCACGAGCCGCTCCGCCTGTCCGAACGCGGGCACCACATCACCGCCCCGCAGGATCAGGTCGGGGTTCGCGTCGCCCAGGACGACGATGTCGAAGCCGGACATCGGCCGCAGCCTACCCCGGCTAGGCTGGCGTCATGCCCACGATCGTCCCGACGATCGCGGTGGTCCGAGGCGATATCACGACCCAGGACGTCGACGCGATCGTGAACGCCGCCAACACGGCCCTGCGGCCCGGTGGCGGGGTCGACGGCGCGATCACCCGCGCCGCCGGACCGGCGGCGCTCGCCGATCGCGAGCGCGTGATCCGCGAGCGCGGGCGTCCGCCGCTCCCGACCGGAGAGGCGGTGGCCACGATCGGCGGCGACCTGGGGGCGCGCTGGATCATCCACACCGCCGGTCCCGTGTACTCGGGGACCCCCGAAGACGCGCGCCTGCTCGCCGCCTGCCACACGGCGTCGCTCGCGGTGGCCGACGAGCTGGGGGCCCGCACGGTCGCGTTCCCGGCGATCTCGACCGGGCTCTACGGCTATCCGCTGGACGAGGCCGCCCCGATCGCGATCGGGGCGGTGCGCGCCGCGATGACGCGGGTCGAGGACGTCCGGTTCGTGCTGTTCGACGAGCGGGCCTTCACGGCCTTCGAGCGCGCGCTCACCGGGTAGTTCCCGACCTCGTTGCTAGGATTCCTCCTTGCGATGATCGACGAGCTCTCCACCGCCCGCGGCACCTACGACCACCTGAGCGAGGTACAGCTGGTCGACTGCCGCGAGCCGTACGAGTGGGAGGCCGGCCGCGTGGAGGGCGCGATCCACATCCCGTTGAACGCGATCATGGCCGGCGGAGGCACGGACCTCGATCCCGCCAAGCCCGTCGTCGTGATCTGCCGCAGCGGCAACCGGAGCGAGCTCGCGACGATGATGTTCCAGGCTCGCGGCTTCCACGCAGTCAACCTTGAGGGCGGGATGGAGGCGTGGGCATCCGAAGGCCTCCCCTTCTCCACGCCCGACGGCTCACCCGGGCGCGTCGCCTGACCACGAGCGGCGCCGACCCCGGCCTCACCGGCACGGGTGGTAGGGCCGCGCGAACAGCGAGTAGTTCCGCGCCTTCTTGATCGCGTTGAACCCGAGCGCGGCCGCCCGGTCGCAGAACTCCGCTCGCGTCAGGCGGTACTCGACCTCGAAGACCGCCTTGCCGGCCTGGACGAACGCGTCCTCGCCGGGCTCGGGGTCGCCGGCGCAGAAGCCCCACTGGAAGCACTCCTCGACGATCGCGTAGTCGAAGTACGGCAGCAGCTCCGCCACCTGCGACGGGTCGTTCTTCATCGCCACGGACATCCCGAACCGGTGCGCGAGGTTCGCGAGCCGCGTGTTGAACATCAGCTGCGCGCGTGCGCTGATCCGGAACCCGGAGTGCGGATCCTCGAACGTGTCGATGATGTCCCACTCCACACCGTCGAAGCCCGCCTCGGCGCACCGCTCCACCCGGTCCCGGTTCACCTGCAGGATGAACGTGCGCTGCCCCTGGTCGTTGTTGATGTTCAGGAAGAACTCGTCGGGGAACACCTGGCTGAAGGGGTTGCCGATCAGGCAGCCCCCGCACGCCTCGTCGAACGCCACGAACCGGTCGTAGTCGGGCCGGTACGTCTCGGCGTCGCCGGCGTCGAGGTAGCAGATCGCGTGACCCCCGGAGGCGTGGATCGCGTCCACCGCGGCCTCGTTCACGACGAAGTTGCCGTCGCCCGCGACCTTCTGGTCCACGTACAGATCGATGTCGAACACGGTCGGCGTGACGCAATCGCCGCCGGTCGCCGGCGGCTCGCAGAGATCGACGACGATCCCGCCCGTGTCGTCGGCGAAGCCAGGCTTCGCCTGGAGCTGGTACTGCCACCGCTCGTCGAGGGCCGGCAGCCAGCACCCGTCGCAGGGAGTCGGCACGGGGCAGCGCGGGCACGACGTGCGGAGGGCGACGGGGAGCTCGGTGGTGGTCGCGGCCGGCCCCGGCCCGACGGGCGCGGCGCCGGCGGGGGTCGCGGGCTTGAGCAGGGCCACGATCGAGACCGCGGCGACGGCGATGGCGAGCGCGCGTCCGAGCCCCCCGCTCACGGGTCCTCCGCGCTCCAGCGCCGCCGCACCGTCTCGTCGTCCGCGTACTCGGTGCTCATGGCCCCGTCGACGCCGAGCGTGAACAGGACGAGCGGCCGGGTGCCGGGCTCGCCGATCGCGGCGTAGGCGGTGGCCACCTCCTCGGCATCGTCCACCCGCTCCGCGCGGCCGCGCAGTGAGAACTCGCCGCCGATCCCGTCGTCGTTGTCCATCATCGAGTGCAGGGCGTACCGGGGATCGCGCTCCAGGTCGCTCGCCTTCGGCGACGTCCGGTACGTCCGCACGTAGAGTCGACCGTCCGCGACCCAGGGCGTCACGGGGTGCACCCGCGGTCCCCCGTCGGGCCGGATCGTCGCCAGGAACGAGACGCGCCCGTCGATCCGCTCGCGGCCGAACGTCGCCACGGGCTCCGCGCGTTCCTCGAAGGTCCCCCACGTCACCATCCGACGCGGCCTACCCTACCCCCATGGCGGACATCGACGGAGCGCGCCGTGCGCTCGAGGCGGCGCTGGGCACCGACGAGGTGCTGTCGGATCCCCTGGCGCTGCGGCTCTACGGGCGGGACGCATCGATGACGGAGGGGGGGTGCGCGGTCGTCGCGTTCCCCCGCTCGACCGACGACATCGCGGCCTGCGTCCGGATCGCCGCCGGGCACGGGATGCCGATCGTCCCGCGCGGCAGCGGGACGGGCCTCGCCGGCGGCGCGACCCCGATCGGCGACGCCCTGGTGGTCGTGACCGCGAAGATGAACCGCGTCCTGGAGATCCGGCCCGAGGACCGGCTGGCGTGGGTGGAGCCGGGCCTGTTCAACCTGGACCTGTCGACGGCGCTCCGCCCGCTCGGGTGGTCGTACGCGCCGGACCCATCGTCGCAGCAGACCTCCTCGATCGGCGGGAACGTGAATACGAACGCCGGCGGCCCCCACTGCCTCGCGTACGGCGTCACGAGCGCACACGTCCTGGCCCTCGACGTCGTGCTCCCCGACGGCGATGTCGTCCGGCTCGGGAGCGAGGGACCCGAGGCGCCCGGGTACGACCTCCGCGGCGTGGTGGTCGGGTCGGAGGGGACGCTCGGGATCGTCGCGGCCGCGTGCGTGCGGATCCTGCCACTGCCGCCCGCCGTCCGCACGATGCTGTTCGACTTCACGTCGGTCGAGGCGTGCGCGGCGACCGTGTCGGACATCATCGCGCGCGGCGTCGTGCCGGCGGCGGTCGAGATGATGGACCAGGGCATCGTGGTCGCGGCCGAGAGCTTCGCCCACGCGGGCTACCCGACGGACGCCGCCGCGATCCTGCTCGTCGAGGTGGACGGGCTCCCGTCGGCCGTCGAGGCGCAGGCCCGTGAGGTGGAGGGCGCCGCGCGCGATCACGCGGTCCGCTCGGTCCGGGTCGCCGCCGACGACGCCGAGCGCGCGCTCCTGTGGAAGGGCCGCAAGTCCGCGTTCGGCGCGGTCGCGCAGATCGCGCCCCACTACCACCTGCACGACTGCGTCGTGCCGCGCACGAAGCTCGTCGACGTGCTGACCGGCGTGTACGCGATCGCCGAGCGCTACCACCTGATCGTGACGAACGTCTTCCACGCCGGCGACGGGAACCTGCATCCGCTCCTGTCCTTCGATCGGCGCGAACCCGGCGCGCTGGAGCGCGTGTTGGCCGCGAGCGACGAGATCGTCCGGCTCTGCGTCGACGCCGGCGGCGCGCTCTCCGGCGAGCACGGGATCGGCCTGGAGAAGCGCGACTTCATGCCGCTCCTCTTCACCGAAGACGACCTCGCGGCTCAGGACTGCCTGCGGGTCGCGTTCGATCCGGACCGCCGGATGAACCCGCAGAAGGTGCTCCCGGACGGCGCGCGCTGCGGCGACTTCGCGGTCGCCTTCGCGGGGACCGACGACGCCGCCGAAGCGGCGGCGTCGCTCCCCGGCGGGTCCTGGGTCTGACCCGTGGAGCTCCTGCACCCACACGCGAAGCACGACGTCGTGGAGGCCCTGCGCGCCGCGACGGCCGACGCGACGCGGGTGCTGCTCGTCGGCGGCCGGATGCATCTCGACAAGGGCGAGCCGTGCGAGGTGGACGCGGAGCTCTGGACGACGATGCTCGACGAGCTCGTGGCCTACGACCCGGCCGAGATGATCGCGGTCGTCGAGGCCGGGATGCGGGTGGGTGACCTGCGGGAGGCGCTCGCCGAGGGCGGGCAGGAGTGGCCCGTGGACGCGCCGGCGCAGGCCACGGTCGGGGGCGTGATCGCCGCCGGCGCTTCGTCGCCCCGACGCCTGCGCGTCGGTCACGTCCGCGACACGGTCGTGCAGATGGAGCTCGTGACCGGCGACGGCCGCCTGATCGCCAGCGGCGCTCGGACGGTCAAGAACGTCACGGGGTTCGACCTCCATCGCCTGGCGACGGGGTCCCTCGGCACCCTCGGCGCGATCGTCCAGGTGGCGTTGAAGCTCCGGCCCCTGCCGCAGGTCCGCCGGTCGATCGTCGTCGAGGGCGACGGGATGGCGCTCGGCCTGCGGATGCTCGAGGGCGTCCCGCTGCCGGCCGCGATCGTCGCCGAGCCCCACCGCGTCGACGTCCGCCTGGAGGGCTGGGCCGAGGAGGTCGAGGAGCAGACGGCCGCCGCTCGCGCCGTCGCCGCGCCGATCGACGTCCACGACGAACCGCCTCCGCTCGACCCGTTCGCCGTCGACGCACCGGTGATCGTGGAGGCGGCGGTCGCCCCGTCGCGGCTGGCCGGGCTGGTCGAGGGCCTGACCGCCTGGCGCGCGCTCCTCGGCGTCGGCCTGGCGTGGTTCGCGCTCCCCGACGCAGGCGAGGGGCTCGCCGTCGTCCGCGAGCGCGTGGCGGCGGCCGGCGGCATCGCGCCGGTGATCCGGGGAGCCGGCGGCCTGGGCGGCACGCCTGCCCCCGCCCCCGACGTCCATCGCCGGCTGAAGGAGGCCTTCGATCCGGCAGGGATCCTCGCGCCCGGCCGGGGCTGGCCGTTGGCCTGAACGCCTACGACCGCGTCGACGCGAACGAGCGGAGCCGCTCGCCCGCGGCCTCGAGCGTCTCGAGCCGCTTGCAGAACGCGAACCGCAACAGGTGGGCCCCCTCGACCGGGTTCGAGAAGAACGAGGAGCCCGGCACGCTGTTCACGCCGACCTCGCGGACCAGGTGCAGGGCGGCCGCCGTGTCGTCGTCGAACCCCAGGTGGCCGATGTCCGCCATCACGTAGTAGGCGCCGCGCGGCGGCGCCGCCTCGAGATCGGCCTCGTCCAACACGCGGAGCATCACGTCACGCCGTTCCTGGTACCCCGACGCGAGCTCGGCGTAGTACGCGTCGGGCAGCCCGAGCGCGACGACCCCCGCCGCCTGCAGCGGCGCCGGTGCGGCGACCGTCAGGAAGTCGTGGACGGGCCGGATCCCGGCCATCAGCGGCGCCGCCGCGACGGCCCAGCCGACCCGCCAGCCCGTGACGGCGTAGGTCTTCGACAGCGCGCTGATCGTGACGGTCCGGTCCCGCATCCCGTCGAGCGACGCGATCGGCACGTGGGGGACGCCGTCGTAGGTGATGTGCTCGTAGATCTCGTCCGTCACCGCGAACGCGTCGTACCGGTGGCACAGCGCGGCGATCGCCTCGAGCTCCTCCTTCGAGAAGACCTTGCCCGTGGGGTTGTTCGGCGTGTTGATCACGATCGCGCGGGTCCGGTCGTTGAACGCCGCCGCGAGCTCGGCCTCGTCGAACGTCCAGTCGGGCGGCCGCAACCGGACCAGGCGCGGCTTGGCTCCCGAGATGATCGAGTCCGGCCCGTAGTTCTCGTAGAAGGGCTCGAAGATCACGACCTCGTCGCCGGTGTCGACCAGACCCAGCAGCGTCGCCATCATCGCCTCGGTCGAGCCGCACGTGACGCAGACCTCGGTGTCCGGGTCGACCGTCATCCCGTAGTGACGCCCGTACGATGCCGCGATCGCGGCGCGGAACGCCGGCGAGCCCCACGTGACCGGGTACTGGTTGTCGTCGCCGGCGATCGCGGCGATCGCGGCCTCCTTCACCGCATCCGGCGCCGGGAAGTCCGGGAAGCCCTGGCCCAGGTTGATCGCGCCGTGCAGGTCGGACAGGCGCGTCATCTCGCGGATCACCGATTCGGTGAACGACGCCGCCTTGATCGAGGGGCCGAGCCGGGACACGGCCAGAGCCTACCGGCCCCTCGCCGCCCGCCGGCGTCAGGGCTGATCGTCGAAGAGGCCGCGGATCAGCAGGTCGGCCGAGGCCGGGTTCGTGGCGAGCGGGACGTCGTGGACGTCGCAGACCTTGAGCACGGCCTGGATGTCCGGGTCGTGCGGGTGCGCGGTGAGCGGGTCCCGGAAGAAGATCACCGCGTCCACGAACCCGTCCACGATGCGGGCGCCGATCTGCAGGTCGCCGCCCTGGGGCCCGCTGACGACCGTGTCGACGTGGATCCCGACGGCCTCCCGCAGGAGCGTGCCCGTCGTGAGGGTCGCGACCAGGTGGCAGCGCTCGAGCTGCTCCTGGTGCTTGCGCACGAAGATGACCAGGTCGTCCTTCTTCTCGTCGTGCGCGATCAGCGCGATCTCGTAGCGACCGTCCAGCATGCATCCAGGCTACCGGGGGTCGCCGGCGCCCTCGGTCGCATCGTGTGAAGACTGCGTGAACGCTGGCGCGTGCGACGATGGAGCCATGTCCGCGACCGTTCCCGGCGAGCCGCTCGGCAGCGAGCTCCCCGCGGGCGTCCGCTTCATCGGCGAGCGGCTGGGCGAGCCCAGGTGGCCGTCGCCCACCGACGCGCCGGCCGAGGCGGATCTCTCGTCGTGCGTGGCGTGCGGCCTGTGCCTGCCGCACTGTCCGACCTATCGACTGACCGGCGAGGAGTCCGCGTCCCCACGCGGCCGGATCACCGCGATGCGGGCGGTGAGCGACGGGGCGGCGGACGTCGACGCGACGTTCGCTCGCTTCATGGACCTGTGCCTCGTCTGTCGAGCCTGCGAGGACGTCTGCCCGTCGCACGTGCCGTTCGGCCGGATGATGGAGCGGGCCAGGACCCAGATCGAGCCACGCCGACCGGCCGGCGCCCGGTTCCTGCGGTGGCTCGGGCTCGACGTCGTGCTCCCGCACCCGTCGCTCGTCGCCGCGGCGTCGATCGTGCAGCCGGTCGCCCGGCCGTTCCTGCCGAAGCGCGTCCGGGCGTTCGTCCCTCGGCGCGTCCACCGGGGACCGCGCGTCCCGCCGGTGACGCATCCCGCCCCGGACGTCCCCGCGCGCGGGACGGTCGCGCTGCTCACCGGCTGCGTCCAGGACCGGTGGTTCCGGGACGTGAACCGCGCCACGGCCCGTGTGCTCGCCCGCAACGGCTGGCGGGTCGTCGTCCCGAACGGGCAGGCCTGCTGCGGCGCGCTCGCCGCGCACAACGGGCGGCTGGAGACCGCCCGGAAGCAGGCGCGCCGGAACCTCGCGGCGTTCGCCCGCGCGGATCACGTCGTCGTGAACGCGGCCGGGTGCGGAGCGCACCTCGAGAGCTACGGTGAGCTGGTCGACGGGGCGGCGCTCCCGGTACGCGACGTGATGGCGTTCCTGCACGACGAGGGTCTCAGCGCCGAGCCGCGCGGCGGCGCCGGCGTCGACCGGGTCGCCTACCACGACGCCTGCCACGCCCTGCGTGCGCAGAAGATCCACGCGCAGCCGCGGGCGCTGCTGCGCTCGATCCCGGGGCTCGAGGTCGTCGAGATCCCCGAGGGCGATCGATGCTGCGGCGCCGCCGGCCTCTACAACGTGGTGGAGCCGGAGCTGTCGGGGCGCCTCTCGGCCGAGAAGGCGGCGGCGATCGCCTCGACGGGCGTGACGACGATCGCCAGCGCGAACCCCGGATGCACGATGCAGATCGCGGCGGGCCTGCGCTCGCTCGGGGTCGGCGCCGAGATCGTCCACCCGATCCAGCTCCTTGACCGCGCGTACCCGTCCGAGGCGGGGACGCCTGCGTGAGCTCACCCGGCCTCGCGACGCACGCTGGTAGCGTCACGCCGATGCGATACATCAGCGTCGGGCGGCGGTTCCTCGCGTTGGTGATCGACGCGATCGTGTTCGGCATCGCGTCGGCTCCCTTCGTCGAGACCACCCACCGTCCCGGCTACTACCGGTTCGAGCTGACCGGGAACCGCGCCGTGGTGCCGTTCCTCCTGTGGCTCGCCTACTTCATCGTGATGGAGGCGAGCCTCGGCGCGACCCTCGGCAAGCTCGCCATGGGGATCCGGGTCGTCAAACCCGACGGTTCCAAGCTCGACTGGGGATCCGCGTTCATCCGCAACCTGGCTCGCCTGGTGGACGCCTTCCCGTACGCGATCCCGTACCTGGTCGGCGCGATCGCCGTCTGGAGCGACCCCACGCGCCGCCAGCGGCTGGGCGACCGGTGGGCTCACTCGGTCGTGGTGGACCGGGACTCCGTGCCAGCGTCCGTCGGCGGCGGACGGCCCCCGCCCGGCGCCGTCCCCACCCCTCCCGGACCTCCCGGGGCGCCACCATCGGGATCACCTCTTCCGCCCCCGGGCCCCGGCTCGCCCGAGGAGCCGTCACGGGTCCCGCCGATGCCGCCGCCTCCGGTCCCGCCGGGCGGGTAGCTACCAGCGGTCATCGACGGCCGCGAGCGCCTCCCGGCCGGTGCAGGTGCCGTCCGCGATCAGGTAGGTCGTCTCGCCGTCGAGCGTCCGTTTCAACGAGAAGCACGTGCCGGTCTGAGCGCGGAGGGATGCGGCCCAGACATCGGAGGACGCGTACACGCTGATCACGCCCGGCCCGCTCGAGCCCTCGTCGGGGCCGACGAACGACAGGTCGCCGTCGGCCCGGCCCAACCCCTCCGCGTCGGCGTCGGCGAACGAGCCGGCCCCCGAGCGGATCGCCTCCGCGCGCGCGAGGGCCGCGTTCAGGTCGTGCTGGGTCCGCGAGATGTCGTTCGCGATCGGACGGTGCGCGAAGATCTCGACGAGCAGGAACATCGCCCCCAGGATCATCGTGATCGCGACCATCCAGAACCCGCGGTTCGAACGGCGCCGCGCCGGCTCGTCGAACTCCTCCTCGTAGCGCGCGATCACCTCGTCGTCGTGCACGCGGACCAGCCTACGCGCCCAGCACGCGGCCGAGCTCCTCGAGGCTCTCCAGGTTATGCCCCGACAGGAAGACGTCGACCGACGGCAGCGCCGCGGACATCCCGCGCGCGAGCGGCTCGTACCGGGGCGAGCCCTTGAGCGGGTTCACCCAGACCACGCGGTACGCGAGCCGTCGCAGGCGCGCCATCTGGGAGCGCAGCAGGTCGGGGTCGCCCCGCTCCAGGCCGTCGGAGCAGAGCACGACGACCGCGCCGCGGAGCGCCGCCCGCTGGCTCCAGCCGTCGAGCAGGGTCTTGAGCGACTCGCCGATCCGGGTCCCCCCCTCCCAGTCGGCCACGCGCGAGCCGATCTCGTGCAGGGCCCGGTCCGGGTCCTTCGTCCGGAGCGTCCGCGTCACCCGCGTCAGGCGCGTCCCGAACACGAACACCTCGACGCGGCGGCCCGCCGTCATCGCGGCGTACGCGAACTGCAGCAGGGCGCGCGCGTACGGCGCCATCGATCCGCTGATGTCCAGGATCAGGACCAGCGGGCGCGTTCGCACGGATCGGCCGCGCCAGGCGCGGTCGAACGGCTCGCCCTGGGTCCGGAGCGAGCGCCGGAGCGTCCGCCGCAGGTCGAACGTCGCGCCCTTCGGCGCGGGCCGGGTGCGGCGGGTCCGCTCGACCGGCACGCTCACCGCCAGGCGTCGGATCATCGCGGCCACCCGCGCGCGCTCCTCGGGCGAGAGCTCGGGGAACGCCTTCGACCGCAGGACCTCGGTCGCGCTCGCGACGATCCGGATCGCGCTCTCCCCCTCCGTCTCCTCGTCCTCGTCGGCCCCCCGCCAGCTGGCCGCGGTGGACCCGACCACGACCTCGAGATCGTCGGGTTCCTCCCCCGGTCGCACCGCGGTCGTCCCGGTCGGAAGCGGCAGGGTCAGCTCGATCGGGGATCCTGCTCCGCGGCCGAGCGACCGGTACCAGTCGTCGAACGCCGCGTCGAACGCCTCGATGTCGTCCCGCCGGGCGATCATCGACGTTCGACCGGCCCAATAGAGCGAGTCCCGGTCCGCGAGCCCGAGCGCGGCGACGGCCCGGCAGAACGTGAGGATCCGGCCCGTCCCGACGGGCAGCCCGCGCGATCGCAGGTCGCGCCCGAAGGCGACGAGCGGGGCGACGGGCCCGGGCGGTGAGGGCGTCGCGGTCCCGGTCACGCCGCCCGCTCGTCCAGGGCCCGGGCCGGCGCGACCGCGTGCGGCGCGTCGACCGCGGCCGGGGCCGGCATCCGCCGGCGGCGGATCCACTTGCCGACCTCCACCACGACCGGCAGCACCAGCGCGAGCCCGATCACGGAGAGCCACTGGTCGCCCGTGAGCGACGTCGTCATCAGGCTCGACTGGAACCGTGGGAGCTCCGTGCCCAGGAAGACCATCGTGATGGGCACCACCGCGATCAGGAGCGCCTTCACGATCGGCGGAGCGAGGCCGGTCGTGGGGTCGCGTCGGTTCGTCAGCGCGTTGAAGACCGTGCCCAGGCCCATCACGGCGAACGTCATCGTCAGCGAGGCGCTCGGGTGGCTCGTGCTGGGCTCGTCCGGCCCGAGCACGAGCGGAACGAGGGCCGCCAGGAACAGGGCGACCGCGTAGACGACCCACAGGGTGATCGCCGAACGGTTCGCCAGCGGGACCTTCGGATCCCGCGGCGGCCGGTGCATCACGTCGGGATCGCCGGGGTCGACGGCGATGATCACCACCCCGCTCGCGGTCGCGAAGAAGAGCAGGTACAGGACCATCATCGGCGTCAGGGCCACGCCCTCGTTGATGTTGAACGCGGTGGCGGCCAGGAACAGGAACACGAGCCCCAGCAGCTGCGTCATCTGGAAGCGCACGTACGAGACGATCTTGTCGTAGACCTTGCGGCCGATCTCGACGGCGTGCACGAGCGTCCCGAAGTTGTCGTCGGTCAGGATCATCCGCGCCGCCTGCTTCGTCACCTCGCTGCCGCTGCCCATCGCGACGCCGATGTCGGCCTGCTTCAGCGCGGCCGCGTCGTTGACCGCATCCCCCGTCATCGCGACGATCAGCCCCTGCTGCTGCATCGTCTTGGCCAGGCGGAGCTTGTCCTCCGGCGTGACCCGGCCGAAGACGTGCAGCTCGGGCAGCCGGCGGACGAGCTCGTCGTCCGAGAGCGCCTCCAGCTCGGGCCCGCTGATCGCACCCGGCCCCAGGCCGAGGCTCTCCCCGATCGCCCGGGCGGTGACGGCGTGGTCGCCCGTGATCATCCGGACGTCGATGCCGGCGCCCAGCGCGGTCGCCGCTGCGTCCTTCGCCTCGGCGCGCAGCGGGTCGATGATCCCGACCATCCCCACGAACATGAGCTCCTGCACGAGCGACATGGGATCGGCCTCCATCGCCGCGAGCTCGTCGTCCTCGACGAAGCGAGCCGCGAACGACAGCACCCGGAGCCCCCGCTCGCCCATCCGGTCGTTCGCCGCGTCGATGCCGGCGCGGGCCTCCTCGATCGGCACCGGGGAGGGGCTGAGCGGCCCGCCGGACTGCGTGCAGCGCGCGAGCACGACGTCGGGCCCGCCCTTGACCAGTTGGATCACGCGCTCGGCGCCGTCGACCGGCACCCGGTGGAACGTCGCCATGAACTTGTAGTCGGAGTCGAACGGGACCTCGGCGATGCGCGGGTAGGTGCGGCGCGTCTCCTCGGCGTCGACGCCGAGCTTCGCCGCCAGGACGACGAGCGCCGCCTCGGTGGGGTCGCCCACGACCGATCCGTCGTCGCCGACCGTGGCGTCGCTGTCGAGGCACAGGCCGTACGCGAGCCGCGTGAAGTCGGGGACGGCGACGCCCGCCGCCGCCCGGATCGCGCCGGTCTTCCGGTAGCCCTCACCCTCGACCGTGAACCAGCTGCCGTTCGCGAAGATCGTCGACACCATCATCTGGTTCATCGTCAACGTGCCGGTCTTGTCGGTGTTGATCGCGCTCGTAGCGCCGAGCGTCTCGACATCGGTGAGGTTCTTGACCACGGCCTTCGCGTCTGCGAGCTCCTTCGCGCCGAGCGAGAGGAGCCCCGACACGAACGCCGGCATGCCGGTGGGGATCGCCGAGATCGCCATCGCCGTGCCCAGCAGGAAGAGCTCCTTCGCCTCCATCCCGCGGATCAGGCCGACCACGACGATGAACGCGACCGCGCCCCACGCGATGACCCCGAGCACCTTCGTCAGGGAATCCAGCTCTCGCTGCAGCGGCGACCGCGTGCGGATGACCGACGTCAGCATCGTGGCGATCTGGCCCATCTGGGTCTGCATCCCGGTGGCCGTGACGACGATCGTGCCGGTCCCGCGCGTCACCGACGTGTTCTGGAACAGCATGTTGGACCGGTCGCCGACCCCGACGTTCGCCGAGGACAGGACGTTCGCGTCCTTCGGGATCGGCGCGCTCTCCCCCGTCAGCGCGGCCTCCTGGGTCTCCAGGGTCGCGGAACGGAGGATCCGTCCGTCGGCCGGCACGATGTCGCCGGCCTCGAGCTGGACGAGGTCGCCCGGCACGATGTCGACGGCCGGGAGGAGCGACAGCTCGCCGTCGCGCACGACCTTGGCCTGCGGGACCTGCATCTTCGCGAGCGCGTCGACGCTGGCGCGGGCCGTCAGCTCCTGGCGCGTGCCGAGCAGGATGTTCAGCAGGATCAGGGCCCCGACGATCACGCCCGTGGACACCTGGCCGATCAGGAAGCTCACGATCACGACCGCCACGAGCATCAGGTTCATCGGGTCGCGGAGCTGCTGGAGCGCGATCGCCCAGGCCGACGGCGGCCGCTCCGCCCGGATCTGGTTCGGGCCGATGGTCGCCAGACGGGTGGCCGCCTCGGCGCTCGTCAGGCCTGCGTCCGCGTCGGACCCCATCTCGGCGACCACGTCGGCGGCCTCCCGCGCGAACGGGGGCGTCTCCGCTGGATCGGTCATCGTTCCTGCACTCGGTCCCTCGTCCACGCCCGCCAGCTCCCCTCGCACGGATGTCGGGGCGACCGTATCGGAGCGGCGGTCCGGACGTCACCGGTTGTCGCCCGGGCGCGTCCGCGGAAGGATGCGACCCGTGGAGACGCCCGAGACCCGCTACGCGAAGACCTCCGACGGCGTGCACGTGGCGTACCAGGTCCTCGGCGACGGCCCCGTCGACATCCTGTTCGTCCTCGGATGGGTCACCCACATCGAGCGGATGTGGACCGAGCCGCGGTTCGAGCGGTTCTTCACGCGGCTCTCGTCGTTCGCACGCGTGATGGTCTTCGACAAGCGGGGCGTCGGCCTGTCCGACCGCGTACCCGAGGACCGGCTCCCCTCGCTCGAGGTGCGCATGGACGACGCCCGCGCCGTGATGGACGCGGTCGGCTCCGAGCGCGCCGTGGTGCTCGGCGTCTCCGAAGGCGGGCCGATGGCGATGCTGTTCGCCGCGACCTACCCGGAGCGAACGATCGGGCTGATCCTGTTCGGCACGAGCGCGTGCTGGAACGACGCGCCGGACTACCCGTGGAGCATGACGGACCCCGGCGAGCTGGCGGAGATGGACGCGTTCCGGGAGCGGCGGGAGCGGCTCTGGGGGACGAAGGAGCTGGCGAGCGAGTTCCTCGAGGGGTCGTTCGCGCCCTCGCTCGCACACGACGAACCCACGATGACGTGGCTCGCCGACTACATGCGCAACGCCGCCAGCCCGGGCGCCGTGACGGCCCTCGGCAAGATGAACCGGGCGATCGACGTGCGAGCCACGCTCCCGGCGATCCACGTCCCCACGTTGGTCCTGGGGCGCGAGGGCGACCTCGACTACTCGATCGCCGAGACCGAGTGGATCGCCCAGCAGATCCGCGGTGCGCGGTTCGTGTCCTTCCCGGGGGACGATCACCTGTTCGTGATGGGCCGGCAGGAGGATCTGCTCGACCCGATCGAGACGTTCGTCGCCGAGGTTGCGGGCGAGGAGGCCGACCTCGACCGCGTGCTCGCGACGGTGCTGTTCACCGATATCGTGGGCTCGACCGTGAAGGCCGCCGAGCTCGGCGACAAGAGCTGGGGCGACCTGGTCGAGCGGCACCACGGGGTCGTGCGGGCGATGCTCGGGCGGTTCCGCGGCACGGAGGTCGACACGGCCGGCGACGGCTTCTTCGCCACCTTCGACGGGCCGGCGCGAGGCGTCCGCTGCGCGCAGGCGATCGCCGCCGCGGTGCCGGACCTCGGCATCGAGGTGCGGGCGGGCGTCCATACCGGCGAGGTCGAGACGATCGCCGGGAAGGTCGGCGGCATCGCCGTCAACGTCGGCGCCCGGATCGCGTCGATCGCAGCGCCCTCCGAGGTGCTCGTCTCACACACGGTCGAGGGGCTCGTCTCAGGCTCAGGGCTCCGGTTCGAGGACGCCGGGGAGCACGAGCTCAAGGGCGTGCCGGGCAGCTGGCGCCTGTTCCGTCTCGTGGCGTAGCGGCGTCGCCTGGCCGCGCTCAGCCGTCCAGGTCGGCGACCAGTTCCGTCAGGCGCTCTTCGACGAGCTCCTGGTCCTCGTGGTCCTTGACGACGGCGCCGAGGGTGTCGGCGGCGAGCGTCCCGTTCAGGCGCTCGGCGCCCAGGAACGCGAGGGCGTTCGCCCAGTCGATCGTCTCGGCGACGCCGGGGAGCTTCGCCAGGTCCAGCTCCCGCAGGCGCGAGACGGCCGTGGCCACGTCGCGCGCGAGCGACTCGCCCACGTGCGGCGCGCGCGCCCGGACGATCTCGACCTCTCGGTCCAGGTCCGGGTGGTCGATCCAGTGGTACAGGCACCGACGCTTCAGCGCGTCGTGCAGCTCGCGGGTCCGGTTCGAGGTGACGATGACGGCCGGCGGGGTCTCTGCGACCACCCGTCCGACCTCGGGGATCGTGACCGCGAACTCCGAGAGGATCTCCAGCAGGAACGCCTCGAACTCGTCGTCGGCTCGGTCCAGCTCGTCGACCAGCAGCACGGCGCGGTCGCCGGCCCGGATCGAGGCCAAGAGCGGCCGCTCCACCAGGAACTCCGGCCCGAAGAGGTCCTGGACGTGCGTCTCGGCCGCGGAGGCGTCCAGCGCGCGGACCGCGATCAGCTGCCGCGAGTAGTTCCACTCGTACAGCGCCTGCGAGGCGTCGATCCCCTCGTAGCACTGCAGGCGGATCAGCTCGCGGCCCAGCAGGTCGGCGAGCACCTTCGCGACCTCGGTCTTGCCGACGCCGGCCTCGCCCTCCAGCAGCAACGGCTTGTGCAACGAGAGCGCCAGGTGGATCGCCGTGCTCAGGCCGCGGTCGGCGAGGTACGCCTGGCCGCGCAGGGCCGCCTGGAGCTCATCCACGGTGGCGAACGGACGCGCGTCGCTCATGGCCGAGAGCGTACCGGGGCGGGCCGGATCGGGGGCCGCCTCACGGCTCGGCCGCGCCCCCCGCGGCGGGCGGCGCCGGCAGGGACGACGGCATCCGGATCCCGGCGGCGGCGAGCTTGGGACCGAGCGTCTCGCGCATCGCGCGCTCCACCTCGACCCGCTTCGACGGCTCTGTCTCCGCCGTGACCCGGATCACCTGCGCCACGTCGGTGAGCTGGGTCACGCCGAGGACCTTCGGCTCCTCGCGCAGCCCCGTCGCGAACGGCTCCTGGTCGGCCAGGTCGCGGAGCACATCGTCGATCACCGCGCGCACCTGCTCGGGATCCTCGTCGAGGGCCACGTGCAGGTCGACGATCGCGCGCCCCCAGCCCCGGGTCTTGTTCCGGGTGATCTGGATCAGCCCGTTCGGGACCGTCGAGAGGGTCCCGTCGAACTCGCGGACCGACGTGGCCCGCAACGACAGGTGCTCGACCGTCCCCGAGATGCGGCCGCCGTCGGTGTCCAGCTCGACGGCATCTCCCACGTCGAACTGGCCCTCGAGGACCAGGAAGAGCCCGCTGATCGTGTCGCTCACCAGCTGCTGCGCCCCGAACCCGATCGCCAGGCCGGCGATGCCCGCGCTCGCGATCAGCGGTCCCAGGCTGACGCCGAAGAACGACACCAGGCTGAACACGACGACGGACCAGGCGATCACGATGATCACGCCGCCGGTCAGGCCGATCGCCGTGGCCAACCGCCGGCGCCTCCGGCCCTCGGCGTCGTCCCCCGCGGCCGCCGCCCGACGTCGGTAGCGCCGCACGTACCGATGCACGACCCACGAGGCGACGACCGCGATCACGAGCGCGATCCCGACGCCGAGGGCGAACCGCACCCACCACTCGCCCGAGAACATCTCGACGTTCTCGGCGGCGGCGAGGAGCGGCGCGACGATCACGCGCGGACGATACCGCCTGCGTCAGAGCCCGGCGCCGGGGTCGGCCTGAGGCTGGCCGGACATCGTGGGTGGCAGCGGAACCCGGATCCCCTCCTCGGCCAGGCGCCGGCTGATCCGCTCCCGCAGGGTCCGCTCCACGTCGAAGCGCTTGGACGGGCGGGTATCGGCGATCACGCGCACCACCAGCGCGTAGTCGCTCATCTGCTCGATCCCCAGGACGCTCGGGCCCTCGCGGATCCAGTCGCGCAGCGGCGCGTCGCGGCGGACCTCCTGGAAGATCTCCTCGAGCACCTCTCGGACCCTGTCGACGTCCTCGCCGTAGGCCACCCGCACGTCGACGATCGCGCGCGCCCACCCCCGCGACTTGTTCGAGATCAGCTGGATGTTGCCGTTCGGCACGATGTGGAGCGTCCCGTCGAACGCCCGAAGCGTGGTGATCCGGAGCGTGAGGCTCTCGACCTTCCCCGTGACGGGACTCGCTGTCGTCTGCGCCTCGACCACGTCGCCCACCCCGAACTGGTTCTCGAGCAGGATGAAGAAGCCGGAGAGGTTGTCGCGGACCAGGCTCTGCGCGCCGAACCCGAGCGCCACGCCCGCGATCCCGGCGCTCGCGATGAACGGGGCGAGCGACACGTCGAACTGGTCCAGGATCAGCAGGAACGCGACGACCCAGATCACGACGACGATCGTCGCCGACACGGCGTGGGTGATCGTGGCGGCGCGCTGGAGGTTGATCTCCTGCGTGAGGCTCACCGACCCCTCGAGCTTGCGCCGGAAGCGCTTCACGAGGATGCGCGCGATGATCGTCACCACGATGGCGGCGGCGACGATCGCCAGGATCACCCAGCCATGGTCGTTCCACCACTCGGCGAACGAGCGTCGCTGGACGCGGTTGCCCGCCTGGGCGAGCGACACGAGGACGGAGCGGAGCATGCCCCCATCCAACAGGGCACCCCCGGCCCCGTCAAAGAAGGCTGGGGTCTGGGGTCTATAGACAGGGGGCTCGGGTATGCAACCGCCCGACTGTCGGTTTGCTCGAGTCGCGGACCACCTGGCCGAGCTCTGAGCCTGGGCCGTCCCGGTTCCGCCTTCCTGCGACGGACTACGCTCCTCGCGTGGTGGAGTCGGGGGCGGTCCCTGGCGGGCGGCGGGCCGTGACGGCCCTGTTCGCGGATGTAGCTGGATCGACCACGCTCACGTCGCGCCTCGACCCCGAGGATGTGGTCGAGATCGTCGGCGGTGCCGTTCGGCAGTTCTGTGAGGTCGTCGAGAGCTTCGGCGGGGTGGTGAAGGACCTCGCGGGAGACGGCATCCTCGCGCTCTTCGGGACCCCCTATGCCCACGAGGACGATCCGGAGCGTGCGGTCCTCGCCGGCCTCGAGATCCAACGCGTCATGGCGCTGCATGCCGAGAACGTCGCCGAGGCCACGGGCGTCGACGACTTCGGCGTCCGCGTGGGGATCGAAACCGGACCCGTGGTGATCGGGCTGGTCGGCGGTGGGAGCCATCGCGAGACGGGGGCGACGGGAGATGCCGTGAACGTGGCCGCCAGGCTCCAATCCCTCGCCGACCCGGGGACGGTGCTCGTGGGTCCGGAAACACGGCATGAGCTTGGCGATCGCATCTCGTGGGGGCCGGGACGTCCGCTCGAGTTGAAGGGCGTCAGCGGGTCGGTCGAGGCGGCGGTTGCGCTGGGCAGGAACACCGGAGCTTCACCTCCGGACGTGCCGCTCGTCGCCCGTCACGACGAGATGCGCCTGTTGACCGACGCGATCGAACGCCTGAAGGAGGGCGCGGGCCACACGGTGTTCGTGGTCGGGGAGGCGGGGATCGGGAAGAGCCGGCTCCTCGCCGAGGCGCACGAGCGCGCGCGACGAGCGGGCGTGACGTGGATCGAAGGGCGTTGCGACCCCCTGGAGGCGAGCGAGCCGTTCGCCGGCCTCCGCGACCTGATCCGCTCGGCCGGTTCGCCGGTCGCCGTGGAGGGCGACACCGGGACGATCCTGCGCCGTCTCGGCGGGGGC
>DATBLY010000180.1:0-7566 GCA_036555125.1 Actinomycetota bacterium | reverse complement strand
CGGCGGTCGACGGCGCCCTAGAGGCGCTGCACGAGGTCAAGGTGCCAGCCGAACCGAGCGGCGACCTCCACCTGATCCCGCCGGTCCCCGAGGAGGCCCCGGGGTTCGTGCAGCGGGTGACCGCGAGGATCATCGCCGGCGAGGGCGACCTGCTCCCGGTCTCGGCCCTCCCGGTCGACGGCACGTTCCCCACGGACACCGCCCGGTGGGAGAAGCGCAGCATCGCACGCGAGATCCCGATCTGGGACCCGGAGATCTGCATCGATTGCGCGAAGTGCGCGCTGGTCTGCCCCCACGCCGCGATCCGGATGAAGGTGTTCGGGCCCGAGGCGCTCGCCGGGGCGCCGGTGGGGTTCAAGGACAAGGAGTGGAGGGATCGCGAGCACCCGGGTCGCCGCATGACGATCCAGGTCGCGCCCGACGATTGCACGGGCTGCGGGATCTGCGTCGACGTCTGCCCGGCGAAGAGCAAGGAGGTCGCCAAGCACAAGTCGATCGACATGCTGCCCAAGCTCGAGCACCTGGACGCCGAACGCGCGGCCTTCGACTTCTTCCTCACGATCCCGGACCCCGATCGGGCCGACGTGCGGGTCGACACGGTCAAGGGCTCGCAGCAGCTGCGTCCCCTGTTCGAGTTCTCGGGGGCGTGCGCCGGCTGCGGAGAGACCCCGTACCTCAAGCTGCTCACGCAGCTGTTCGGCGATCGGATGCTCGTGGCGAACGCGACCGGCTGCTCGTCGATCTACGGAGGCAACCTCCCGACCACGCCGTGGGCCCAGGACGCCGAGGGACGCGGGCCCGCCTGGTCCAACTCCCTGTTCGAGGACAACGCCGAGTTCGGGCTGGGCTACCGGCTGGCGCTCGACGCGCAGCTCGACCTCGCGTGCAACCTGCTCGACGCGCTCGAGCCGGAGCTCGGGGACAACCTCGTCCACGGGCTTCAGGCGGGTGCGCACGCCCCGGACGATGACGCGATCGCGCTGCAGCGCCTCCGCGTGGGGGAGCTCCGGACGCGGTTGGCGCGGATCGAGGGACCGCGCGCGATCGACCTCCTGGCCGTCGCGGACGCGCTCGTCCCGACGAGCGTGTGGATCGTGGGCGGCGACGGCTGGGCGTACGACATCGGGTTCGGCGGGCTCGACCACGTGCTCGCGACGGGTCGAGACGTCAACGTCCTGGTCCTCGACACCGAGGTGTACTCGAACACCGGGGGGCAGGCATCGAAGGCCACGCCGCGCGGCGCCGTCGCGAAGTTCGCGGCCGCCGGGAAGTCGAGCGGCAAGAAGGACCTCGGGATGATCGCGTCGGCCTACGGGAACGTGTACGTCGGGCAGATCGCGATGGGCGCCGACATGCCGCACACGGTCAAGACGCTCGTGGAGGCCGAGCGCCACCGGGGGCCGTCGCTCGTGATCGCCTACAGCCACTGCATCGCGCACGGGGTGGACATGTCCACGGCGATGACCCACCAGATCGAGGCGGTGAAGAGCGGCTACTGGCCGCTGTACCGCGTGGACCCGTCGCTGACCGCGGCCGGCGAGCACCCGTTCCACCTCGACAGCAAGCGCCCGTCGATCCCCGTGAAGAGCTTCGCGCTGAAGGAGGCCCGCTACGCGATGCTCTCGCGGACGGACCCGTTCCGCGCGGAACGCCTGCTGGAGCAGGCGCAGGAGGACGTCGACGCCCGCTGGCACCTGTACGAGCAGCTGGCGGGGATCGACCGGACCGTCCCGCACGAGGACGCGGCGGCGAGCCCGCCCGGGGACGCACCGGCGGCCACCGCGGCCGCCGCGCAGGAGGAGGGGGAACCACGATGAGCGTCGACCTTCGCAGCACCTACCTGGGCCTCGAGCTCCGCTCCCCCCTCGTCGCCTCCGCCTCCCCCCTCGGGCAACGGATCGAGACGCTCCGGCGCCTCGAGGCCGCGGGCGCCGGCGCCGTGGTCCTCCCGTCGCTCTTCGAGGAGCAGATCGAGCACGACGAGCTGCAGCTGCACGGCACCCTCGAGGTCGGCGCCGAGTGCTACGCGGAGGCGCTGTCCTACCTCCCGGAGTTCGAGGACTACAACACCGGGCCCGAGGCCTACCTCCGCCACGTCGAGGCGACGAAGAAGGAGCTGAAGATCCCCGTGATCGCCAGCCTGAACGGCATCTCGCTCGGCGGCTGGGTGGCCCACGCTCGCCGGATGGAGGAGGCGGGGGCCGACGCGCTCGAGCTGAACATCTACTTCATCGCGGCCGATCCCGACGAGCCGAGCGAGGCCGTGGAGTTCCGTTACGAGAGCCTCGTGGAGGCCGTCCGCGCGGAGGTGACGATCCCGCTCGCGGTCAAGATCGGCCCGTTCTTCAGCTCGGTCGGCCACGTGGCGCGACGGCTCGTGTCGGCCGGCGCGGACGGCCTGGTCCTGTTCAACCGCTTCATGCAGCCGGACATCGACCTGGAGACGATGTCGGTGGATCCGACGCTGCATCTCTCCACCGCCGCCGAGCTCCTGCTTCCCCTGCGATGGGTGGCGATCTTGCGCGATCGCGTGGACGCGTCGCTCGCCTCGACGACGGGGGTCCACACCTCCGAGGACGCGATCAAGATGCTGCTGGTCGGGGCGGACGCCGTGATGGTCGCCTCGACGCTGCTCCGCAACGGACCCGACTACCTCGCGGAGCTGCTCGAGGGCGTGGAGCGCTGGCTCGACGAGCACGGCTACGCGTCCGTCGAGCAGGCGAAGGGGAGCATGAGCCAGCGCAACGTCGCGAACCCCATCGCCTTCGAGCGCTCGAACTACGCGCAGGCCGTGACCTCGTTCGTGAGCCCGTACGACTGGCGGATGGCGAGCGAGCCACAGTCCTGATCGGCAGGCTCGGCCGGGCGGTATCGTTCGCCCTCATGGACCTCCGCGAACGCATCGCCTCCGACATGTCGATCACGATCGCCGCGCTCGAGCGGCTCGTGCGGATCCCGTCCCGCGGCTACCCGGGCTACGACCCGGCGGACGTCCGCGCCTCCGCCGAGACCACGCGCGACGTCCTGATCGAAGCCGGCGTCGCGGGGGCGAGGCTCCTCGAGCTCCCGGGCGGTCACCCGGCGGTCTTCGGCGAGATCGCCGGCCCGGCCGGAGCGCCCACGATCCTGCTGTACGCGCATCACGACGTGCAGCCGGAGGGCCCGCTCGAGCAGTGGGATACGCCGCCGTTCGAGCCGGTCGTGCGGGACGGGCGGATGTTCGGTCGCGGCGCCGCCGACGACAAGAGCGGGATCGCGATCCACGCGGCCGCGGTCCGAGCGCTGCTCGCCGAGGGCCCGATGCCGTGCGCGCTCAAGATCGTGATCGAGGGCGAGGAGGAGTGCTCCACCGAACACCTTCCCGACCTGGTCAGGGGCAACGCCGATCTGCTGCGCGCCGACGTCGCCGTGATCGCGGACGGCGGGAACCACCGGACCGGGGTCCCGGCGATCGACGCCAGCCTCCGCGGCGTGACGGACTGCGTCGTCGGGGTGCGCGTCCTCGACCAGGCCCAGCACAGCGGCAGCTACGGGGGGCCGATCCCCGACGCGATCACCGCCCTCGCGCGGATCATCGCCTCGCTGCACGACGACGACGGGAACGTCCGGATCGAGGGGCTCCGCCGGTTCCGCTGGCCCGGGATGCAGCTCGACGAGCAGGAGTTCCGCCGCGAGGCGGGCGTCCGACCGGGCGTCCGCTCGATCGGGTCGGGGTCGCTGTCGGACCGGGTGTGGGCCGGGCCTGCGGTCTCCGTGCTGGGGATCGACGCGCCGGCGATCCACGGGTCGTCGAACCAACTCGTGCCGGTTGCGCGGGCGCGGGTGAGCCTGCGCCTCGCGCCCGGCGACGATGCGGCCGAGGGCCGGCGCAGGCTGATCGCCCACCTCCGAGCGCACGCCCCGTGGGGGGTCGAGGTGTCGATCGAGGACGAGGCGGGCGGGTTCGAGGCGGGCCAGGGTCACCTGGTCGACACGGACGCGGCGGCGTTCCGTGCCGCCCGGGAGGCGCTCGCGGAGGCGTACGGCGTCGAGCCGCTCGAGGTCGGATCGGGCGGCTCGATCCCGCTCGTGCCGATGCTCGTCGACACGTTCCCGGGCATCGCCGTGTTGATCGTGGGGGCGATGGACGACCGATCGAACATCCACTCGGTGAACGAGAGCGTCGACCTGGGCGACCTGGAGCGATCGGCGCTCGCCGAGGCGCTGTTCATCCGCACGCTCGCCGCTGGATCGTGAGCCGCGGTGCTAGGTTGAATCGATGAGCCAGGACGCCCAGACGCCGCCGGTCGAGGTCGTCGGTCAGCCGCCGGAGGAGGCCGGGACGGCGCCGTCCGGCGAGACGATCACCGAGCCGGCCAAGCTGCTGCGGATCGCCAGCATGGTGCGCGAGCTCCTGGACGAGACCCGCCAGGCCACGCTCGACGAAGCCGGCCGCAAGCGGCTCGCCGAGATCTATCAGCGCGCCGTCGGCGAGCTGGGCGAGTCCGTCTCCGACGACCTCCGCGAGGAGCTCGCGAGCCTCACGCCCCCCGTCGGCGAGGTCCCGAGCGAATCCGAGATCCGGATCGCCCAGGCGCAACTCGTCGGATGGCTCGAGGGGCTCTTCCACGGGATCCAGGCCGCGATGTTCGCCCAGCAGGCGGCGGCGCGGGCGCAGTTCGAGGAGCTCCGCCGGCGTGGGCTGATGGCGCAGAACCCCGAGGCCGGCACACCTGGGGACGGACCTTCGCGCTCCGGTCAGTACCTGTAGGAGCGGCCGCATCGAGAGCGGCCGTCGAGCCCGTCCGTCGCCGCCCGTCCGTCGCCGCCCGTCCGTTCGCCGCCCGTCCGTCGCCGCTAGGGCTCCGCGCCCTCGAGCGGCTCGACCGCGACCGCGCGGTCCCTCCGCCGTCCCGAGGTCCCGACCGCCTGGGCGCCGCCCGCCAGACGCTGCGCGATGATCACCGGGATCAGCATGATCAGCATCGCCACCACGGCGACGACGTTGACGATCGGCCGGTTCCTCGGCTGCCGCAGGTTGTTGAAGATGAACTTCGGCACCGTCGTCTCGGCGCCCACCAGGAAGTTCGTCACGATGATCTCGTCGAACGACAGCGCGAACGCGAGCAGCGCGCCCGCGATCAGGGCGGTCCGGACCGCCGGGAACGTCACGTGACGGAACGTCTGCCAGCCGTCCGCCCCCAGGTCCATCGACGCCTCGACCAAGGAGCCCGGCGTGCGTCGCAGCCGCGCGATCACGTTGTTGTAAACGACCACGATGCAGAAGGTCGCGTGGCCGACCATCGTGGTGAAGAGGCCGATCGTGACGCCGAAGTTCGTGAACGAGGAGAGGAGCGCGATCGCGGTCACGATGCCGGGCAACGCGATCGGCAACACCAGCAGCAGGGACATCGCGTTGCGGCCGAAGAACCGGTAGCGGTGCACCGCGAACGCCGCGGCGCTCCCCAGCAGCAGCGCGAGGATCGTCGCGACCGTTGCGATCTGCAGCGAGTTCACGATCGACGTGCGCAGGTCTTCGCTCCGCCAGGCGAGCCCGAAGTACTTCGTGGTGAAGCTCGTGATCGGCCACTTCTGCCCGACGCTGTTGTTGAACGCGTACAGCACGACGATCACGAGCGGGATGTACAGGAACAGCATCGCGACGATGGCCCCGAACCGGATCAGGAAGCGCGCGAACCGGGATTCCATCGTCTACAGCGCCTCGAACGCGCCCATGCGCTTCGCGATCAGCAGGTACACGATCATGATCGCCACCGGCACCAACGCATAGGCGGCGGCGAACGGCACGTTGTTCGCAACGCCCACGTTGTCGTAGATCACGTTCCCGATGAACTTCGTGTTCCCCGCGAGGCTGGGGACGATGTAGTCCCCGAGCGTGAGGGAGAAGGAGAAGATCGAGCCGGCGACGATGCCCGGCACGATCAGGGGGAACACGACGCGACGGAACGTCATCCACCCCTTCGCGCCGAGGTCGCCAGAGGCCTCCAGGTACGACGACGGCACGCGCTCGAGCGCCCCATAGATCGGCAGCAGCACGAACGGCAGCCAGAGGTAGGTGAACGTGATCCAGATCGCCCAGTTCGAGTTCCCGAGCTGCAGCGAGCCGAGGCCGAGGGACTCGACCATCCAGTTCAGGAACCCGCCGGGTGACAGGATCAGCTTCCACGCGAACACCCGGACCAGGTAGTTGGCCCACAGCGGGATGACCACGGCCACGAGGATCGCGTTGCGCACCCGAGGCGTCGCGAGGCGCGCGGCGTAGTAGGCAAGCGGGAACGCGAGGATCACATCGGCCACGGTCACCGCGAGGGCGAGCGCGACCGTGCGGATCGTGATCGTGCGGTAGACGGGGTCGTGGAGCAGCGTCTGGAAGTTCTGGAGCCCCCAGTCCTTGACGACCTCGCTGGTGAAGACGTCGAGGCGCCAGAACCCGGACAGGAACAGGATCACGAGCGACCCGATGTAGATCCCGATGAACCACAGGAGCGGCCCGCCGAGCAGCAGCCCGAGCCTCGTGCCCCCGTGCCGGTGCAGGAACGTGGAGACTCGGCGGACGACCGACGTCCCGGGCCGGCCCGTCGTCACCGCCGACACATCGTCCCCCCGATGATGGACGGAGCCCCGGGGACCGTCCGGTCCCCGAGGCCACCGATCGTCGTTACGCGCCGCGGATCTCGGTCCACTTCTGCTGCCAGACCGAGTAGTCCATGCAGACATCGCCACGGTCGTCGTGGCAGTTCGCCTCGGGCGTCCGCCACACCCAGATCGAGTCCAGGAAGTCGGCGTTGCCGCAGTTGCCGTACCGCACCGTATCCACGAGATCGGCGTACTTCTTGCCGAGCAGCGTCCGCAGCTCGTCACAGGAGTTCACGTTGCTGCCGGCCGCGCCGTACCAGTAGGCGACCTCCGCCTGGATGTCCGGCTTCAGGGTCCAGTTCATCCACTCCAGCATGCAGTTCGGGTGCGGCGCGTTCGCCGAGATCATCCAGGTGTCCGCCCAGCCGGTCACGCCCTCGACCGGGACGACCTGGTCGACGGGCGCGTCCGCCTCCGCGTAGCTCAGGTTGACCGGCCACGCGGTCCCGGCCACCATCGAGCCGTCGACGAACCCGTCGATCTCGTCCGTGTACAGGGCCCAGTACTTCGTGACGAGCGGCGCCTGGGCCTTCAGCACCTCGACCGCCGCGTCGAGCTGCTCCGACGACAGCTCGTACGGGTCCGTGATGCCCAGGTCGGGCTGCTTCGTCATGAGGTACATCGCTGCGTCCGCGATGAAGATCGCCGAGTCGTACGCCGTGATCTTGCCCGCGTACGGGTTCGGCTGCCCGTCCAGGGTCGGCTCGAACGTGACGTCCCAGCTGGTCGGGGCCGGCGTGACGACCTCGGTGTTGTACATGAGGAAGTTCGGGCCGTACATGTACGGCACGCCGTACACGTATCCGTCGACGACGTAGTGCGCGTTGTTCGTGCCGTCGGTCGGGCTGAGCGGGGCGATCACGTTCGCCAGCTCGGGGAACAGAGCCGGGTCGACCGCGCCGACGTCCTGGCCGGCGATCAGCCGGTTCG
>DATBLY010000146.1:0-1856 GCA_036555125.1 Actinomycetota bacterium | reverse complement strand
GAGAGAACGTCCTCATGCGCGTCGAGATCCGGTGTCGCGGCCCAGAGCATCCGCGTATAGGGGTGCCGTGTCTCGTGGTACAGCGCCTCGGTCGGCCCCTGCTCCACGATCCGGCCCGCGTACATCACCGCGGCTCGCGTGCACGTCTGGGCGACGATCGGGAGGTCGTGCGTGACGAAGACGAGCGCGAGCCCGAGCTCGTCCGAGAGGTACGTGAGGAGCTCGAGGACCTGCGCCTGCACCATCACGTCGAGCGCTGTCGTCGGCTCGTCCGCGAGCAGGACGCGGGGCGAGCACGCGAGAGCCATCGCGATCGCGGCGCGCTGACGCATTCCTCCGGACAGCTCGTGGGGGTAGCTCTTCGCCCGCGTCGGCGAGATCCCGACGGTCTCGAGCAGCTCACGCACGCGTGCGGCGGCCTCCCGGCCGGACGCAGACCCGTGGAGCTCCATCGGCTCGGCGATCTGGTCGCCGATCCTCTTCACCGGGTCGAACGCGTTCATGGCGCCCTGGAAGACCATCGCGATGTTCTTCCAGCGGTGGGAAGCGACTGTCTCCTCACCCCGCTCGAGCACGTCGACGCCGTCGAACAGGACCCGGCCGGACACCGTCGCGGTCGGAGGGAGCAACCCCATCAACGCGAGGATCGTGGTCGTCTTCCCGCAGCCGGACTCGCCGACCATCCCGAGCCTCGTCCCCGGCTCGACCGAGAAGGACACCCCCTGGACGGCATGGAGCTTTCGTCCGTTCGGAAGGTCGAACCAGACGTGGAGGTCCTCGACCTCGAGCAGGGACGAGGTCACGACTCGCGCTGCTCGCCTGGTCGCAGGACGCGGAAGCGCCGCACGGAGAGGTGCCCTGTCCGCAGACGCGGGTTGAGCGCGTCCTCCATCGTCTGGCCGATGATCGTGCAGGCGAGCACCACGAACATCACGCAGATGCCCGGCGGGATCACTGCCCACCAGGCCTCGTTGATGATCGCGTCGTCCGTGAACGCGTTCTCGATCAGGCGACCCCACGAGATCGTGCTCGGATCCCCGAGGCCCAGGAAGGTGATGAAGGTCTCCGCGAAGATCGCGTACGCGATCAGGAGGACGGTGTTCGCGACGAGGAGCGGCGTCACCTGAGGCAGGACGTGCCGAAGGACCAGCCGGGAGTTGCCGGCGCCGAGCGCGCGCGCCCGCTGAACGTACACCCGTTCCCGCACGCTCTTCGTCTGCGCCCGGATGAGCCGGGCCGTGAACGTCCAGTAGATGATCCCGATGATCACGATGATGTTCCACGTGCTGCGGCCGAAGAGGGCCGCGATGACGATCATCAGCGGAACGTCCGGGATCACGAGGAAGTAGTCCGTTGTCCGCATGAGCACGGTGTCCGTCCTCCCGCCGAAGAAGCCCGAGAGGATCCCGACCGTGCCTCCGATGATGGCCGAGATCGCGGCGGCGCAGAAACCGATGAGGAGCGAGACCCTCGCGCCGGCGATGAGGAGATCCACCATGCTCGCGCCGCCGCCGTCCGTGCCCAGCGGGAACTCACGGCTCGGCGGCTCGAACACGTCGCCGACCTTCGCCTTGGGGTCGCCTTCGATGAGCAGCGGCCCCGCGATTGCGAGGAAGACGAAGAACGCGAGGACGCCGACCGCGACCATCGCCGACTTGTTCCGCAGGACCGGCGCGGCGATGGCGCGCCACTTCAGGGAGCGAGTGGGCGACGGCGCCTCCTCGGCGGGCGGAGCTCCGGTCTGGACGGGGCTCACCGGCTCACTCCGTCACGCTCATTCCGTCACCCTGGGGTCGAGCTTGAAGTAGAGGAGGTCGGCGAGGAGGTTGAACAGGATCACCGATAGCGTCAGCAAG
>DATBLY010000139.1:0-23063 GCA_036555125.1 Actinomycetota bacterium | reverse complement strand
TCCCTGTGGCGTCGGCTCCTCGGAGGGCGGCGGGGGCGGGCTCTCGGAGGGATCGGTCGAGGGGCTCTCCGTCGCGCTCGGTTCCTCGGTCGGCGTGGGCGATGCTTCGTCGACGACGGGGGCCGGCTCCTCGACCGGGAGGTCCCGCTTCGGACGCTCCTCCTCCGGGGCCACGATCGGCGCCACGACGACGGGCTCCGGAGCGACGCTGGGCGCCGCGGCCGCGACGACCCTCGCGTCCTTCTTCGAGTCGTCGTGCTTCGCGAGCGACGCCGCGCCGACCGTGACGCTCCCGGCGATCAGGACCGCCATGCCGGTCGCGACCACGCGCTCGCCGACGCTCGAGACCGCGTTGGTCACGGCCGGCGACGAAGCCGCCGACGAGACCACCTCGGGCGTCGCCGCCTGCACGACCTGGCCGGCGTGGCCGATGAACCGATCCACGACCTTCCGGGCGCCGTCGAAGACCTTGATCGTGACGATCAGCGGGAGCATCGCGATGCCGGCGAGACCACCGCGCTCGGTGACCGCGCGCAGCCAACCGCGACGGAAGCTGCCCTTCGCGCGGTGGATCAACGCCTTGGCCTGCGCGGACGAGAGACCCATCGCGTGGCCGATCTCCTTGTGCGACCGGCCCTCGAGCTCGCGGAGCACCAGCGCGGTCCGGTGCGTCTCGGGGAGCTCCTCGAGCACGGAGATGACGAGGTCGCGCTCGATCAGGCGCTCGAACGCTTGCTCGGGATCGTCATCGGGATCGGGGCGGTCGTGCTCCTCCATCGATCCGTCGTCGATCTCGGGACGCCGGTCGTGCGCGCGCAGCGCATCGATCGAGACGTTCGTGGCGATCCGGGCGATCCATGGGCGCAGCGCGTACTGCCCGTTGAACCGGTGCAGACCCTGGAAGACGCGGATCATCGTCTCCTGGAACGCCTCGTCGGCGTCCTGGCCGTTGTGCAGGTACCGGCCGCAGACGCGCCGCGCCAGCGGACCGTACCGGTGGTGGATCTCGACGAACGCCTCGGGATGACCGGCCTGGAAGTCGAGCACCAGCATCCGGTCGTCGAGCGACCGGTAGTCGCTCTGGGCCGGACGGAGGTCGGTTCCCCTGGTGCCCACACCTATCCCTTCAACGACGAACGTTCTACACCTATGAGGAACGACGGACGGGCCGTTCGGGTTGTCCGGTAGCTATCGGCATCCGGCCGGCAACCGCTGGAGCCAGCCTAGCATCGGCGCTACGGCGGTCCGTTCCCCACGCGGACGAACAGGCGGTACGTCGTGTAGCCGGGCACCCACCCGTCGAACAGGATCACGCGCACGTCCGCGTCCAGCCAGAGCGCCGACGCGCCGTCGTTGAGGCGCTGATCCGGCTGCTGGGAGCCGCGGACGATCTCGGGGGCCCGCCACGTCGTCCCGCCGTCGGTCGAGCCGCTCCACAGCAGGTCCACGCGGGCCTGGGTCGAGTCGAGGTCGCACCCCGCGGTCCGGCACCCGCTCCACGCGACCCCCACGCGTCCCGCCGCCGTGATCGCCACCTGGGCGTCGTAGCCGCCGGGGTAGGTGCCCCCCGTGAACGAGGCCACCTGACGGATCGGCGACCAGGCTCCCTGCGCCCACACGCGCGCGCGGAGCCCCGGTCCGGCCGTCCAGGCGAACGCGAGCCGGCCGCCGGCCCCGGCCGCCGACGGCGCCCCGCCGTACAGGCGCCCGCCGCTGGCGGCGAGGCTGACGGCCGGCCGCCACGTCGCGCCCCGGTTCGGGGAGATCCGGGCCTTGACCGCGCCGTCGGGCGTCGCGAGCCACGTGACGCCGACCGCGCCCGCGCCCGCTTCGACGTCCGGGAACCCGACCCGGCCCTCGCCGCCCGGGTCCGACCCCTTGGCCTTGCCGACCACCTTGCGGGTCCAGGTCTTCCCCTCGTCGTCGCTGAACGCGAGGCGGACGTCGCCCGAGACGGCGTCGGTCCACGCGACGAAGACGCGACCGCCCGCCGCCGCGACGGCGGGTGCGTCCACGCGCCCCTTCTGCTTGCTGAGGCGGATCATCGGCCCCCACGCGTTCGGGCCGCCCGCGTTGGCGTTCGCGCGGAAGAACAGCACGCGCGGGGCGGTCGGATCGAACCGCTCGTAGCTGCCCTGGGTGACCCACGCGGCGTAGAGGCGATCGCCGCTCGCGGCGAGCGCCCCGCGATCCGCGTGCCGTTGCGGCTGGCTCACGCGGGTGGGCTCGCTCCAGGTGGCGCCACGGTCCGAGCTCGAGACGAGGAACAGCCCCATGTACGGGCCTCGGTCGGTCGCGAACGCGCCGCCGACCCGGTCGGTCGTGTACAGCGCGTGGATCGTCGAGCCGGTGGCCGCGAGCGAGCCGCCGGCCTGCCAGGACCAGTCGGCGACGTCGCGCTGGGGTCCCCAGGTCACGGCGGCCGAAGCCGAGCCGGGGAGCAGCGCGGTCACCACGAGCGCGAGGAGGATCGGGCCGGCGGACCGGGAGGCGTGGCGTCGCATCGTGCGACACCCTACCGACCGCGGCCGGTTCGGTCCCCGCCGCAGACGGACCGATCGGCGACCGCTGCGGCTGGGCCGTGGTGCTAGCGTCCGGCGGATGGCCGGAGACGGCGGGGGCAAGCGGCGGAACGCGGACGGAGGCTCCGACGGTTCCGCGCGATCGGTCCGCGCGCTCCACCGCCTGGAGCCGGGGAGCTCGTTCCTCCTGTCCGAGTTCGGCCCGGCGAGCACGCCCGGCATCGACGACGAGGACCGGGCGCGCGACGAGATCCCGGAGACGGTCTCTGCGCTCGCCGAGCTCCAGGAGCGGCTGTGGGTCGAGGGCCGACGTTCGCTCTTGGTCGTCCTCCAAGGCATGGACACGAGCGGCAAGGGCGGGACCGTGGAGCACGTGTTCCAGGGCTTGAACCCGGCGGGCGTCGACGTCACGTCCTTCAAGCAGCCGACGCCCGAGGAGCGGCGACACCACTTCCTGTGGCGGATCCGTCGTCGACTCCCCGCTCCGGGGACGATCATGATCTTCGACCGGTCGCACTACGAGGACGTCCTGGTCGTCCGCGTCGAGCGGCTGGTGCCCGACGACGTGTGGTCCAAGCGCTACGCCGAGATCCGACGGTTCGAGCGGCAGGTCGCGGCCCGCGGGACCACGATCCTCAAGTTCTTCCTGGCCATCTCCTACGACGAGCAGCGGGAGCGCTTGCTCGCCCGGCTGGAGGACCCCCTGAAGCGCTGGAAGTTCCGCGAGGGCGACCTGGAGACGCGTGCGCGGTGGCCCGAGTACGTCGCCGCGTACGAGGATGCGATCCGCGCGTGCTCGACCGACGTCGCGCCGTGGTACGTGATCCCCGCGGACCACAAGTGGTACCGGAACTGGGCGGTCGCGCGCATCGTGCTCGAGACGCTCCGGGAGATGGATCCCCGGATCCCCATCCCCGATCTGGACGTGGCGGAACTCGAGCGCCGGCTGGCCCCACCGAACTGACCGACGACCGCGCCGGATCGACGCTTGGTCGACCGGAACGCGCTCAGGAGGCCGAGACCGGGAGGCGGGATCGGCCCGTGGGCCGCGGGATCGCCGGCCGCGCGGGACGCTCGTACGGGTAGAGCCAGATCGCCAACCATGCCACCGCGATCTGCGCCCCGAACCACCACCACCAGACGAGGCTCTCCACGGGGACGCCCGCGAGGCGGCCTCGCCCGACGACCGGAAGGGCGAGCGAAGGCAGGAAGAGCACGCCTAGCAAGCGCGCGGCGCCGCTCGCGCCCTGCCAATACGCCATCACCCCCGCGGCCCAGAACGAAGCGGCGAGCCCCGCGTACACGCCGAAGCACACGAAGGACGACCGCGCTCGAAGCCGTCGCAGCGAGGGTCCGCTCGGTGCCGCCATCGCTCGTCCTCCGCGGGGCCGCGCGGACGAGATCAGACGACCAGGCTAGGCCACGATGACGAGGGGTTCCAGCACCCCGCGGCGCGTCAGTACGCGCCGCGGCCCGAGATGACGGCCGGAACCGTCTTGAGCATCAGGACGACGTCCTGCCGGAGGGACCACGTGTCGATGTACTCAAGGTCCATGTCGACCCACTGTTCGAACGTCACGTCCGAACGCCCGCTGACCTGCCACCGACACGTGAGCCCGGGCTTCACCATCAGGCGTCCCATCTCGCGCTCGGTGTAGTGGACGCACTCCTCCGGCAACGCCGGACGCGGGCCCACGAGGCTCATCTCGCCCTTCACCACGTTGAAGAGCTGGGGAAGCTCGTCGATGCTGAGCCGACGCAGGACGCGACCGACACCCGTCACGCGCGGGTCGTCGCGGATCTTGAAGACCGGACCGGTCGCCTCGTTGAGGTGCAGGTCGCGCTGCTCGTGCGCGCGGTCGTACATCGATCGGAACTTGAGCATCGTGAACGGCTCGCCGTCACGTCCGACGCGGCGCTGGCGGTACAGGATCGGTCCGGGCGAGGTGAAGGCCACGGCGGCCGCCGAGACGATCAGGATCGGCGAGAGCACGAGGATCATCGCGGTCGCACCGAGGAGGTCGATCGTTCGCTTGACGGCGAGCTGCCACCAGCGCGCCCCGAGCAGGCCGGCGGGCCGCTCCGGGCGGGTCGCCTCGACCGCGACGACCTCCGACAGGATGGTCGGCTCGACGGCCCCGCCAGCGAACCCGATGGCCGGATCGGATGCGACCGATGGACCGGACAGTTGCGCGAGCCGATCGACCCCCAACCGTTCCATCGCGCCCCTATCTCCCGGCCGAACCCGACCCCACGATGACCTTGGAGGTCACCCGATGCAGACCGATTTTTCCCCAATCGGGGGACGATCCGCTTCCCCCAGATGGGCCAGACATGCTTCCCCTATCGGACTAGGTCTTTCTGGCTAGTACGGCCTTGTAGCGTAGTCCCGCCTCGAAGGGCGCGTCCAGACAGTACAACGTCGTACGTCGCCGATGGTATCGCCTCGATCGGAAGTTCCCGGCTCGATCGGGTGAGCGAACCTCTGCAACTGCCTCGGCGCGCGCGGCGTGCCCGCTCGATGCAAACCCAAAGCGGGGTTGACAGACGCCGCGGATGACGTCATAGTGACGTCATCAGGCGGCAGCCCGGCGCCACCGGACGGCGAGTGAGGGAGGAGCGGTCGATGGAACCGAACGTCAGGAACGAACTGGGACGCGAACGGCTGGAGGACCTCCTGCGGGAGGCGTGGCGCGAGTCGGGTACCGACCGCCGAGGGGCGACGCCGAGGCGACCGGCGCCGCGAAGCGAGGCCGATCCGTGGAGCTGACGACCCACGCCGACGCGATCCGGTCGGATCTCGAGATCCTGGCGGGAGCGGACGAGGCGTCGCAGGCGGCGGCCGAGCGGATCTCTCGAGGGCTCGAGTCTCCGCTCTCCCTGCGGCTGCTCGACGTGCTCGGCCAGGCGGCGCTCGAGCTCTCGGATCAGATCCCGGGTGGACACGTGGACGTCCGGCTCGCCGGACGCGACGCGCAGCTCGTGTTCGTGCCCGAGGGCGGCCCCGCGACGACGACGCCCGACGACGGGTCGGGAACGGCGCGCCTGACCCTTCGGATGCCCGAGGCGGCCAAGACCGCCGTCGAGGCCGCGGCCGACGCCGAGGGGCTGTCCACGAACGCCTGGCTGGTGCGTGCGGTGAGCAACGAGCTCGACCGAGGACGTGGACGCGGACGGGGCCGTCGGCCGGGCAACCGGGTGACCGGGTTCGCGCAGGGTTGATCGGTCGACGATCGGCGAGCCCGAGCGGGTGCCGCCGCGACGATCGGAGCGAGGAAGGAGCGAGCAGATGGAAACGGTGTTCCCCACCCCAGGCGGTGTGGATCTGGAGATCCACATCCCCGCGGGCGCTGTGCAGGTGCGATGCGAGGCGCGCGACGACACGGCGATCGAGATCCGCGGCGAGCGCGACCCGGACGAGGTGCGCGTGGAGCGGGTCGAGCGGCCCGGTGGGCGCTGGATCGTCCGCATCGAGCAACGGAACCGCAAGATGTTCGGGTTCGGGCGGGATCTCCAGGTCTCGGTGCAGGCGCCGGAGGGCGCGGCGATGGACGTCGCGACCGGGTCGGCCGACCTCAAGGTGAGCGGTGGCTCGGGATCGATCGCCTTCCGATCGGGCTCCGGCGAGCTCGCGTTCGAACGGGCGGCGGGCGACGTGTCCGTCAAGGTGGCCTCGGGCGATGTGCGCGGCCACCGGGTGGATGGCGACCTCACGGTCCACAGCGCCTCGGGCGACGTCGAGGTGGGCTCGGTCGGGGGATCCGCGACGGCGACCACGGCCTCCGGCGACATCTCGATCGGTGCGGTCGGGGGACCGGCGGACGCGAACAGCGCCTCCGGCGACGTCAGGATCGGTGCGATCTCGGCCGGCTCGGTGCACGCGCGCACGATGTCGGGCGACGTCGCGGTCGGCGTGACGCGGGGGACCCGGGTCTGGCTCGACCTCACCTCGGTGAGCGGCCAGACCGTCAGCGAGCTCGCCGCGGCCGACGGGATCGACGGGGACGCAGCCGCGGACCTGCACCTGTCGTCGGTGAGCGGGGACATCCGCGTGCACCGCGCGGTGGTCCCCGCGTGACGCGGGAGACTCAGCTCGGCGGTCGGATCGACGCGAGGTCGTCCATCACCGCGCGCCGGTCCTCCGGATCGACGACCGCACCGGCCGCCGATCGCGCGAGCTCGAGGTTGGCCAGACACGCGTCGCGATCCCCTGCGACGGCGTGTCCTCGAGCGAGCGCCTCGTACGCGAACGCCAGGTCGAAGTCGCCGATCCCGTGCCGCTCGCACAGCTCGAGGGTGCGGCGCGCGTGGTGCAGGGCCGGCTCCGCCCGTCCGAGCACCGCGTAGACGCGGGAGCACTGCCATTCCCCTCGTGCGAGGTTCACCGGATCACCCACCTGCCCCCAGTGGTAGCGGGACGCGTGTGCCGCGTGCAGCATGCGATCGTCGTCGTGTGGCGCGCGATCGGGTGAATCGAGCAGCGTCCACACGGTGTTGAACAGCTCGGCCGCGAGACGACGCTCGTCCTCGGGTGCGATCGCCTCGGAACCCGGATCTCGATCGGTCATGCGGCTCCCTGGGCGGAGGGATCATCGATCGTGGGCGGACGTGGTGACCCTACACTGACCCGGTGATCACCTGCTCCCGGTGCGGCACCCAGAACCCCGACACGGCCCGGTTCTGCATGGCCTGCGGCGCACGCCTCGTCGCCGACGCCGCGGGCGAGGAGCGCAAGATCGTCACGGTGCTCTTCTGCGACCTGGTCGGCTTCACCGAGCGCAGCGACCACGCGGACCCCGAGGACGTGAAGGCGACCCTCAGCGTGTACCACGCCACGCTCAAGGACGTGATCGAACACTTCGGCGGGACGGTCGACAAGTTCATCGGCGACGCGGTCCTCGGGGTCTTCGGCGCTCCGTTCGGACACGAGGACGACCCGGAACGAGCGGTGCGTGCGGCGCTCCGCATCCAGACCGCGATCGCCGAGATCGACGCCGAGCGGCCGGAGCTCGGGCTGGCGGTCCGCGTGGGGATCAACACGGGCGAGGCGATCGTCGCGTTCGGCCAGGGGCCGCAGATCGGGGAGAGCCTGACGGGTGACGTCGTGAACACCGCGTCCCGGCTGCAGTCGGTCGCCCCCTCCGGCGGGATCGTGGTCGGCGAACCGACCTACCGCGCCACGCGCGGCGAGTTCGTCTACGAGCAGCTCGAGCCCGTCCGGGTGAAGGGGAAGGCCGAGCCACTCCCGATCTGGCAGCCAGTCGGGCCGAGGAGCCGCCTCGACACGGACGTCACCGCGCGACCGAGCGGGTCGTTCGTCGGTCGCGGACCGGAGAGCCGGGTGCTGCGCGAACGGTTCGAGGCGACGCTCGGTGCGGGACCCGTGGATGGCTTCACGGTCGGGCTGGTGACGATCACCGGCGAGCCCGGCGTGGGCAAGTCGCGGCTGATCCGCGAGCTCGCGAGCTACGTGGACGCGCTCCCCGACCTCGTGAACTGGCGCCAGGGCCGATGCCTGCCCTACGGCGAGGGCGTGAGCTTCTGGGCCCTCGGCGAGATCGTCAAGGGCGAGGCCGGCATCCTCGACTCCGACCTCCCGGCCGAGGCGGAGGCCAAGCTCGACGCCGCGGTCGACGCCGTCGCTCGCGACCGCGGCCAACGTGATTGGCTCCACAAGCACCTGGCCACGCTCATCGGCCTGGGCGCCGAGGACCCCGACCCCCGGGGCGATGAGCGCACGACCGCCTGGCGCCGGTTCCTCGAGACGCTCGCCGAGAGCCGGCCCACCGTCTTGGTGTTCGAGGACCTGCACTGGGCCGACGCCGCGTTGCTGAGCTTCATCGAGGCGCTCGTCGACTCCCCCGCCCCCGGACGGCTGCTGATCGTGTGCGCCGCCCGCCCGGAGCTCGCCGACCGGGCGCCGACGTTCGGGCGCGACCGCGAGAACACGACGACGATCCCGCTCGGCCCCCTGACCGACGCGGAGACCGCGCAGCTGCTCGCTCAGCTGCTGGATCGCGCGGTGCTGCCCGCCGAGACCCAGGCGGTGCTGATCGAGCGGTGCGCCGGCAACCCGTTGTACGCCGAGGAGTTCGTGCAGATGCTGATCGATCGGGGGCTGATCGAGCGCGGCGCGAGGGGTCGGCTGCCGCAGGCCGATCAGGTCCCGGTGCCGGAGTCGATCCAGGCGCTGCTCGCCGCGCGCCTGGACGCGCTGCCGGTCGACGTGAAGGCGCTGATCCACGACGCCGCGGTCCTGGGCAAGGTGTTCTGGTCCGGGGCGCTCGCCCTGATGAGCGGGCTGCGCGAGGAGGAGGTCCGGAGCCTGCTCGACGAGGCCGGCCGGCGCGAGCTGGTGCGGCCGTCCGCGACGTCGAGCCTCTCGGGCCAGCGCGAGTACACGTTCTGGCACCTGCTGATCCGCGACGTCGCGTACGGGCAGATCCCGCGAGCCGCCCGGGGCGTCAAGCATCTGGCGGCCGCGCGATGGCTGAAGGCGACGCTCGCGGGCCGGCTGCAGGACTTCGCCGAGGAGCTCGCGCACCACTACCTGCAGGCGCTCGAGTACGCACGCACGAGCGGCGGTCGGGAGGGGATGGCCGAGCTGCGGGCGGACACGGCTACCGCCCTGTTCATGGCGGCCGACCGGGTCTGGCGGCTGGACGCTGCGCGCGCCGACACCTACCTGCGTCGGGCGCTCGAGCTGATGGCGGACGGCCACCCCCTGCGGACGAAGACCCTGTCGCGGGCGGGGGACGTGGCGTCGCTCCGCGGGCGTCACGACGAGGCCGTCGGGTTGTTCGAGGAGGCGATCGCGGGGTTCCGCGCGAGCGGCGACCGCCGCGGTCAGGGCGAGGCGATGGGCCTGCTGGCGCGTGTGCTGGGGCGGCGCGGCGAGCTGGCGCGCTCGACCGAGCTGATGGAGGAGGCGATCGAGGTCCTCGAGGCCCTGCCGCCCGGTCCCGAGCTGGTGCGGATCTACAACCGGAAGGCGGGCGAGCTGCTCACGGCGGCCGCGTACGAGGAGTGCCTGATCTGGGCCGGGCGCGGGCTCGCGCTGGCCCGGGAGCTCGACCTGGACGACGAGTACGTCCGCGCGCTCCAGTTCCGAGGCGCGGCCCGTTGCGAGACGGGCGACGAGGGCGGGATCGACGACCTGCGATCGGCGATCGAGCGGGCGAGGGCGGCTGGGCACGGTCAATCGCTCGGGCTGGCGCTGGGCAACTACGCGTTCGAGCTCTGGTTCCGCGAGGGGCCCGCCGACGCGCTCGAGGCCTGGCGCGAGATGAAGCGCCTCGCGGAGCAGCGCGGGTTCGTCTCTCAGGCGCAGCAGGCCCGCATGGGCGAGCTCGAGTGCCTGTTCGACCTCGGCGAGTGGGACGAGGTGATGCGCATCGCGAACCTCATGTGGCGTCACGCCGAGGATCGGCGCTCCGAGATCGGCGTCTACGCCCAGCTGTTCGCGGCATGGGTCCGGCTGCGGCGGGGTCAGCACGAGCGGGTGCGCGCGCGCATCGAGCAGCTCCTCGCGGACGCGCGTCGACTCGACCTCCTCGAGTACCTGGTGCCCGCGCTCGTGTGCGCGGCCGAGACCCTGCGCCTGTCCGGGGACGCCACGGGGTCTCGCGCGATGCTCGCCGAGTTCGAGGAGCGGACCGCGACCGAGCCGCGGTCGCGGGCGATGTTCCTGCCGATCGTCGCGCGGGCGCTGGCCGCGCTCGGCGATCCGGCCGCGATCGCCCGGCTCGTCCCACCGGCCGAGCTCGTCCGCACGCCCCGGCATCGGCACGGCGTCGTCACGGCCCTGGCGATCCAGGCGGAGGCCGAGGGCCGCTACGAGGAGGCGCTCGTCCGCTACCGGGACGCATCGCTCCGGTGGGACGTCATGGGCTTCTCGCTGGAGCAAGGGCTCACGCGACTCGGTCAGGCCCGATGCCTGATCGCGCTCGGTCGCGCGGCGGATGCCGACCGGCCGCTGTTGGAGGCGCGCCTGCGCTTCGAGCGCCTCGGGGCGCTCGAGCCGCTCGCCGAAGCGACGGCGCTTCAGGCCGCCGACGACTCCATCTCGGCCGTGTAGTCACCGCTGCGCGCCAGGCCGTTCATCCGGGCGCGGTGCGCGAGGGCCCGCTGCGCGGCCCCGACGTTCGCGGGGTCGCCCCCCCATGCCTTGAGCGCCGGCGCCTGCAGGGCCCGGCCGTAGGAGAACGACAGCTCCCACGGGTGGTCGCCGAGCCGGTTCATCGCCGACAGGTGCAGGGTGGCGTCTTCGTCCGATTGCCCGCCGGACAGGAAGACGATGCCGGGGACCTCGGCCGGGACCTGGGCCCTCAGGCACCGGACGGTCGCGTCGGCGACCTCCTGCGGGCCCGCCTGCACCGGGCAGCCCTTGCCGGACAGGACCATGTTCACCTTGAGCAGCGACCCCGGCAGGTCGACCCGGTGCTCCCGCATCAGCGCGTACAGCACGTCCAGCGTCCGGGCCGTGGCGAGCTCGCACGCCTCGATCGTGTGATCGCCGTCCATCAGGATCTCGGGCTCGACGATCGGGACGATGCCACGCTCCTGGCAGAGCGCCGCGTAGCGCGCCATCGCGTGCGCGTTCGCGAGGATCGCGAAGTCGGTCGGCAGGCCGTCGCCGATGAAGACCGTCGCCCGCCACTTCGCGAAGCGGGCGCCGAGATCCGCGTACCCCGCCAGCCGCTCGCGGAGGCCGTCGAGGCCCTCCGTCACCGTCTCGCCCGGGAACAGCGCCAGGGGCTTCGCGCCCGTGTCGACCTTGATCCCGGGGATCGACCCCGCGTCCTGCAGGACGCGGACGAAGGGAACGCCGTCGTCCGTTGCCTGCCGGATCGTCTCGTCGAACAGGATCACACCGCTGATGTGCTCGCCGAGGCCGGGCGTGGTGAAGAGCATCTGACGGTACGCGCGGCGGTGCTCCTCGGTCGACTCGACGCCGATCGCGTCGAAGCGCTTGCGGATCGTGCCGGTGGACTCGTCGGCGGCGAGGATGCCCCGGCCGGGGGCGACCAGCTCGCGCGCCGTGGTCCGAAGGGTGTCGAGGTCGAGATCCATGGGTGCCTCCGTGAGGTCGTCCGTCGCCGCGAGCCTAAGCCGGTCGCGGGGTGGCTGCCCACCGACGGTCGGTCCGCCGCCCGTGGGTCGTTCGTCAGCGCGCTGAGCGCTCCGCGACGAACGCGCGCAGGTCGGGCAGATGCGCGGCCGCGTGCCGGTACCAGCCACCGGGTCCGCCGAGGATCGCGCCGACCTTCTCCCCCAGCGGGCGTCTCGCGCGCCTCGTCGGGGGCGCGTCCCAGGTCTCGTCGGCGAGGGCGCCGAGGACCCGGATCAGCTCCCGGTGGACGTCGTCGAACTCCGCCCGGACCCGCGCGAGCGGGCGCTCGGACCGCATCTCGACCGCCTCGCGGTTGACGGCCGTGAGGCCCTTCGCCCGCAGCGCCTGGTCGATCGGCGCCGTGACCCCGTCGGCCCACGCGCCGACCGCGGCCAGCGCGTACTCCTCCCAGCTCGTGAGGTGGCCGAGCAGGTCCTTCGGCGACCACGTCCCGCCGCCGAGCCCGGCGGCCACAGCGTCCGCCGGCGAGAGGCGACCGACCAGGGCGTCCACCTCGCGATGCCCTTCGGACAGGATCCCCAGGGCGTCGGCCTTCGCGATCCGCGACATCGACACAGTCTGCCGCCGATCGGATCGCGGCGTCACCGGTCGTGGTGAGCTGCGAGGGCGACGGGCTGCGCGGATCGCCCGCGTCAGAAGTCGTCGACGAGGTGCGACGTCTCGATCGTCGCCGCCGCCACCTGGCGGAACACCGGCTCCATGTCCGAGGCGGCCGGGACGCAGAAGTAGTGGTCGCCGTCGCGGTTCTCGTTCGAGCCGCAGCCGCCCGGCAGGTCGTCGGTCGAGTCCGTCGCGGCCGCGGCGATGTTCAGCGTCGCGTAGGCGTTGCGGAACGTGCCGCTCGTGTCGAACGTGCAGCGGACCGGCGGGTTGTCCAGCCCGAACGCGATCGTGAAGATCGTTTGACCGGCGGCCTTCGCGATGTTGGCCTTCGAGTTCAGGTAGTTGCAGGGCTGGAGCCCGTTCGGCTGGTTCGCCTGACCGTCGGTCTCGAAGATGATGATGTCCGGGACGTCGGCGCGACCCTGGAGCCGCAGCATGTCGCGGGCGGCGTCCAGCGGATCGCCCAGGTTCGTGTGGCCGGCGCTCGTCTGGTTGCGGCCGTTCACGTTCACCGTCGGGCTCCCAGCACGTTGCAGGCAGTTGATGCCCTGGTACAGCTGGCTCGCCGTGTTGACCGTGCCGTCGGCGCGCGTGTAGTTGTTGCTCAGCGGCACCACCTGCCAGTCCTGGTAGTTCGAGTCAGGGTAGTTCTGCGGGTTGTTCACGACGCACTTGTTCCCGCTCTGCCCGTAGGGCAGCGCGACCAACCCCATCCACTGCTGCGACGAGTCGTAGAAGCCCAGGATCGAGTTCGCGGCGTTCTTCATGTTCGTGATGTCGGCCGCCGTCATCGACCCGGTCCGGTCGAGGACCATGACGATGTCGAGCGGGATCGCCGGGGCACCGCACGCCCCCTTGCACGAGGACGCGCTGACCGAGCCCGTGTTGCCGTTGTTGATCCCGATCACGGGTGCGAAGAAGTAATCCACGGACTCGCTCGTCTGCAGTCGGATCGTGTTGCACTTGTCCCCCGCGAACGGGTTGCACACGTGCGAGGCGCGAGCTCCCTTGTACGTCCACGTGTTGGCCGCCCACGTGCCCGCGGAGGGGCCGCAGACGAACGGGACCTCGCCGGGGTCGGGGACGCTGTTCTGGTCGCGGTCGCCGACGATGCAGCGGAACGTGACCGTCAACGTGGCGGTGCTCGCGAGCTGCGGCGCGTTCGCGATCGCGACGCGACGGGCGATCGTCTCGGCGGCGGTCCCCGCGGCCGCGTCGGCGGCGGGGAGCTCGGCGGCGCCGGCGAGCGCGCCCAGGTCCACGGCGTTCTGGAGCACCTGGCGCGCGTGGTACAGGCGGCTGATGTCGATCACGAAGGCGACGGCCGCGAAGATCACGATGAGCGTCAGCGCGAACAGGACGGCGACCGCGCCACGCTGGTCCCCGAGCCGACGCGGACCCCGGGTCACTGGTGACGTGGCGGTCATCGGGTGTCGAACCTCGCTTCCCCGACGATCACTGGCCCTCGAACCTGGCCTCGGACATGGAGTGGACGTTCAACGTGGGCCCGAGGCCCGGCACGAACGAGCCGAACGGCGTGATCAGGTCGTAGGCGTAGTCGACGTTCACGCGGATGATGTCGCCCTCCTGCCAGGTGGACGCGGATCCGCACCCACCGAAGGTGACCCCGTCGTTCGTGCTGCACGTGACCGAGACCGTGAGCTTGGTGGCGTCGAGGGTCCGGGCCGCCTGCTGCGTCCTCGAGATGATCGCCGAGGTGTTCGGGTCGACCGCGGCGCGGCGGGCGCCCTCGCGGGCGGCGTTGGCGGTGTTGTTCCACGCGTGGAACGCGAACCCGAAGTCGATGATGCCGAAGATCAGCATGAAGAGCAGGCTCGCGACGATCGCGAACTCGACGGCTGCCGCGCCTTCCTGACGCCGGAACGAACGCTTCGAGGCCCTCATGTGCTCCTCTGAGATGCGTGCTGGAACGCCTGGAGCAGAGGCTAGGGTCGGCCGGCGCGGGCCGGTATTCCGAGTTCCCCCGAAGCTCGGTACGTACTTCTACGTAGCGGCGTGCCAGCGGGCGAGCAGGTCCGACTGGCGGTCCTCGGAGAGCGCGTCGCGCAGCTCGGGGAGGCCCCGCTCCCGATCCCACGAGACCGTGTCGCGGATCGTCTCCGCGAGCGGACGGAGCGACAGGCCGGCGGCCAGGCTCCGGGCGGGGTCCGCGCGCATCACCTCGTGATCCTCGGGCGTCGCGTAGAGCGGGATCTCGCGCTCGACCTCGACGCCCTGCTCCGTGAGCCACGCCGGGTCGGCCCACGTCACCGTCGCCGCCCCCCCGGTCGCCTCGGCGCAGGCGGCCATCATGCCCGCCATGTCGAGCGGCTCGGCCGGCCCGACGCCGTTGAAGACCCCGGCGGCGCGTCCCTCGGCGAGATCGACCGTGAACGCCCCGAGGTCCCGGCCGTCGATCAACTGGATCGGCGCGTCGGGCGGGCCGGCCATCAGGATCTCGGCCCCGCCCGCGGCGCGACGCGCCCAGGTCGTGAACCGATCCGTCGGGTCGTGCGGCCCGATCACGTAGGTGGGCCGGACGATCGAGCATCGGCCCGCGAACGCTTCGGTCGCCTCCCGCTCGCAGAGCGCCTTCAGCGGCCCGTACGACTGCCAGGTCACCTCTTCGCTGGCCGGATCCGGCAGGTCGGCCTCGTCCCACAGCGGCGAGTCCTCGCTCACCGAGCCCGCGCCCGTCAGGCGATAGACGCTGCAGGTGGAGACGTAGACGTACCGGTCGATCGCCGCACCGATCGCGGCGACGAGCGACCGGACCTCGCTCGGCCGGTACGCACAGACGTCGATCGCGGCGTCCCAGGTCCGTCCACGCAGCCGGCCCAGCTCGGTCGTCCGGTCCCCGAGCACGTGCTCGGCCTCGGGGAACAGGCCGGCGCCGGTCTTGCCGCGGTGGAAGAGCGTGACCTCGTGTCCGCGGGCGATCGCGTCGGCCGCGGTGTGCCGCCCGACGAAGGAGGTGCCGCCGATGAAGAGGAGCCGCATGGCGGGACACCCTACTCCAGCGTCGCCCGCACGCAGCCGCTTCGGTGCCCGGGGTGGGATTCGAACCCACACGCCCCGAAGGGCAAGCGCGTTTAAGGCGCCGTCGTCTACCGTTCCGACACCCGGGCGTCGCGACCGATGCTAGCCCGCGCGGGGACGTCGCGTGGGGCGTTCGGAGTCGGCGTTCAACCCCGGCCGGGTTCGGGCCGATGGACCTCCCGTGGGGGGCACGCGGAGCAGGGGGGCTCGCCGGGACGGGCGCCGATCGTCGCCGGCCGGCGAGGACGGGTTCACGCTGATCGAGCTGATGGTCGTCGTCCTGATCATCGGCATCCTGATCGCGATCGCGCTGCCGACGTTCCTCGGCGCCCGCACCCGGGCCCAGGACCGCGCCGCGCAGGCGGACATCCGCAACGCGTTCGTCGCGGAGAGGACCTTCTTCACGGACGGCTCCGTCTATACGGACAGCACCGCGGCGATCCAGGCGATCGAGCCCGCGCTCACGTACGCGACGGGCGACACGCCGTCGGTCGTCGGCACCGTCTACCTCCACCACCACCCGGTCACGACCGAGGTGTACGTCTCGGCCAAGAGCCGGTCGGGGACCTGCTTCTACCTGCGCGACTTCCCGATGACGGGCACCACGTTCGCGCGATCGTCCGGATGCGGGGTGGCCGACACGCAGACGTACTCGGGCTCCTGGTGAGCCCGCGCTTCAAGTTCCCCGACCGGGAGCGCCGATAGCCCTGTCAGATGACGGGGGCTCCGCGCGCCGACACGATCGTCCGACCCGCGCTGTCGCGGCGTGCCTTCGTGCGTCGAGCCGCGATGGGCACGGCGGTCGCCGGCGCCGGCCTCGGCTCGCTCGTCTGGGACGCCGACCTCGCCGAGGCGGCGGCCCCGCTCGCGACGAAGGACCAGGACCTGCACCTGCTGCGACGCGCGACCTACGGGCCCAGCAAGGCGTCGCTCGCCGAGCTCAAGCGGATGGGACGCAACGCCTGGCTCGAGCGGCAGCTGCGGCCGGACTCGATCGACGACCGTGCCTGCGATGAGCTGATCGCCTCGCGCTTCCCGCGGCTCGGCTGGAGCATGGACAAGGCGTGGGCCGAGCTCGACTTCGGCTGGGACCTGATGTTCGACCTGGGGGTTTCGACGGTCGCGCGCGCCGCCTGGAGCGAGCGCCAGCTGTTCGAGACGATGGTCGACTTCTGGTCCAACCACCTGAACGTCTCGAACCCCAGCGACAACGGCTGGTACTGCCGCCACGACTACGACCGGACCGTGATCCGGCGCCACGCGATGGGGAAGTTCTCCGACATGCTCCTCGCCTCGGCGGAGCACCCGGCGATGATGCTCTACCTCAACAACGCGGAGTCCTCCAAGGAAGACCCGAACGAGAACTACGGTCGCGAGCTGCTCGAGCTGCACTCCGTCGGGGTCGACGCCGGCTACGGCGAGGACGGCATGTGGAGCTCGACCCTGATCATGACCGGGTTCGGGATCGACTGGGACACGGGGCACTTCCGGTACTGGCCCGACGCGCACCACACGGGTCCCGTGAAGGTCCTCGGCTTCCGCGCGAGGAACGGGAGCGCCAGGAAGGGCCGCGACCTCGGACGCGCCTACGTGCGCTACCTGGCCAGACATCCCGCCACCGCGCGTCGCATCGCGCGGAAGCTGTGCCTGCGGTTCGTCTCCGACGCCCCGCCGCCCGGGTTGGTGAACGACCTCGCCGCGACCTACCGGCGGAACGACACGGCGATCGTCCCGGTGCTCCGACAGCTCTTCGGCTCGAGCGCTTTCAAGGATGCGGTGGGCGCGAAGATCCGGCGCCCGTTCCAGGACCTCACGGCGACCCTGCGGATCCTCGGGATGGGTCCGGACGCCTCCGGCACCGAGGGCCTGCAGGGCCTCTACTGGATGATCGAGGGCTTCGGCGACCTGCCGCTCGCCTGGTCGCAGCCCGACGGGTACCCCGACTACGCCGACGCGTGGCGCTCCGCGGGCGGCACGCTCAACCGGTGGAACATGCACATGTCGCTCGCGGCGCACTGGTGGCCGAGCTCGCTCAAGCTCCCGCCGCTCGAGAACATGCTGCCGCGCCCGCTCCCCAAGACCCACGGGCCGCTGATCGACGCGCTCTCGAGGCGGCTGCTGTTCCGGACGATGTCCGAGGCGCACCGGGACGCCGTCCTGGGCTTCCTGGGCGTGGGCGCGCACACCCCGCTCTCCGCCGACTCCGAGGCCGTCACGTGGCGCCTGTCCTCGGTCGTCGCGCTGATCCTCGACTCCCCCTACCACCAGGTGAGGTGAGCATGACGACGATCGATCTCACGCCGACGCCGGACCAGCTCCCGGCGACGATCGAGCCGCGCAAGCCCTGCGGCTGCCCGGACTACGAGCGCGGGATGTCGCGGCGGTCGTTCCTCAAGCGCGCCGGCCTGTCCGGCCTCGTGGCCGGCATCGCGTCGCAGACGATGTTCACGCGCCTCGCGTTCGCGTCGGCGCCCTACTCCGGAGACGTCCTGATCGTCCTGTCGCTCCGCGGGGGGTTCGATGGGCTCAACGCGATCGTGCCGGCCGCCGACCCCGACTACGCGACGTGGCGGCCGAACGTGGGCATCCCGAGCGGGATCCTGCTCCAGCTGGACGGGATGTTCGGCATGCACCCGGCGATGGCTCCCCTCAAGGGGCTCTACGACGCGGGCCAGCTCGCCGTCGTGCAGGCGGTGGGGATGGCCGAGCCGAACCGATCGCACTTCCAGGCGATGGAGGAGATGGAGCGCGCCGCGCCCGGCACGTCGCTGCGGACCGGGTGGCTCGATCGCGTGCTCGGCCTCCGCGAGGAGGGCACGGCCTTCCAGGGGGTCCAGATGGGCAGCTCGATGGCGGCGTCGGCGTTCCGCGGGTCCTCGTCCGAGCTGGCGATGTGGTCCGTGGACTCGTTCGGGCTGGACGCCGCGTGGGACGCGGACGAGCTCGCCCGCTGGAGCGGTGCGCTCCGCGAGCTCCACCAGGGGGCACCCCCCGCGATCGGGCAGCCGGCGCGCTCCGCCCTGGCGGCGCTCACCACGACGGCGCAGCTGCAGCAGGTCGGCTACGCCCCGGAGAACGGTGCGGCCTACCCCGACTCCGATCTCGGCCGTGCGATGCGCGACGTGGCCCGCCTGATCAAGTCCGACGTGGGTCTCCAGGTGGCGGCCGTGGACTACGGGGACTGGGACATGCACGCCGGGATGGGCGGCGTCGGCGGCGGCTGGCTGCACGACCACCTCACCGAGCTCTCCGGTGCGCTCGCGGCCTTCGCGACCGACCTGGGCCCGCGCCTGAGCGACGTGACGCTCGTGACGCTCACGGAGTTCGGCCGTCGCGTCGAGGAGAACGGCTCGGGGGGCACGGACCACGGCCACGGGCAGGCCGTCCTGCTGCTCGGCGGCGGGGTGCGCGGCGCGCAGGTGCACGGGCAGGGGCCGGGCCTGTCCCCCGGCGCCCTGGTGGACGGCGACCTGGCCGCCACCACCGAGTACCGGACGATCCTCGCGGAGATCCTCGAGAAGCGGTGCGGGGCGGGCTCGGTCGGCTCGATCTTCCCGGGGATCGGCTCGCAACGCCTCGGCGTCGTCAACGCGCGCTGATCGGATCCTCCCGGCGGCTCAGCCCAGCGCGTCGGCGCGCTCGTTCACCAGGCTCACCAGCCGGCGGACGGTCGCGCGGCCGATCGGACCCGATCCGCTGACCGCGAGGACGAGGTTGTCGAGGCGCCACGCGAAGATCACCACGTGGCTGCCGTCGGGGGTGTCCCCGGCGAGCCCGAACCCCTGATCGCCCAGCGGCCCCGTGATCACCTCGGTCGCCGCGGGGATCTGTCGATCGCGCAGGTCGCCGACGAACCGGACCAGCGCCGACCGCGCGCCCGCCGCCGTCCGGAACAGCCCCGTGATCCCCTGCACGATCACGCTCCGCGTCGTCAGGGGCGCCGACCCGTCGGTGTGGCTGCGCGGGAAGAACAGGGCCAGGTGTCCGACGACGAACCCGTCCTCGCGGAGGTGCCCCAGCTCCTGCGCGTCGCGCGCGAACGTCCCGAGGTCCTGGAAGCCGGAGACGACGCCCACGTAGCTCGTCCCGGCCGGCGCGTCGTCGGCGGACAGGACGATCGTCTCGAGATCGATGCGCGCGAAGCGGGCCGGCGCCGTGGGGGCGGTCCAGCTCCCGCCGCACGACCCACCGACGACGACGGCGAGCAGGGCGAGCAGGGCGGGCGCCGCGGCGTCGCGGCGGAACCATCCGCGCCGCGCTCCCATGCGCGCGAGGCTACCATCGAGGCATGCGCGACCTGGTCGCCCTGCCGAAGGCGGAGCTGCACATCCATCTCGAGGGCTCGATCCGCGTCGACACGGTGCGTGACCTCGCGGAGCGGCAGGGCCTGGCGACGCCGTCGGCCCTGCACGACGACGGCTGGTGGCGGTTCGACGGGTTCCTGCACTTCCTCGATCAGTACGGCGCCGTCTGCAACCTCCTGAACGACCTCGGAGACTTCCGGCGCGTCGGCTACGAGTTCTGCGAGGACCTCGCGGGCCAGGGCGTCCGCTACGCCGAGGCCGTCTTCTCCCCCGCCCAGCACGCAGGTCGGCTCGGCGACTGGCACGGCCCGATCGAGGCCGTGCTGGACGGGCTCTCCGCCGGCGAGCGGGACTTCGGCACGATCTGCCGCCTGGAGCCGGACGTGATCCGGGACTTCGGCATGGAGCTCGCCGAGGGCTCGCTGGAGGTCGCGATCCGCCACGTCGGCGCGGGGGTGGTCGCGCTGAACTGCGCGGGGTCCGAGCGGTTCCCGGTGGAGCCGTACGAGGACCTGTTCCGGCGCGCGGCGGAGGCCGGCCTGCGATCGACCCCCCACGCGGGCGAGTGGTCGGGGCCGGCGAGCATCCACGAGACCCTCCGCTACCTGCGGCCCGACCGGATCGGACACGGCGTCCGCGCGATCGAGGAGCCCGAGCTCGTCAAGATCCTCGCCGATCGACGGATGCCGCTCGAGGTCTGCCCCTCGTCGAACGTGGCGACCGGCGTCTACCCGTCGCTCGAGGAGCACCCGTTCCCCCGGCTGCGCGCCGCGGGGGTGATCGCGACCCTGAACTCCGACGATCCGGCGCTCTTCGGCTCCTGGGTCACCGACGAGTACCGCGTCGCGCGGGAGGTCTTCGGCGCCGACGACGAGGAGCTGGCGGCGATCGCCCGCGACGGGGTCGAGAGCTCCTTCGCGGACGGCGAGGTGAAGGCCGCGGTCCTGCGCGAGATCGACGCCTGGCTCGCGACCGACCCGGAGCCGGCCACGACGTGACGGCCGATCAGGAGGCGACGGCCTCCACGGTGACGTCGTCGATGTAGACGGCTTCCGTCGGCTGGCCGTCGCCGCTGTCCGGCGCGAACCCGAAGATCGTCTTCGCCACGTCGAGGCCCTCGACGACCGACCCGAACACCGTGTAGCTCGCCTGGTCGTCCAGCGCGTGTCCGTTGGGACCGACGATGATGAAGAACTGGCTCCCGCCGGAGTTCGGGGCGCCGGTGTTCGCCATCGCGACGACGCCGGGGCCGTACGTCTCGCCGCCCTGCAGCTCGTCGGGGATCGTGTAGCCGGGGCCACCGGTCCCGGTCCCGGTCGGGTCGCCCGACTGGATCACGTCGATGCTGGTCGCGATCCGGTGCACGTACTGGCCGTCGAAGTAGTCGCGCTTGGCCAGGAACACGAAGCTGTTCACGGTCTGCGGGGCCGCCTTCGGATCCATCTCGATCACGACGTCGCCGCACGAGGTCTTCAGCGTGACCACGTACGTCTGATTCTCGTCGATCTTGAGCGGCGGGGGCCCGGCGAACTGCGGCTTCGGCTCGGTGGCGGTGGGCGGTGCCTCCGCGCCGCAGGCGACCGTCGTCGCGGTCGGGGGTGTCGGGGCGACGGTCCCGGTCCGCTCGCCGGGCTTCGCGTCCCCCGTCGGTCCGCTCGGTCCGCTGGCACCGGTCGCGCCGCTGGCGCCGGTCGCGCCGGTCACGCCGGACGCCCCGGTGGCACCGCTCGCCCCGGTCGGGGACGCCGCCTCGTCGTTCGAGCCCAGGAACAGGACGCCACCGGTCACCAACAGCGCCAGCACGATCAGACCGACCACGATCGCGACGATCCGCTCCCGGCGGCGGCGGGCCGCCTCGCGCTCGGCCTGTCGGCGGGCGGCGAGCTTGGCGAGGTGACGATCCCGGCTTCGCTTGGACATCGGCCGACGAGGTTACCGGATGTCCATCAGCTCGAAGGCGAGCCCGTCCAGGATGTCGGTCTCCGATACGAGCGCCCGCTCGAAGCCGAACCGATGCATGGCCCGCACCAACACGACGGCGCCGGCGACGATGACGTCGCCGCGTCCGGGCGCCATCACCGGCAACCCCCGCCGCTCGGCGTTCGTCATCACGGCGAGCCCCGCCAGGATCCGCTCGGCGTCCCCCAGCGAGAGCCACGTGCGGTGGATCTGGTCCGGGTCGTAGCGCGGCAGCCCCAGCGCGAGCGCCTGCACCGTCGTCGCGGTCCCGGCGACGGCGACCAGCGTGCGCGCCTCACGGATCGGAATCACTCGTTCCGCCTCCTCGAGGATCGTGTCCACCTCGGAGGTCATGGCGTCGAGCTCCGCGGCCGACGGAGGATCGCCGCGGACGTGCCGCTCCGTCAGCCGCACGCTCCCCATCCGCATCGAGATCGCCGGCCCCGGTGCGTCCGGGCGCTCTCCCGCGACGAGCTCGGTCGAGCCGCCCCCGATATCGAGGACCAGGCGGGGCGCCGGGGCCGCGCTCGGGTCGAGCCCGCGCGTGGCCCCGAGGAACGAGAGACCCGCCTCGCGTTCGCCCGAGATGACCTCGAGCTCGCTCCCCGTCAGATCGCGCACCGCGGCGGCGAAGGTCTCGCGATCGGACGCCTCGCGGACCGCGCTCGTCGCCGCGACGCGGAACCGCCCGGCGTGCAGCGCCCTGGCGCGCCTCGCGTACGTGCCGAGCACGTCCACGGTCCGCGCGAGGGCCTGCGGGTCGAACCGGCCCGTGCGATCGATGCCCCGGCCGAGCCGCGTGATCACCATGTCGCGGGCGAGCTCGCCGGGGTCATCCCCCGGTCGCTCCCCCGGCTCCACGACCAGCAGCCGGATCGAGTTCGTCCCCTGATCGATCGCGGCGGCCCGGCCGGGACGCTCGTCCGCGTGGACCGGCTCGATCGCTCGGGCGACCTCCTCCCCGACCGGATCCCGGCCGCCGGCCAGGTGGTACGCGTAGTGCGCGTGCAGGCACTTCACGCCGCGCCGCGTCCCGCCGACGCCGCCCCAGCTCCGACCCTCCTCGGCGTCTTGGGCCCGTTCCTCCGCGGCGTCGCGGTGCGCCGCCTCGAGCGCCGTCGCGAAGGCCGGCTCGACGTCGATCCGCTCGTTGAGCCGAGCGATCGCGCCGGTGGACTCCAGCCGCGAGACCGCCTTCACCGCGTCCGGGCACGTGAGCCAGTAGGTCGTCGGGAACGGCGTGCCGTCGGCGTCCGCGGTCGCGTTGCGGATCACGAGCGGATGCCCGCCGGTGCACCGCACGACGACCGAGAACGGGACGGTCGGCTCACGGCCGAGCTGCTCACGCACGGCGACCAGGTCGGAGGAGCGGAGCTCGCGGGTCCACTCCCGGGGCGCGGCGGTCATCGGACGCTCATCTTGGCAGGACGGGACCCGCGAGCGGCGATGCTCCGCGGGATGGGTGTCGATCCGGGTTCACGGAGATCCGCACCGACCGGCTCC
>DATBLY010000125.1:0-13601 GCA_036555125.1 Actinomycetota bacterium | reverse complement strand
CCCTGCTGGGCGCCCGCGACGGGATCGCCGGCCTGCCCTCCGGTTGGCTCGATCGCCTCGCGTACCGCGAGGCGATCGAGCGAGACGCCCTGGCCCTCGCCGACCTCGCGGAACGCCTCGAGTAGTCTGAGCGAGACTAGGTCAGGCGATGTCCGCGCCCACGACCGCGTACCCTTCGGCGTGGAGCCGGAGGATGCCGTCGGCCTCGAGCTCGCCCATGACCCTCGCCACGGTGGTCCGAGGCAGGGCGAGGTGCGCGGCCAGGTCGTCGGCGTCCCACAGGTTCACGGGGCCGAACGCCGCGAGGACGGCGCGTCTCACGTCGTCGTGGTCGGGATCGGTGAGGAGCATGAGGCACCTCCGGAGGGATGGGCGCACTACTCTGCGAGGAACGGCCGCCGGATGGAACCCATCCCCGCAAGGGTTCCGCGGTCGTTCCGCCGGCGTTCATCAGCTATCGGGAGGGAGAGGAGAACCGTGGAGGGCCCGTCGGATCCGAAGGACATCTTCGAGCTGATCGTGAAGGCCGACGAGCGGCTCAAGTACGCGACCCCGGGCCGGGCCGATGCGCGCACCGCGCAAGCGCGCGAGCTGCTTCGCCAGGCGCTCGAAGCGGCACGAGCCGTCGGCAACGACGCGCTCGTGGCTCAGGCCGAGACGCGTCTGGCAGACCTGGACGCCCTGGAGTCGGCGGAGCCCTCGGATGGGGGCGAGCCCGGGGCGGGAGGCGCCCCCTAGCCGCCTCGCCGCCAGTCGCGGAACACGGCGCGCAGGAGCTCGCGCTGCTCGTCCGCCAGCCGCTCTTCCCGCAGGTCGGCGGCGACCCGGATCGTCGTCCGGAGCTGGTCCAGCGCGTTCGCGCACCCCGTGCACCCGGCCAGGTGCGTCTCGAACCGGACCCGCTCCGGCGCGGGCAGCGCACCGTCGAGGTAGTCGCTCATCAGCTCGACCATCTCTCGACAGGTGATCGCGTTCTCGCTCACGTGGCACGCTCCAGGTAGGGCGCCAGCGCCTGCCGGACCTTGGCGCGAGCGCGATGCAGCAGCACCCGTTGATTCGTCTCCGACAGGTCCAGCGCGTTACGCACCTCCTCCGACGACCATCCCAGGACGTCGCGCAGCCGGATCACCTCGGCCTGCATCGGTGGCAGCGCCTCGATCGCCGACGCGACGAGCCGGCGGGTCTCGGCGCTCAGCAGCCGGTCCTCCGGGATCGTTGCCCAGCTCGGCGGGAACGTCGACCAGTGCCCCGCCCACTCCGCCTCGGGCCCGAGGAAGGCGGAGGGATCCCACGACGGACGATCCAGGTCGTCGCCCGCCAGCGACGCGAAGGGGACGCTTCGGCCCTCCCGCACCCCTCGGGTCTTCGCGACGTTCACGAGGATCCTCAGGATCCAGGTGCGCAGCGAGGAGCGGCCCTCGAACCCGTCGAGCCCCCGCAGGACCCCGACCCAGGCGTCCTGCACCACCTCCTCGGCGACGGCGACCGACGACACGTACATGCGCGCGATGCGCAACATCGCGGGTCGGAGCCCATCGACGAGGTCCATGAAGGCCTCCTCATCCCCCGCTCGGAGCCGCCGCACCAGTTCGAGGTCATCCGACGTTGCCCCGGCCGGCTCGCGCGCTGTCGTCATCCGCGGGAGCGTACGGCGGGGCCGAGCGCGCTGCGTGACTAGCCGGGGCGGCCGGCGCCGACGAAGTACTGCCAGTAGACGGCCTGCACCTGGACCTCGCCGCCGGGGCCCGGGTGGCTCGCGTCGATCATGTTGCCGCCGCCCACGTAGATCGCGACGTGGCTGATCGGCGTGTAGAAGAAGAGGAGATCCCCCGGCACCAGCTGATCCTGTGGGACGTGCGGAAGGACCGCGTACTGCATCGCCGACGAGTGCGGCAGGTACACGCCGGCCTGACCCCACGCCCAGGACGTGAGGCCGGAGCAATCGAAGCCCACGTTCGGATCGGCGGACGCGTAGACGTACGGGGTCCCGATGACCGCGTACGCCGCGGCGACGGCGGTCTGTGCGGCCGATGCGTTCGGTGGCGGCACGAAGACGGTGCCGCCGCCTCCACCGCTCGACCCTGCGGACGGTGCCGACTCCACGGCCGCGGCGGCCGCCTGTCGCGCGGCGATGGCGTCGCGGTACTTCTGATCCATCTGCTCGTAGAGGGAGCGCTGCTCGGAGATCGCCGACTCGATCTCGGCCTTGCGCGCCGCGAGGGCGTCCAGCAGGTCCTGCTGCTCGCCGGCGGCATCCCGGTAGCGGGAGGCGGCGCGGCGCGCCTGCTCCGCGGCCGCGTCCGCGGCGAGCGCCAGGTCGGCGTCGCCCTGCGCGATCGCGCCCATGAACTGGAGGCGGTCGGAGAACTCGGCGAAGCTCTCCGCCCCGAGGAGCACGTCGAGCTGCGAGCCCATCCCCGTGTAGGCGGCGACCGCCCGGTCGGAGAGCTCAGCCAGCGACCGGTCCGCGACCGACTCGGCCTGCATCCGATCGCGTCGGGCGGCCGCCATCTTCGCCTGCGCGTCGGCGAGCTTGGCATTGGCCTGGTTGTACTCCTCGACCAGGAGGCTCAGGCGCCGGTTCAGCTCATCGAGCTTGGCCTTCGCCGCCTGCACCTCTTCGCGGGAGGGGGCGGCCCAGGAGACGCCCACGGAGCCGACGATCAGGGGAAGCATGAGGACCGCGGCCACGATCAGCCGCGAGACGGTCGAGCGCTTCCCGGACATCTGCCCCCAGGTGCCGGCCAATGAGAAAGGCTCCGTCTCCGGAGCCGTGACCATCGAGGCTACCCAGGGGAAGGCACGACGTCAAACGGGCGGCGCCACGATCGCCGCCGGTCGGGGTTCGGAGACGATCAGGACGGGCCTCGCGGCCCGCCCTCGATCTGGTCGGGACGGCGGGATTTGAACCCGCGACCTCAGCGTCCCGAACGCTGCGCGCTACCAAGCTGCGCTACGTCCCGTGTGAGCGTCCAGTCTAGCGGCTCCCGGCGTCCGGTCGGACCGGACCGAGCTCCAGCAGGGTCGCCTCGGGCGGGCAGGCGAACCGGAACGGTGCGTACTTGCTCGTCCCGAGCCCGGGCGATACGTGGAGCACGCTCGGACCCATCCGGATCAGGCCCTTCACAAGGCGCGACGGGAGGGCGCAGTTCGTCACCAGGGCCCGTCCGCCCGGGAGGCAGACCTGGCCGCCGTGGGTGTGGCCGGCGACGAGCAGGTCGTAGCCGAGCGCGGCCGTCTCCGGGGCGGAGTCCGGAGAGTGCATCACGGCGAGCCCGAACCGCTCGGGGGTCTCCCGCGGAGCCACGCGCAGGTCGTGTCGCTCGATGTGGGCGTCGTCGAGGCCCAGCAGCTCCACCGGGAGCCCATCCAGATCGACCCGGAGGTGCGAGTTCGTGAGGTCCCTCCAGCCCTCGGCGTCCAGCTGCGCGACCAGGTCCTTCGCGCGTCCGGCCGTGGCTCGCCGCGGCTTGCGGTGCTTGCGGAAGTAGGCGAGGTAGTTCAGCGGTCGCGGTTCGAAGTAGTCGTTCGACCCCAGCACGAACCAGGATGCGAGCCGTCCCCGGATCGGTCGCAGCGCGGCCACGGCGGTCTCGACGGCCTCCGACTCCGCCAGGAGGTCCCCGGTGACGATCGTGAGGTCGGCGGGCGGCAGGGACGCGAGGAACGCCGCCTTGCGGGGATCGTGCGCCACGAAATGCAGGTCGGAGAGGTGCAGGATCGACAGGGCCGCCCGATCGCCCACCGGTAGGATGTCCAGGCGATGCCGGACCAGCCGGTAGCGGCGACGCTCGACGGCGACCCCGTACACGATGCAACCGGCGCCGGCGACGGCGATCGCGATGAGGATCCGGGGAAGCACGGAGGCAGTGTAGTGAGCGACCTTCCACTCAAGGACCAGATCCGCGAACGGACGAACGCGGCGCTCAAGGACGGAGACAAGGCCCTCGTCGGCGCGCTCCGCCTGCTCAGCGCCGCGATCAAGAACCGCGAGATCGAGGTCGGGCACGAGCTATCGGACGACGAGGTCCGGGAGGTCGCGGGGCGAGAGGTCAAGAAGCGGAAGGAGTCGATCGAGGCCTTCGAGGGCGCCGGCCGACAGGAGCTCGCCGACAAGGAACGGGCCGAGCGCGACGCGCTGGCCGACTACGCGCCCGCCCAACTCTCCGACGCCGCCGTGGACGCCCTGATCGACGAGGCGATCGCGGCGACGGGCGCCACGTCCCCGAAGGAGATGGGGAAGGTCATGGGGATGGTGATGGGTCGCGCGAGGGGCCAGGTCGACGGGGACGTCGTCCAGCAACGGGTCAGGACCAAGCTCGGCGGCTGAGCTCCGCCCAGCCCTCGCCGCCGCCGTCACCACCGGGTTCGACCCCGACCTTCAGCGTGACGGTGGTACCCGCCTCCGCCTTCACGCCGCCCCCGGGTGTCTGCTGCACGACCACGCCGATCTTGTCCGGATCGTCCGTCTCGACCTGGACGACCTCCACCAGGAAGCCGGCCTCTTCCAGGGCGGCTCGCGCGTCGTCCTCGGACAGGCCGATCACGCGGGGAACCTTCACGATCGGGGCCACGCCGCTCGAGACCTGCAGCGTGACGAGCGATCCGAGCTGCGCCCCGGTTCCGCCCTCGGGCGTCTGGGCGATCACGGTGCCCTTCGGCGCCGGGTCGTCGACGACCTCGACCTTCGGCGTGAAGTCGGCGGCCGCGATCTTGTTCTGCGCCTTCTCGGTCTTCAGCCCGACCACGTCGGGCACGGTCCCGGTGGGAGGCGCCGGCGGCGCGGGGAACCCCACGGCGGGCATGCCGGCCATGATCCGCGCCATGTAGTCGTGCCAGATCGGCGCCGCGACCGTGCCGCCGAACACGCTCTGGCCGAAGTACAGCTCGAGCGAATCGGGTGTCCCCGGGAAGCCGACCCACACGGCGGTCGACACCTGCCGCGTGAACCCGACGAACCAGACGTTCGAGTAGTCCTGGGTCGTCCCCGTCTTCCCGGCGACCGGCCAGGGAGACAGCGCGGCGGCGGTCCCCGTCCCGTGCTGCACGCCCCCCTGGATCATGGCGGTCACGAGGTGCGCGATCTCGGGGTCGACGACCTGCTTGCAGTGCGGGCGGTGCTGATACAGGACCTCGTCGTCGATCAGGACGCGGTCGACGGTGAACGGCGTGCAGTGCCTCCCCTCGTTCGCGAGCGTCTGGTACGCGGAGGCCATCTCGATCGGGGTCACGTCGGCGGTCCCGAGGGTGAGCGAGGGTACCGCCGGCAACTCGGTCGTGATCCCCATATCGTGCGCGGCCTCCACCACCGCTTCCGGACCGACCTCCAGGATCAGCTGCGCGAAGACGACGTTGATCGAGTCGGCGGTCGCCTCCCAGAGGTTGCGGTATCCACCGTCGCCTGCGCCTTCGGCGTTCGACACGCACGAGCAGTCGTTGCCGGTCCACTCCGGCAGATAGAGCGGCGACTTCGTCGAGAACACCGCGCCGGACGGGATGTCCTCGCGGAACGCCGCGACCAACGTGAACGGCTTGAAGGACGAGCCGGGCTGCCGCGGCGAGTTCGCCAGGTTCAGCTGGTCCTCCGCGTAGTTGCGGCCGGAGAGCATCGTGCGGATCGCGCCCGTCTCGTTCTCGACCGACACGATCGCGGTGTCGGGGGTCTGGTCGTAGTCGGGGTGGGCGGCGCCCACCCGGTAGGGCTCGTTCGCGACCGCCTGGGCCGCGGCCTGCCAGTCGGGACGCAGGGTGGTGTAGATGTCGAGCCCGCCCTCGTACAGACGCCGGCGGCGCTGCTTCTCGGAACGACCGAACGCGTCGAACTCGCCGTCCTCGTTCGCGACGATCTGCTCGGTGATGTAGGTGACGAAGAACGGCGGCTGCTGGAGCTCGAGCGGCCCGTCCGACGCCAGGACGATCGGCTGCTCCTTCGCGCGGTCGATCTTCTCCTGGTCGACCATGCCCAGCTCCGCCATCCGGTCCAGCACGAGGTTGCGGCGCTTCCGCGTCTTCACGGGGTGGTCGATCGGGTCGTAGTACTCGGGGGCCTTGAGCATCGCGGCCAACGTTGCGCTCTGGGTCAGGCTGAGCTTCTTGGCCGGCACGTGGAAGTAGAAGTCCGCCGCCGTGCCGATCCCGTACACGCCGTTGCCGAGGTAGACGTCGTTCAGGTACAGGGCGAGGATCTCGTCCTTCGAGTAGGCCTGCTCCACGCGGAGCGCGAGCGCCAACTCCTGGAACTTGCGCTGGAACGTCGTGGACGTGTCCCCGGTGATCGCGTTCTTCACGAGCTGCGTCGTGATCGTCGATCCGCCCTGCTCGACCTCGCCGGACGCGGCGTTCGTGACGAGGGCGCGGATCACGGCGGTCCAATCGAGGGCGCCGTGCGTGTAGAACTCGGCATCCTCGACCGCCAGCACGGCCTTGCGGGCGAGCTTGCTGACGCGATCGAGCGGCACGATCTCGCGGTTGTCCAGGTACAGCGTCGCGAGCACGGTCTTCCCGTCCGCCGCGTAGATCGTGGAGCGCTCCGGGAACTTCGGGATGTGCGTGAAGTCGGCGCCGAGGGCGGTGAGCTTCGCGTCGATCCGGTCCACGCCGAAGGCGGCCCCCGCGATCGGGGGGAGGAACAGGACCGCGACCAGGAGGCCGGCGACGGCGATCACCGGCACGAAGAGCAGGATCAGGAAGGGGTTGGCCCCCCGGTCCGGTCGTTCGGCGACGTGACGCCCGGCGTCGGCCTCATCAGCCATGACCGACCCCAGGATAGTGGGGCGATGCCCTCGGTACGATGGGCGCGCATGCGTCGCGCCTCCCTGACCTGCTTGTTCGTGGTCGTCCTGTGCCTGTGGTCCGGCTGGTCCGGACCGGCATCGGCTGAGACCACCTCGAGCGTCGAGGTGGTCAAGGTGGAGGGCGCGATCGACCGTCCGCTGCTCGGGTACCTGAACGACGCCCTCGACCGGGCGGAACGCGAGGGCTCGATCGTCGTCCTGCAGATCGACACGTCGGGCACCCTGGATCAGGACGGCGTCGCGCTGGCCGACCGGGTCGCGGGCCTCGCCGTGCCGGTGATCGCGTGGGTCGGACCGGCGCCGGCGAAGGCGAGCGGCGCCGGGCTCCTGCTGATGTACGCGTCGTCCATCGCGGCCGTGTCGCCCGGCAGCCAGACCGGCCCGCAGGACCCGATCGACCTCGCGCATCCGGACGAGGTGCCGCCGGGCCTCGACGCCACGATCGCGGGGTGGATCGACGCGCGCGACAAGCAGACGGATCTCGACTGGACGGATCGGCCGCTCACGGCTGCCGAGGCGCGCCACCGGGACATCGCCCAGGTGGCGGCCGTGTCGATCCCCGAGCTCCTGGATCGGGTCGACGGCAGGACCGTGCAGACGCCCGGCGGTCCCGTGGAGCTGCACACCCGCGTCGCGACGACCGAGGACGAGGCGCAGGCGGGCACCGTGGACATCCGGTTCGACAACCTGGGCCCGATCAAGCGCGTGGCGCACGCCGTGTCGTCCCCGACGATGGTCTACGTCCTGCTCACGATGGCGCTCGCCGCGCTCGCGTTCGAGCTGACCCAGCCCGGGTTCGGGTTCGCGGGGTTCTCGGGGCTGTTCCTGTTGGGACTCGCGGTCTACGGCATGACGGTCGTCCCGGTGTCCTGGCCGGGGTTCCTCATGCTGCTCGGAGGCATCGGGTGCATGGTCCTCGACGTTCGGCTGCGACGGCTGGGACCGTTGACGGCCGTCGGCCTCACGGCGTTCGCCGCGGGGTCGTTCCTCGCGTGGGGAGACCTGGCCGACGCGATCCAGATCTCGACCTGGCTGATCGTCGGGGCCGTGGCCGCGAGTCTCCTCTACTACGGCTTCGCCTTGACCGTGGCGATCCAGTCCCGGGACCGCATCGTGAACGCGCAGCGCGGCCTGATCGGACTGGTGGGCGAGGCGCGCGGCCCGCTCGCCCCAGACGGGCCGGTGTACGTGAAAGGCGCACTGTGGCGCGGCCGGACCGCGGGCGAGCGGATCGAGGCGGGCACCCCGGTCCGGGTCCGCGGGGTCGACGGGTTGATCCTGCGCGTCGAGGCCGAGCCCTCGGACGACGAGGGGGACTGACGGGGTCGGGCGGGCCAGCCACCCGCTCTGACCTGAGACGATGCGTCTTCCCGGCATGCGCGTGAATCCCGCGCGGCCTCCTCTACGAAGAACCAGGTGACGACCCTCTCGGGTCGTCGGCCGAGAGGAGGGAACGGCGACGCCGGATCCGGTGTTCGAGACCTGGGCGACGGGATGGCAGGCGCTGGCGGCGTGCCGCGGCGAGGACGCGACGCCGTTCTTCGCGCCGAACTACTTCGAGAAGCGGGCCCAGAAGGACGCGCGTGAAGCGGTGGCCAAGGCCATCTGCCGGCGCTGCCTCGTCCGCGAGGACTGCCTGGCCTTCGCGCTGCAGGTCCGCGAGACGCACGGGATCTGGGGCGGGCTGAACGAGATGGAGCGTCGCGCGCTGCTCCGACGACAGACGCAGGAGGCGGTGTAGGAGGACGGCGGATGTGTCCGGGCGATCCCCTGCGCCCGGGCGAGCGACTTCCCTGGAGGGCGGCGCGATGGACGCGCCGCCCTTTCGCGTGCGTAGGATGCGCGCCATGGACGACGCGGACGTGCTGCGCAGGATCGCTGCGGCCGGCTCCGAGCTGCCCCCGGTCCCGCAGCCGGTCGCGGCCTACGTGCCGGTCCGGGTCGCCGCGGGGTTGGCGTTCGTCGCCGGACAGGTGCCGATCGTCGACGGCGTCGTGGTCAGCCCCGGGCTCCTGGGCCGGGAGGTCTCGGTCGAGGACGGGCAAGCCGCCGCGCGCCGGGCCGCGCTGCAGGCCCTCGCCGCCCTCCGAGGGGAGCTCGGATCGTTCGATCGCGTCGCGCAGATCGCCCAGGTCACGGTCTACGTCGCCTGCACGTCCGGGTTCACCGAGCACGCGCAGGTCGCGAACGGCGCCAGCGAGTTCCTGATCGAGGTCCTGGGTGAGGCCGGGAGGCATGCCCGCGCCGCCGTGGGGATGGCGGCGCTCCCGCTCGGGACCTGTGTCGAGGTGGCCGTCACCGCCGAGCTGGCCGACTAGCGTGGCCGTCCGCTAGCGCGCCGTCGCGTCTCGAGCGACGCGCCGATCGCCGTCACGGCGTGTGATGCCGCGCAGGTCGAACCACGCGAGGATCGGCATCGCGTACTTCCGGGTGGTCCCGAGCGCCTCGCGGAAGGCGCTCACCGTGATCCCTCCCGGACCGGCGTCGCTCACGATCGAGCGGGCCCGGTCGATCGTCCCGCGTGCGAAGACGAACTCGGGCGAGACCCTGACCACGTCTCCCGATCCGATCGCCGCGTCGATCGCGGCTCGAGGGATCCCGTCCGCCACGAGCTCGGGGATCGAGGGCGGGGTCGCCGCGCGCCCTCCGCCGAGCGCGGCGAGGAGACGCTCCACGTCGGGCGACCCCGACGTCGGCGCCGCCCGATGCTCCGGCAACCGGACGCCCGACGACGTCCGCGTCACGACCCCTCGCTCGATCGAGCCCTCCAGCAGGTCCTCGGCCAGCCCCGGCCCCGCGCGCACGCCGGCCGCGCGCACGGTCGCATCGATCGCGTCGCGCGCCGCACGGACGTCCATCCCCTCCGCGAGCGGGTGCTCCTCGTGGAACGCGCGCAGCGTCGTCGTGAGCTCGCGATCGGCGCGTTCGACGACGTCACGGCGGACGAGCCACGCGCCCACGCGCCCCGGCTCGGCCCCGGAGCCGTTCAGCAGACGCGCCTCGTCGACGCGGACGGCCCCGCGCTCCCCGACCAGGAGCGCCGGGAGCTGGTCACGGGTGGCGTCCGCGCGTGCGCGGAGTCGGGCTCCCGCACCCGATCCCGTCGCGGGGGGCGATGGGTCGAGCACGATCCCGCCGCCCACCGTCTCGCGCCGGCCGGACTCGCGTACGACGAACCGATCGAAGACGTCGAGCACGATGGTCTCGTCGGCGCGGAGGCGGACGAAGCCCTCCTCGTCCGGTCCGATCCGCGTCCCCTCGAGGATGCGGAGCCGGACGTCGACTTCGGCCGCCCCCGCGTAGAGCTTGTAGGCGCCGCGGGACGAGATCGGGTGGCCGAGCCGTCGGATCGGCCGGAACGTCGCGTCGAACGCCCGGGTCGCACGCCAGGCTCCCGGGGTCGTCAGCACCATCCCCCGCGCGAGTCGATCGCGCTCGATCCCGACCAGGTTCGCGGCGACGCGGCTGACCGGGCACGCCTCCGCCTCGTCGCGGCGATGGGTCTGCAGGGACCGGATCCGCGCCCGCCCGATGCCGACGGCTTCGACCTCGTCGCCCACCCGCAGGCATCCGCCGGTGAGCGTGCCGGTCACGATGGTCCCCGCGCCCTTGATCGCGAACACCCGGTCCACGAACAATCGCGTGCGAGCGCGGTGGGGATGCGGGGCGCCTGCGACCATCGCGTCGAGCTCCCGGGTGAGGGCGTCGAGCCCGGTGCCGGTGGTCGCGGAGACGGGGACGATCGGAGCCGCGGCGAGCGCGGTGCCGGCGAGGCGCTCGCGCACGTCCGCGGCGGTGCCCGCGAGCGTCTCGTCGTCCACCAGGTCTCGCTTCGTCAGCGCGACGACGCCGCCCTCGACGCCGAGCACGTCCAGGATCTGCAGGTGTTCCTCGGACTGCGGCCGCCATCCCTCGTCCGCGGCCACCACGAACAGCACCAGCCGGACGGGGCCCACGCCCGCGAGCATGTTCGCGATGAATCGCTCGTGGCCCGGCACGTCCACGAACCCGATCTCGCGTCCGGATGGGAGCGTGCACCAGGCGTAGCCGAGGTCGATCGTGAGGCCGCGGCGCTTCTCCTCCGCCCACCGGTCCGGATCGATCCCCGTGAGGAGGGCGATCAGCGAGGACTTCCCGTGGTCGACGTGGCCCGCCGTCGCGACGACGCGGAGCTCGCCGGTCGTCTCGGCGTCGTCGCGCGGTGCGTCCGTCACGTCAGCGGTCGTCGTCCTCGTCGAGGTCGTCGCCTTCGATCGCGTACAGGATCGCCCGGGCGAGGTCGTCGACCTGATCGGGGAAGACGGTCCGCACGTCGAACAGCACCCGATCCTCCTCCACGCGGCAGCACACCGGCGGCCGTCCGGTCCGCAGCCGTCCCGCGAACGCGGGGGGGTCGGGGACGCGCACCTCGACGCCCCACGACGGGAGCGTCGTCCCCGGCATCGATCCGCCGCCGACCACGGAGTCGCAGCGACGCACGTGCGCGTGCTCCAGGTCGCCGCCGACCGTCTCGGCGAGCCGATGGGCGCGCTTCGCGATCGAGGCGGCCGGCTCGTGCAGCATCGCGGGCACCGGGAGCTCGTCGCCGTGCCCGGACGCCACGGTCCGAAGGATCGACTCCAGGGCCGCGAGCTGCAGCTTGTCCACGCGGACGGCGCGGGCGATCGGATGCTTGCGGAGGCGCGCGATCAGCTCGGCACGTCCGACGATGCATCCGGCCTGCGGGCCGCCCAGCAGCTTGTCGCCGGAGAACGTCACGAGGTCGGCGCCGTCGTGGAGCGCGTCGGCCACCGTCGGCTCGTCCGCCGACAGCCCGTGGCCCCCCGCGAGCAGGCCGGAGCCAACGTCGAACAGGAACGGCACCCCCTGCTTCGCGGCGACCGCGGCGAGCTCCGCCGTGGTGGGGCTCGACGTGAATCCCACGACGCGATAGTTGCTGGGGTGCACGCGCAGGATCGCGCCGGTCCGCCCGGAGAGCGCGCCGCGGTAGTCCCCGATCCGCGTGCGGTTCGTGGTTCCGACCTCGACCAGCTTCGCGCCTGAGGCGGCCATGATGTCGGGGATCCGGAACTCGCCGCCGATCTCGATCAGCTCGCCGCGGGAGACGAGCACCTCCTTGCGCCGAGCGAGCGTCGCGAGCGAGAGCAGCATCGCGGCGGCGCAGTTGTTCACGACCAGCGCGGCGTCGGCTCCCGTCAGGGCGGTCAGGAGGAACTCCGCTCGCCACGTCCGCCGGCCCCGCTTGCCGGTCGCGCGGTCGATCTCGAGGTCCGTGTACGTGCCGGCCGCCCGGCCGACCGCGTCGATGGCCGAGCGGGGCAGGGGCGCGCGGCCCAGGTTCGTGTGCAGGACCACCCCGGTGGCGTTGATGACGGGGGTGAGCCCGGAGGCGGTCCTCGAGGCCAGGCCGACCGCGCCCGCGAGGATCGCGTCGTCTTCGGGCGGCTCGAGTCCCTGGGCGGCCCGGGCCCGCACCTCGCCCAGCGTGACCGAGATCGCGTGCTTCACGACCGACCGCCCGAACGTCGCGGCCGCCCGGCGCCCGGGCGCCGATCGCAGCAGGGTGTCCAGGGAAGGGACCCGGCGCCGCACGTCCGTCATGGGCCGAGTCTAGGCGCCGGTCGCTGCCTTCCGCGTTCGGCCGGTCGGCGCCTAGGATGTGCCGGACATCGCACCTGAACGCCCGATCAGGACCGGGGGCCAGCGTGAGGATCGCGAGACGTGCCGTGACCGCGTTCGTCGCCGCGGTCGTGCCGGTCTCGCTCGGCATCGGCACCGCCGCGGGCCAGACGCCGAGCCCGAGCGCCGCGCCGCGGATCACCTTCACCGTCGGCGTCACGGGCGACCTGAACTCGGCGAACCCGTTCCGTCAGCTCGACACGACGGAGAGCTTCGTGGGCGGGCTGATGTACGACGGCCTCCTGCGGAGGGCGCAGACGGACTACACGCCCGAGGGCGAGCTCGCGGACCGTTGGGACGTCAGCGACGACGGGCTCACGTGGACGTTCCATCTCCGCGACGGGCTGACCTGGAGCGACGGCGTCCCGATCACGGCCCAGGACTTCGTGTGGACCGGGAACTTCATCCTCGAGCACGACATCAGCTCGTGGAGCGACGGCTACCGGTTCACCGAGAGCATCGTCGCCGCGGACGACCAGACGATCGTGTGGAAGACGACGCGCCCGACCCTGATCCCCGGGCTCCCCGGCTACAACCTGATCCTCCCGGAACACGTCTGGGGCGGGTTCACCGAGAAGGAGCTGAAGAGCTTCAAGAACTTCCCCGATCCCGTGATCTCCGGGTCGTTCAACCTGGTCGAGTGGAACCAGGGCGAGTACTGGACGATGGACGCCAACCCGGACTACTGGGCGGGCGCGCCGACGATCGACCGGCTGGTGTTCCGCGTCTACAACTCGAACGAGTCGGTGGTCCAGGCACTGCTGAAGGGCGCGATCGACCACACGGTCGTCCCGACCGCCGCGCTGTTCGATGCGATCGAGGGTCAGCCCGACATCGGCTCCGCCGTCGTCGGCGCGGACACGTTCTGGCAGATGTCGTTCAACGTCGTGGAGGATGACGCCAGCACGGCGAACGCCGCGGTCCGGGATCCGGCGTTCCGCCGGGCGGTCGCCTGGGCGATCGATAAGCAGACGCTCGTGGATCGGGTGACGCGTGGCTACGCGACGCCGGGGGTCACGCCGGTCGTCCCGTTGTTCGGCTGGAACTGGGAGCCGCCGCCCGATCAGGCGATCGGGTTCGACCCGGAGGAGGCCAAGCGGCTGCTGGACGCTGCCGGCTACCTCGATA